>NZ_JBXEOV010000009.1:0-151913 GCF_056856695.1 Psychrobacillus sp. Z16_25 | reverse complement strand
TAAATTCTTCACTATATTTAGCCATAGAAAAACACCCCAAAAGTTAGTTTTTACTCTAACTTTTGGGGTGCAGCACCTAGGCGAGCTTCTTTTCTTTTTTCTGCTAAATGTGTAAACTATATGTAAGCGTTTACAAAGGAGTGTATGTATGAAGAAACAAATAGTAGAAAAAGAGACAGTCATTATCCATGAAGGTTATGAAACAGCTAAACACTTAGATAGCTTAGCAGTTCCGTTGTACCAGACCTCTACCTATGCATTTGAAAATGCAGAACAAGGTGCAAAAAGATTTTCTGGAGAGGAAATGGGAGGAATATATTCAAGACTAGGAAATCCAACGGTCCAGGTATTAGAGGATAGAATGGCAGCGTTAGAGCACGGTGAAGGGGCACTGGCTTTTGGCTCTGGGATGGCCGCCGTTAGTACTATATTAGTTTACTTGACGAAGGCAGGAGATCATATCTTATGTACAAGAGGGATTTATGGCTGTACATTTGGTTTACTGAATATAATGGAGGAAAAGTATAATATTTCTCATGATTTAGCGGCGTTAAGTTCAAAAGAAGAAGTAGAAGCTGCAATCAAACCTAATACAGCTTGTATTTATATAGAAACACCGATAAATCCTACAATGGAAATTGTGGATATTGAAATGATTACCGAAATTGCAAAAAAGCATCATATCCCTGTGGTTGTAGATAACACGTTCTCTTCTCCATATCTTCAAAATCCTTTAGATTTAGGAGCAGATTTTGTATTACACAGTGCAACAAAATATATTAATGGTCATGGAGATGTCATTGCTGGTCTTTTGATAGGGAAAGACAAAGAGGAAATGGTAAAAATTAGATCAACTGTTCAAAAGGATTTTGGCGGGATTATTTCCCCATTTGATGCATGGCTTTTAATTAGAGGATTAAAAACCCTTCATATAAGAATGGACAGACATAGTGAGAATGCTGAAAAAGTTTTTCGATATCTAAGTGGTCAGGACAAGGTGGATAGTATCTTTTATCCGTTTGACCCTATGAGCCCACAATATGAGATTGCTAGGCGTCAAATGAAAAATGGGGGAGGATTAATATCTTTCAACATCAAGGGCGGGGTGGAGGTAGCCCAAAAGTTTATGAATAAGTTGAAGCTTATTAAAATAGCTGTAAGCTTAGGAGATGCTGAGACATTAATACAGCATCCTGCTACCATGACACATTCTGTCGTGCCTGAGAAGGAAAGAAACGCAATGGGCATCACAGACGGTATGTTAAGGTTGTCAGTTGGATTGGAAAATGTAAAGGATATTATAGACGACCTTGAAAATGCATTTTCTTCTATATAACAGGTAATAGAAAAGCTACTACCCAAGATCATGTAAATCCTTGTGTAGTAGCTTTTCCTTGTTATGGAGTTATAAGTGCTTAATCAGCACTTGAATAAATTGCCCCAGTCCTTTTGCATCTTCTTGGGAGAAACGATTTTTAATAGGGCTATCAATATCCAGGACTCCTATTAATTCCCCGTCTTTTACGATTGGTAAGACAATTTCTGATTGAGAAGCAGCGTCACATGCTATATGTCCAGGGAATTGGTGGACATCTGGAACTATGATTGTTTCCTGTGTTTCTGCAGAGGTCCCACATACCCCTTTTCCAAGCGGAATCCGAACGCAGGCAGGGAGGCCCTGGAATGGTCCAAGGACAAGCTCTCCATTTTCCACCAAATAAAAGCCTACCCAATTAATTTGATCAAAAAACTGATTGAGCAGTGCAGAAGCATTGCTTAAATTAGCAATGACATTTGGTTCGCCAGTTAAAAGTGCATCTAGCTGTTTTGCAAGCATTGTATAATTAGCGGATAAATCTTGTGAGTAAGTTGATTTTGTGAACATTGATACATCTCCATTCTAGTATAAGCATTCAAATTGCTTATAAAATTGATGTAAATCCTTAACTTGATGGGCGTCCGAACCAAATATGATAGGAATCCCAAGTACTCGTGCCTCGTGGACGAAGGGAAGAGGAGGATAGCTCTCTCTACAATATGGCTTCGCAAGGCCGGCGCTATTTAGGTCGAGTTGTAGATTGCTATTTTTTAATTCTTGTAGGATTTCTCGAATATATTGCTGGTCGTTTATTTTCTCGGATAGTGCTAATTGGAATTTATGAACAAGTGTAATATGTCCAATCCTTTTCGGTTTATATTTTCCAAGTTCACTCTTTATTGAATCCATCACTGTTTTATAATACAATTTATAGACGGATAATGGTTCACCTGTAAGTTGAACAAACTCAAGGAAGGTTTCCTTCGAGTAATCAATACATACGTATTTTTGCTGATAATAAAGAAAATGAACTGATAGAATTGCATCATCCAAATATTTTCCATAAGTATCTAGAAATTTAGTAGTTTCCTCTTCGAAATTAGAAATATAATCCACCTCAAGACCGGTTGATATAACAATATCTTGTTTGTATTGCTTTTTCAACTGTTCTAAATCTGAGATGTAATTTTCTAATTGCTGGAGGTCCATGCCACTATCCTTTTGAGGGGTTGGATCAAGGAATCCTGCTGGCAGTGGGGCATGCTCTGTGAACGTGATTTCCTCAAATCCATGTTTAATTGCTTTTTCTATATATCGATGGAAGCTATCTAGTGTACCATGAGGACAATAGGGTGTATGAATATGCCCATCTTTTTTCATATATTGACCTCCTTTTGAGTATGAAGTATATTTTATGACAAATTTCATAGTTTTTATCATGTTTTATGAAACAATAACATAAAAAGCATGGTAAGATATAGAGTAAGATATTAAATAGTATTTTTTGATTTTGGAACAGGGGGCTTACGATGAAGTATATCATCCCAGCAGTCATTATACTTTTAGTAATTGCAGTAATTGCGTTTATTATAAGAAGAAAGCATACAACAGAGATCGCCAGGTTAGAGCATGAAAAACATCAAATTCAAAATAAACCCATTTTAGAAGAGATGACAAAGGTCAAGCAACTGAATATGAATGGGCAAACAGAAGAGATGTTTGAAAGATGGCGTAATACTTGGACGGAAGTTATGGATGTCCATATGTCTAAAATAGACGTCCTCTTGTTTGATGCAGAGGAATGTGTGGATAAGTTTATGTTTATGAAAGCCTCTAAGATAGAAAAAGAGCTCCATTTTCTAATTTCCACTTGTGATGATAAAATGAATGGAATTTTGAAAGAATTAGAAGAGCTTATCGGTAGTGAGGAAAAAAACAGAATAGAAATTGAACAGTTAAAAGAACAGCACCGTTCAGCAAGGAAAACTTTGCTAGCGCACCAATATTCTTTTGGAGAAGCTGCAAGACCATTAGAAGAAAAGCTCGAGTCCTTTATCCCTCTATTTGAACAATTTGATGAGTTAACTGACACAGGGAATTATTTAAAGGCTAGGGAAATCGTTATATCTATACAAGACGAGGCTCAAAGATTCTTCCATAAGATTCACCAAATTCCTACCCTTCTAACCGAGTTGCAGCATAAAATTCCGGCTACTATTCATGAATTGCGTGTCGGGCAGAGAGAGATGGAAGAGAGCTCTTATTATCTGCAGCATCTGGAAATGACGAATAAGCTGGATTCTTTAGAGAAGGAGCTAATCGAGCTTAAGGCGGATATTGTCCAGTTAGAGGTAGCAAGGCCTTTGGCTAGAGTGGAAGAGATAAAGGATGAAATTGATACACTATATGACTTGCTTGAAAAAGAAGTGATAGCTAAGAAGTTTGTGGACGTTCATAAAGCTCAAACAGAAAGTCGTCTAAAAGAGGTGACGTCTGTCACTAGAGCAATAAGTGAAGAAGCGGCATATGTACAGCAAAGCTATCGACTTCCGGAGAAAGAGGCAGAAATCCCTCAAAGCTGCTTAAAGGAGTTAGAGGAGCTTGAGAAGCGTTTCTCTATTCTTTCATTACGAGTACAGGAAGAAAAATCTGCTTACTCCAGCTTGCAAGAAGAGCTACATGAGATTGCAGAGGAAATAGATCGTTTATATGAGGAGCAGGACCGATTTGCAAATCGTTTAAAAAACCTGCGAATTGATGAAAACAAGGCAAGAGAGAAGCTTGACGAGTTAAAGTTATTGCTTCATGAAACGGATCGAATGATTCAAAAGGCAAATCTTCCGGGGATTCCCGAAGAGATGGATGTTCGATTAGAAGAAGCAGAAGAGCATATTTATATTGCTATGCAAAGTCTTCAAGAGGTACCTCTAAACATGACATTGGTGGATAGTTATTTAGTAAAAGCAGAAGCATGCATGGAAGAGGTTCATCAAAAAGCAAAAGAAATGCTAGAAAATGTAGAGTTAACAGAGAGAATTATTCAGTATGGTAATCGTTATCGAAAAACGAATCCTGAAGTTCACGCTCGTCTGCTCGAAGCAGAGGAAGCATTCAGACAGTTGCGCTATGCAAAGGCATTAGAGGATGCTGCAACAGCAGTGGAGGAAGTAGAGCCAGGTGCCTTGAAGAAAATTGAAAAGCTGATAAAAGAGGCAGCTTGGCATACATAATACGACAGTGAAAAATGAACATGTTAACCGGAAAAATACCACCTCACATGGAAAAGTGAAGGTGGTTTTTTTCCGAGTCAAAATCCTCGTATGCCTTTTAAAGGTTCTATAATATTTGTTGAGGGTATTTATACAAATTATATGAAATAGCCCAAATCACATATTTTATATACCTGAATTGACTAGAAAGAAGTTATAGAAAGGTGATTTGTGCACTATCAAGCAAATGTATTGCTGAATTATGTATGCGACAGACTCCACCGGGAATAGCTCGTGCGGAAAATCAACTTTTATCGTGACATGGCACGATAAAAGTTAGTTGGAGCCGTGCCCGCGGAAAGCGTCCGCCTGTAATGGAGATCAACGGGACTTTATTAGGATAGGACACTACTCAACATTTGACTTATAACCTAAGAAGGAGTGAAAAAATGATTTATCTTGATAACAGTGCAACAACCAAGGCTTCCAAAGAAATATTGGAAACATATGTTGCAATAAATGAACAATATTGGGCCAATCCCTCTTCCATCCATTTATTTGGTCATAAAACAAATGAACTTTTAGAATCAGCTAGAGGCCAAGCGGCTACCATATTAAAGACGGCCAAAAATAAAATCTATTTTACCTCTGGTGGAACTGAATCAAATAACCTCGCTATTTTTGGCCTTGCAAATAGATATCGATCTAGAGGTAGGCATATATTGGTCTCCGAAATTGAACATCCTTCGGTTTTAGAGGCTGCAAGAAGATTATCTACACTAGGCTTCGAGGTGGAATGGATTCCAGTTGGCGAGGATGGTGTGGTGGACATAGAGGCATTTGCTTCCTTGCTAAGAGAAGATACCGTTTTGGTTAGCGTAATGCATATAAACAATGAAACTGGGGCCGTACAACCAATTAAAAAAATTATTAGCCTAACAAGAGAGGCGAGTAGGGCGGTAATTCATGTAGATGCAGTTCAGAGCTTCGGAAAACTTCCTATAAACTTTAAGCTATATGATATAGATGCGCTTACTATTTCCTCTCATAAAATCCATGGACTAAAGGGGTCTGGCTTACTAGCGTTAGCTGAGAATAAAGAAGTAGAGCCTATAATCTTTGGGGGTGGACAGGAAAGTGGGATTAGAAGTGGAACCACTCCCGTTCCGTTAGCTGTTTGTACCGCAAAGGCAATGAGATTAGCGGATGAAGGATTGGAAGCAAATCAATTAAAAATGTGGAATATGTCTAATTCGCTTATCCCATTTTTACAGAAATTTAAGGATGTAAAAATAATATCACCTGAGCAGAGAGCTCCTCACATCCTTACGTTGTCGGTAAGAAATATAAAGGGTGAGGTTCTAATCAATGCGCTGCAAGAAAAAGATGTGATAGTATCTACTAGTAGCGCTTGTTCCTCTAGACAAACAAAGACAAGTCATGTATTACAAGCGATGCATCTGTCCGATGAGTATATAAACGGAGTAATAAGACTAAGTGTCAGTCACGAAAATACAATGGATGAGATAGAGCAATTTAAACACATATTTAAAGAAGCGATGAGCGTCATCAAAGGAGACTAGAGATAGATGAAATGGGAAAAGATATTAGTTAGATATGGCGAGCTTTCTACAAAGGGGAGAAATAGAAAGCAGTTTATCAATCATTTAAGAAATAACATTAAATTTTCATTTGCAGACTTACCGAATATAAAAATACAGGCAGAACGTGATCGTATGTTCTTAACTTCAACGGTGGATGCCGAAATAGAAGAATTAATTAAACGATTACCAAATATATTTGGCATCCAATCCTTCAGTCCAGTGGCTTCTTGCGACAAAGAGTTAGACACGATCAAGAAGGCAGCCCTTCAGATAATGGAGAACCTACCTACAGAGGGTCAAACGTTCCGAGTTACCGTGAAACGGACGGACAAGTCATTTACTTTGGATACTTATGAGTTGCAAGCGAATATTGCTACTCACGTCTTAAGAGCGTATCCTTCTTTAAAGGTGAAGATGAAGCAGCCGGATATTGACCTAAGAATTGAAGTGTTAAGCGAGGCAGTGTATATGATGGCCCAAGTCATCCCGGGTGCTGGTGGTATGCCTCTAGGATCTAACGGTCGATCACTTCTCATGCTTTCTGGAGGAATAGATAGCCCGGTAGCAGGTTATATGTTAATGAAGCGAGGAGTAAGAATAGACGCAATTCATTTTCATAGCCCGCCATTTACTAGTGAACGTTCAAAGGAAAAAGTGATGGATCTAGCTAATATACTGAGTCAATTTGGTGCAACTGTTAGACTTCATATCATACCTTTTACAGAAATCCAGCAAAGTATACAAGCACAGATTCCTGAAAATGTATCAATGACAACTACAAGAAGATTGATGCTGAAGATTGCGGATCAAGTGAGAGAAGAAATAGGAGCACTTGGAATAGTAACTGGAGAGAGCTTAGGCCAGGTAGCTAGTCAAACTTTAGAAAGCCTGACAGCTATTAATGCAGTTACCACAACGCCTGTCTTAAGACCGCTTATCAGCATGGACAAACTAGATATTATTGATATCGCGCGTCATATTGGCACTTACGATACATCAATCCTTCCATATGAAGATTGCTGTACAATCTTTACTCCATCTTGTCCAAAAACGAAGCCTAAGCTTGAAAAGGTGGAATACTATGAGAGTTTTAGGGATTATGATGTGATGATAAAGGATGCAATAGAGAAACGAGAAATCATCTCGTTCCCTCAGAAAAAAGAAAAGGAATTTCACGATTTCCTTTAATCTTAACAAAATATACCTCTCCTCCTTGTACATAAATTAGGGTCAAAAGACCATTCTAATCTCACAAGGAGGTGAGAAACATGCCAAACAACAACGAACTTCTAGTACCAGGAGTACAACAAGCAATTGATCAAATGAAATACGAAATTGCACAAGAATTTGGTGTTAACCTTGGTGGAGAAGCTACATCGCGTGCCAACGGATCCGTAGGCGGAGAAATTACTAAGCGATTAGTACGTCAAGCACAACAACAAATGAGCGGTGGCTTTAAAGCTTAACCATTATAGGAAAGCCGGTAGAATTTATTCTACCGGCTTTTTGATGTTCTAAATAAGGAATAGGAAAGCACCGATGTAGTGATAACTATCATCGGTGCTGTTGTTCTTTTCCTAGCCATTTTTTTAATAAGATAAACCTGTTTACTGTATGCTGAGAAAGTCATATAATTATTTTAATATTTCGTTTTTCAAAATAGTGAGGTGTTTAGATGGAGTCTGAAGAGCGGCATGGCATTTTAGCGGTTATTATCGCTTATTCTTTATGGGGATTTATGCCTCTTTATTGGAAGGCTCTTTCCCACGTATCGAGTGAAGAGATACTAGCCGGTCGCATCATCTGGTCATTTGTATTCACAATCGTAATCGTTTTGATTGGACGCAATTGGAGAGTACTTATACGTGATCTACAGGAGTTAAGGAAAAATAAGAAGTCGTTTTATAGCCTTTTTCTGGCCTCTTATTTAATTGCAGGGAACTGGTTTATCTATATATACGCTGTCAATGAGGAATATATTGTCCAAGCTAGCCTTGGCTACTATATCAACCCATTATTTTCTGTAGTTCTAGGAATATTATTTTTAAAAGAAATATTATCTCCGGCCCAGAAACTTGCCGTTGGTATGGCTGGTCTGGGTGTTGTATTGCTTATTATTACTTATAAAGAAATACCTTGGATTGCTCTCGCCTTAGCAACAACCTTTGCTTTTTATGGTTTAATCAAGAAGCATATTGCAATTGACGCAATAAGGGGACTAACGATTGAAACATTATTTGTCCTGCCTGTGGCATTGCTGTATTTTGGTTATTTGTTAATAAACAATGAGGCAGTATTCTTTACTAGTGATACAAAGACTATGTTATTAATAATTTTTACTGGTGCTGCTACAGCTATACCACTTATTCTCTTTGCCAAGGGAACAAAAACCATGCCTCTATATATGTCTGGTTTTTTTCAGTATATAGCTCCAACTATTATGTTGTTAGTAGGTGTGTTTTTATATAACGAGTCATTCAGTAAAATGGAGTTCTTTTCCTTTTCACTCATATGGCTTTCTCTGATTGTTTTTACATTCTCGAAAGTATTGGAATATAGGAGAAAGAAGTTAATCCCTTTAGGTGATTTATAAGAATGATCGTTTGATTTTGTCCCAAAAGCTATTATTTTTTAGCTTCACAGTTTTCACTATAGCATCGCTTAGCTTAATAGAAACTGATTCTACACGCTGGATGCTTAGTGCTTCATTATCGGTACTCATAGACGGAAATGAATTTGTCTCTGGTGGTAGGTGTAAATCAAGCACACGATTGCCGCTTAGAATAAAAGAGGATCCTAATGTTCTAAATTCGTTATTATTTACAGAGGCAATTTCAGCAACTTGAATACATGGGATCAGTGGATCAACAATTGCTCCATTTAAAGATTTATTGTATCCAGAGCTACCAGTAGGTGTGGAAATAACCATTCCATCTCCGCGGAATCTTTCAAATCTCTTTCCGTCCACATAAACATCCAAGTCGAAAGCTCTGACGATGTTGGAACGAATAGTAAATTCATTTAAACAAAGGAACTTAGGCTGCTTATCTACAGATACCTCTAATACTGGATACTTTCTTACTTCAATATTTTGATTTAAAAGTGCCTCAGCCATTTCTTCGATATTCTCTACGTAAAAATCGCAATACATATGAAGAGCATCTGTAAGAGAAATTCCTGCATAGAGACAATCTTGACGAAACTCTGTTTTTCTTACCGCTTGCAGGAATGTGGCATCTGTTCCGATGCTAACGATGATAGAAGCATTTTTGTGGTCATCTTCTACTTGGAATCCATATTGCTTAATTAAAGAAGTTACTTCTTTCTTTCTTTGAAGAGATTCCGTATCGTTTTTTGTGTAAAGATAGATTGTGTTTCTTGTTGACATATTTTTTACTCCTTTATAAAAGATATTATTTATTTTATCATTTAATGAAACATTTACTCACTATTTTCGTATGAAATAATGCAGGGAAAAGGAGGAAATAAAATGAATATGAAAAGGTGGTTTGCCATACTAGGGGCATTCCTATTATTAACCGTGTCAATTTTTGTTAATACTCTTTCGAGTGTGTTTTCCACAGACTGGGCAACTTTAATGGATGAAATGGCTAGTGCTAGTGGAACTGAGTTTTATGAGACGGTATTAGAACCGGGAAGTGGTTCAAATAGAATTGCATTGTTAACAGTAGATGGAACTATTCAAAATACAGGTAGTGCGGGCTTGTTTGCATCTGAAACATATAATCATCCATTTTTCATGCAACAGCTGGAGCAAGTGAAGGCAGATGACTCAGTTAGTGCAATCGTACTTTCCGTAAATACTCCAGGCGGAGGAGTTGTAGAGTCTGCTGAAATTCATCGAAAACTCGTAGAAATACAGCAAGAAACTGAAAAGCCTATTTATGTATCTATGGGTAGTATGGCTGCGTCGGGTGGATATTACATATCAGCTCCCGCCGACAAAATCTTTGTAACAAAGGAAACGTTGACGGGATCTATTGGCGTTATTATGCAAGGAGTCAATTATGGGGAGCTTGCAGAGAAATACGGAGTAGAGTTTGTAACGATTAAATCTGGAAAATATAAAGATATAATGAGCGCCACTAGAGATATGACAGAAACAGAAAGAGGAATGCTTCAAGAGATTATTGATGACTCTTACGAAGGATTTGTAGACGTTATAGAAGAAGGGCGTAATATGACGGAGCAAGAAGTGAAAGAGGTCGCTGATGGACGTATTTTAAACGGCAGACAAGCTATTGAGGCTGGTCTAGCGGATGAATATGGCTTCCTTGAAGATACGGTGGCAGCGATAAAAGCAGACTATCAATTAGAGGATGCTGAAGTATTCCAATACGGATTCTCACCAAGCTTCAGTTCATTATTTGCTATGAAAGCTCAATCATTCTTAGGTGTTGATATTGAAACTCAAATGATTGCAAAGCTAATCACTGATAACAGTGCACCAAAAATGATGTATCTCTATGGAAATGAATAGGAGGGAATATTATGACAGAAAACCATCATCCAGAGGTGCAAGGTAGTGAGCCTGTCAAACAGCAGGTGCTTGTACAGCGAACGGAGAAATTTGAGCATAAGTTTGCTGGTTTCTGGATTCGCTTTTGGGCATACACTGTTGACCTCCTAATCTTATCAGCTGTCGGAATGCTATTATTTAAACCAATTTTCCGACTGTTTTCTTGGGATATTGATAATCCTTTTTGGTATGCACCTTATACATTGTTAACCGCAACTGTTTTTTATCTATACTTTGTATTAATGACAAAGTTCTGGTCTCAAACAATCGGTAAAATTATTTTTGGTATAAAGGTAATTGCCAAGGACGGTTCCAAACCATCTTGGGGAACGGTTATTTTTAGAGAATGGATTGGACGATTAATATCTATCATCCCGATGAACCTTCCTTATCTAGCGGTAGCTTTTACACCTAAAAAACAAGCAATACATGACTTTATTGCTGATACCCTCGTTGTGCATGAGGCAGTCTACGACAAAAAAGAGATTGTAACATATAAAAAGGTGCCTGTACTTGCAAATGAGTTGCAAGAGCCTAAAGAAGTTTAGTAAGATAAAGTTATTGAAAAGGAGGCTACAATCATGGCACAAGTAACATTTAAAAATAACCCAGTAACCTTAGTAGGAGAAGAGGTTAAGGTAGGGCAAAAAGCACCTAACTTTACTGTGTTGGCAAATGATTTGTCACCTGTAACCCTGGCTGATACAGCTGGAAAAATTCGTTTAATTAGTGTAGTTCCTTCCCTTGATACTGGAGTTTGCTCAACACAAACTAATAAGTTTAATGAAAGTGCTGCTAGTTTAAGTGACGATGTAGTAATTTTAACTATATCTGTTGACTTACCATTTGCACAAAAGCGCTGGTGTGGGGCAAATAATGTAGCTGCGGTTCAAACATTATCAGATCACAAGGATCTTTCCTTCGGTAAGGCTTACGGGGTTCTTATGGAAGAACTAAGATTACTTGCGCGTTCTGTGTTCGTAGTGGACAAAAATGATACGGTAACCTACGTGGAATACGTAAGTGAAGGTACTGAACATCCAGACTATGAAAAAGCAATTGAAGCTGTTAAAGCATTAAGCTAATCAAACACATTAAAAGGAACCCACTCTTTGAGTGGGTTTTAATATGAGGGATAATAAATGACATCAAACGTAGAACAAATTTTTACTTTTATTGATCGAGAAAGTACTTTCATGGAAAATCAGGAATCTGCAACTTACCTGGAAGGAGTTGTATTTGCACTTGAATTATGGCTGGAAGGGAAAAGGTTGCCAGAAATAACATCACCTAAGAAAGAGGAAGTTCGTAAGGCAATTCAGCTTGCCATTTTAAAAGGTATGAACAAGTCCACTCAGCCAAATCATCAGATGACTCCGGATGCATTAGGTTTGTTGGTAAGTTACTTAGTAAACATCATGAATAAGGACAAAGAAAAAATTACTATTCTTGACCCTGCCTTAGGGACAGGAAATTTGCTTTATACCGTTATGAATATGCTTTCTCAACCAGCTAGTGCCTATGGAGTAGAAATTGATGAGTTATTAATACAGCTCGCTGCACAAACTGGGGAGCTTTTGGAACAAGACGTCCAGCTATTTAGACAAGATGGCCTTAGACCTTTATTTATCGATCCAGTTGACATAGTAATCAGTGACTTGCCAGTTGGATATTATCCAGATGATGAAGTATCAAAAGATTACCAATTGAAGGCGACTGAGGAAATGTCTTATGCTCACCATCTGTTTATAGAGCAATCTATGCGATATGTGAAAGAAGGTGGGTACTTATATTTCTTCGTGCCTGCTAGTCTTTTTGAGTCTAAGCAATCTGCTCAGCTGCATAAATTTATAAAGGAGCAGGGGTGGATAGAAGCAGTACTGCAGCTTCCAGATTCACTTTTTAAAACAAAAGGTCAAGAAAAAAGTCTGATAATATTGCAGAAGAAAAGCGATTCTTTGAGAGCTCCGAAGGACGTATTATTGGCAAAGGTTCCAAGTATGTCCAATAGAGAGGCAATGGTACTATTTTTGGAAAAAATTAATACGTGGCAAAAAGAGAAATCCTCTATGTAAAGTGTTGCTTGCTTCCTTTCTGCAAGGTACAATCATTGTACTTATTCAGAAAGGGGCGTTGTTAATGCCGAAAATATTAGCTGTAAACGCTGGCAGCTCTTCTTTAAAATTCCAATTATTTGAGATGCCACAAGAAACAGTCGTTGCAAAAGGATTAGTAGAACGTATAGGTCTATCAGATCCCTTTTTTACCATGACAACAGAAAATGAAAGAATTCAAATGACAGAAGTGATTGAAAATCATGAACAAGCTGTCGCTCTTTTGATCCGCATGCTGGTTGAAAAAGGAGTTATTGAGAAACTAGAGGATATTGAAGGTATTGGACACCGTGTGGTACATGGTGGTGAACAATTTAACCAGTCCGTGTTAGTCGATGAAAGGGTAATCGAGGTTATAGAAGACCTTGCGGATTTTGCTCCTTTACATAACCCAGCTAACGCAATAGGAATTCGTGAATTTAAGAAGGTTCTACCTAATGTACCGACTGTAGCTGTTTTTGATACTGCTTTCCATCAAACGATGCCTGAAAGCTCCTTCTTATATTCCATTCCTTATGAGTATTATGAAAAGTATGGAGTAAGAAAATATGGTTTCCATGGAACTTCTCATAAGTATGTTTCTCAACGTGCTGCAGAGATGTTAAAGAGACCGATTGAAAAGACACGCTTTATCTCCTGCCATTTAGGTAATGGAGCAAGTATTGCTGCGATTAAAGGCGGGGTATCCATTGATACATCTATGGGCTTTACACCATTAGCAGGTGTTACAATGGGAACTAGATCCGGAAACGTTGACCCTGCATTGATTCCTTACTTAATGGAGAAAACAGGAAAAAGTGCTGAAGGTATTCTAGATGTATTAAACAAAAAATCAGGTCTACTAGGAGTTTCAGGATTTTCTAGTGACTTGAGAGATATTGTTTCTGAAGCATCAAAAGGAAACGACAGAGCACAGCTTGCATTAGATGTATTTGGAAGTAAAATTCATAAATACATTGGATCTTATGCAGCTAAAATGGATGGTGTAGATGCAATCATCTTTACTGCTGGTATTGGTGAAAACAGTGATGTAGTACGTGCGAAGGTTCTTCAAGGACTACAATTCATGGGCGTTTATGTGGATCCAGATTTAAACAAGCTGAATGGAAAAGAAGGCTTTATTAACTTCCCTCATTCTCCAGTTAAAATCATGGTAATCCCAACAAACGAGGAGATTATGATCGCTCGTGACGTAATGGATCTTGCAGGATTGTAAGTCTCTGATAGCTTATAGAGAAGATAAAGTCCTTTAGAGGAAGTTACGCTAAAATAATACATGATCTTAGAAACGAGTATGTGAAAGTTTATCTATCACATACTCGTTTTTTTACTGATTGAATGGTATGAGATTAAAACGAAGCCTAAGTAATTAAGGGATATGCTTAGGATATTGTTTTGTTGGAAAAGGACAATAAAAAACGGATAGACGGCAGGGGAGCCTGCGTGTCTATCCGTTTTTATTTAAGATAAGAATTTATTTAGATGCTTCCTATCTTATTTTACATCATCAGTACGAACAACTAAAACATCACATTTTGATGAACGTACAATGTACTCAGATACACTTCCGATTAGGAATCTTTCCATTGCATTTAATCCAGTAGCTCCACAGATGATTAAATCTGCTTCTACTTTGCTTGCAATATCTTTAGAAATCATGATTTTTGGTGATCCGTATTCAACAATAACTTGAACATTTTCCACGCCAGCTTCTAAGGCTTCTTTTTTATAGCCTCCAAGTAGGTCCTCCGCAAAAGTTTGTGCTCTTTCAGCGATAGAACGGTCATAGGCTTCGATTGCCGCAAAAGAACGTGTATCAATGATGTTTACTAAATGTAGAGTTGCATTGTTTCTTTCAGCAATTGCAACCGCCTTTTTAAAGGCATATTCCGCCTCCTTAGAACCGTCTACAGCTACTAGAATGTGGTTGTACTTCATTTGAATTTCCTCCTTTTTATTTACACTATATAATTCGATAATATTCGTCAGATTCCTCCCAATTCTAAGAGTTTATTTAGGCAAATTTGTGAACGTAAAAGATAAATAATTGGGCATTTTGAAAATATTAATGATAAAATAAGACTTGTTAGTAACCAATGACTATTTTAAAAGGAGATATAGGGATGCGTATAGGAATTCCAAAAGAAACGAAAAACAACGAAAATCGTGTTGCCATGACACCAGCTGGAGTAGTTAGCTTAACATTAAACAATCATGAGGTGTTTATTGAGACAGGTGCTGGCCTTGGATCTAGTTTTACTGATGAGGATTATATTGCTGCAGGTGCAACGATTGTAAAAACTGCACAAGAGGCATGGGACCAGGAAATGGTTATGAAAGTAAAAGAACCAACGTCCGCTGAATATCATCTTATTCGTGAGGAATCTATTTTATTCACTTATTTGCATTTAGCACCAGAGGAAGCCTTGACTAAGGTTCTATTAGAGAAAAAAGTGACTGCTATTGCCTATGAGACAGTTCAGCTACCAAATAATAGCCTTCCACTTCTTTCGCCAATGAGTGAGGTTGCTGGAAGAATGTCAACGCAAATAGGAGCGCAATTCCTTGAACAAATTCATGGCGGAAAAGGTATTCTTCTTGGAGGAGTTCCTGGTGTGCCGAGAGCGAATGTTGCCATTATTGGTGGAGGTATCGCTGGGACGAACGCTGCGAAGGTTGCGATTGGTATGGGAGCTAAGGTGACAATAATCGACCTGAATGCAGATCGTTTACGTCAGCTAGAGGATTTATTTGGTTCGAACGTTCAAACTTTAATCTCTAATCCATATAATATTGGAGAAGCGGTAAAAGCAGCGGATTTAGTAATAGGCGCTGTATTGATCCCGGGTGCAAAGGCTCCTAAATTGGTTACAGAGGAAATGATTAAAGAAATGACACCAGGTTCTGTAGTCATTGATATTGCAATTGACCAAGGTGGAATCTTTGAAACATCTGATAGAATAACAACACATGATAACCCGACATATATTAAACACGGGGTAGTTCACTATGCAGTTGCAAATATGCCTGGTGCTGTTCCTAGAACGTCCACAATGGCTCTTACAAATGCTACGGTGCCATATGCGGTTCAGATAGCTAATAAAGGCTATAAACAAGCCTGCTTGGACAACCCTGCTCTATTAAAAGGTATTAACACCCTGGCGGGACATATTACGTTCAAGGCTGTAGCAGAAGCTCAAGGATTACCTTATACAAACGTAACAACTTTATTATAATCTTACGAGAATCACCCAGTCCCTTAGAGGATTGGGTGATTTTGTGTTTGTTAATTAATAAGTTTCTTATATCTTCAATCTTCGTTCATTGAATAATCCTCTTTCTAAAGGCTAGGATAGAAATGATAGTGTTTAATCGCAATTATAAATGATATTAGAAATGGGTGTAATGGGTGTTATATGTATATATCGGGTTAGCTGGTGCCCTTGGTGCAATTAGCCGCTATTCGTTAGGATTACTTTTATTCCCGACGTCCTCCTTTCCTTTTGGAACATTATTTATTAATATAGCTGGTTGTTATCTGTTAGCTACACTTCTTTCTAGAAGTAAAAAAATACCAGATAGTATGAAGACAGCAATTGGGACAGGCTTTCTTGGTTCCTTTACGACATTTTCTACTTTAAGTCTTGAGACCGTTAAACTGGTTGAAAGTGGACAAGAGGCTATGGCGTTTTTGTATATATTGTTTTCTGTGCTTGGTGGAATGGTAGCTAGTAAGCTAGGGTGGAGGAGAGAAGTATGCTGAATCAATTGATATTAATTGGATTAGGTGGGGCTTTAGGAGCTGTAAGCAGATTTTATATATCTGGAAAATTAAATTCCAAAGCTGACTTCCCGATCGGTACACTGCTTGTTAATCTAGCGGGTTCTTTTTTCTTGGGTTTTCTTTGGGGATGGTTGGAAGGTGAACCATTCTATTTATTTGCTGGAATAGGTTTTCTGGGAGCATTGACCACATATTCGACCTTACATGTAGAGCTGCAAAAATTAAGTAAAAAGAAAGGATTATGGATTATCTATTTGCTTTCTTCTTATCTTGGGGGCTTTCTTCTGGCTTATGCAGGCTACCTCTTGATATAAAAGGGGTTGCTAACCAGTGCAGGAGCAAGACTGCATAACAGACATTACAAAAGAAGGAAGAGGGTGGGAAAAACTTATTTCTATCTTGATGGGTTATATCCTTTTGGTAATTTATTAATCAGTATCTACCTTTAAGAATAAGAAAGCACTTATGATTCTCCATATACGAAAGAATCATAAGTGCTGCTCAATTGTTTTATCCCAATCTCTAGATTTCTAGAGGATTATCAATTCTTTCGGGAACTTGGTTAAAACCTCTACTCCGTCTTTTGTAACGACCACATCATCTTCGATACGAACTCCTGCAATGTCTGGGTGATAGATACCCGGTTCAATGGTAAAAACCATACCCTCTTGAAGCTGAAGCTCATTTACTCCAGTAATAGAAGGATATTCGTGGACGGAAATGCCCAACCCGTGTCCAAGTCTATGCGTAAAGTATTCGCCGTAGCCAGCCTCGGAAATAATATCACGAGCGATTTTATCTAGCTCCATTGCAGAGATGCCTGGCTTTACAGCTTGTACGGCACTTTCTTCTGCCTTTAAAACTGTATGATAAATCTCCTTCATTTCTTCTGTAGGCTCACCGTATGCTACGGTTCTTGTAATATCAGAGCAATAGCCGTTGTATACAACACCTAAATCGAAAAGGATAAAGTCTCCCTTTTGTATTCTTCTTTCTCCCGGTGTTCCGTGAGGGGAGGCTGTCTTTTTCCCGCTTAACACCATCGTGTCAAAGGACATTTGACTAGCACCCTTTTCTTTTACTGCTTTTTCAATTGTGTTAAGTATTTCTAATTCTGTTTTTCCTTCTGCGATTTCTTTTACTCCAACTTCAATCGCATAATCAGCAAGTTCAGCAGCTTTTCGCATATTTTCAAGCTCTTTTTCAGACTTGATGACACGAAGCTCGTTAATTTTTTCGTCTACACGACTAACTTGTAACTCAGGAAATCTTTCTGTGATTGCTTCTAATCTTTCCACTGTTACATGTGATTTTTCAATTGCTAGTGTATGTAAACTACCAACCTTTTCTTTAATGGAATCAGCTAAGATATCCCAAGCATTATCCGTATCCTGGTGACCTATTATATCGTCCTTCCAGCCTGTCTCCACCGCGTCTGGCATTTCCATTTTCGGACAAATCAATAACGGAGCTGCATCTCTGAAGATGACAACACCAAGTAATCTTTCATGTGGATTACTTTTAAATCCCGTGAAATAAAACACATTATCCGGTGTTGTAATAAAGGCAGCATCTAAGTTGCTTGATTGAAGAAAACCTTGTATTTTATCAATAGGAGTCATTTGAGCACCTCTTTCATCATGATAAAAATAGCATACCAGATTAAAGGATTTCAGGCATCTGCGTTGAATGAAACAAAGGAAAGAATTTTATCAAAGGGAGAGATATTAATGAAACTTAGTTATCATGGACATTCCGTTGTGAAAATTCAAACCAAACAGCATACAATTATTATTGATCCGTTCATCAATGGAAATGAGCTAACAGATTTAGTGGCCGATGACGTAAAGGTGGATGCAATTCTATTGACTCACGGTCACGACGATCATGTGGGAGATACAGTTGCCATTGCAAAGAAAAACGATGCATTGGTAGTCGCTCCATTTGAACTTGCAAATTATTTAGGCTCTAAGGGAGTAAAAGTTCATCCCATGGGGATAGGAGGAGAGTATGACTTCGAGTTCGGACGGGTAAAATTAACACAAGCCTTCCATAGCTCCTCTACAACACGTGAAGATGGGACTTCCATATATTTAGGGATGCCTACAGGTATTATTTTTACAGCTGATGATGTAACTATATACCATGCTGGAGATACTGGCCTGTTTGGAGATATGAAGCTTATTGGTGAGAGAAATGAGATTGATGTTGCTTTCCTGCCAATTGGAAGTAACTTTACAATGGGTCCAGAGGATGCTGCTTATGCGGCAGAATTGATAAAACCTAAAATTGTAGTGCCAATTCATTTCAATACTTTTCCACCGATAAAACAGGACCCACAGCGATTTAAAAATCTCGTGAAGGGTGTGCAGGTGCAAGTACTTTCAGCTGGTGAATATGTCCATTTAGAACTTCAATAGAAATCAACTAAAATGTGGTACAATAGGACGTATAACAATCGTTTGGATGTGACTACATGGTAACAAAACATGAGCAAATTTTAGCTTATATTGAAAACCTTCCTGTTGGAGATAAGATTTCTGTTAGGCAAATTGCTAAAGATCTTTCTGTCAGTGAGGGTACTGCATATAGAGCAATAAAGGAAGCAGAAAACAGAAGGCTTGTTAGTACGATTGAACGAGTAGGAACTATACGAATCGAATTAAAGAAGAAGGAACACTTTGAGCGTCTAACATTTGCGGAGGTAGTAAATATAGTAGATGGACAAGTGTTAGGTGGGAAGAGTGGCCTTTATAAAACATTAAACAAATTCGTGATTGGTGCGATGAAGCTTGAGGATATGATGAGGTATGTAGAGCCAAGCAATTTACTAATCGTAGGGAATCGATTTAAAGTTCATGAAGCTGCTCTATACGCTGGCGCAGCAGTATTAATCACTGGAGGCTTTGATGTGTTAGAAAGCACGAAAAAGCTGGCAGATGAATTAGAGCTCCCTATTATTTCAACAAGCTATGATACCTTTACCGTAGCCACGATGATCAACCGTGCAATAGATGATCAGCTCATCAAAAAGGATGTTCTGCTGATTGAGGATATTTATATTTCCTTGGAGGATACTCACTTTTTATATACAACAGATCACGTTAAGCAATACAGAGAGTTAAATGACGAAACCAGTCATGGAGGCTTCCCAGTAGTAGATAAATCAAACAAACTAGTGGGAATCGTTACTGCTAGAGACGTTATTGGAAGGACAAGTAATGAATTGATTGAAAAGGTAATGACTAAAAATCCAATCTCTATCACTACGAAGACAAGCGTTGCATCTGCTAGTCATCGAATGATATGGGAAGGAATCGATTTATTACCTGTCGTAAAGGATAGCAATTATTTGGTTGGCGTAGTTAGTAGGCAGGATGTGTTAAAGGCCTTGCAGGCAGCTGCTAGACAGCCTCAGAATGGAGAAACCATTGAGGATATTGTGAAGCAACAAATAAAAGTAGCATCGGCGGATGATTATGTATTTGAATTTGTTGTTACTCCTCAAATGACGGATCATTATGGGACAATGTCGAACGGAGCTTTAACTATCCTACTGACAGAAACGGGCGCTCAATCATTGAAAATCCGAAAACGTGGGGAAAGTGTTGTAGAAAATATGACCATCTATTTCACTAAGCCAATCCAATTAGAAAGCCTTCTGCGGATTCAGGTTCGTTTTTTAGAGCTGAGTAGAAAAGTTGCCAAAATGGATGTAGAAGTTTATAACGATAAGCAATTAGTCGGAAAAGCAATGATTACTTATCATTTACTGGAAAGGTAAGGGCAATAAAAAAAGTAGGCAGAATCGCTCTTTCGATTTTGCCTACTTAAGAGTTATTGGTTTAGCTCAAGCTCTTCTTGTACAAACTTTCCATAGTGTTTTGCAGCTTTCCAGTTGTGATACATAAAATATACACCTAGAATGATGAATATTGCCGATACAATTACAGTAATGCCCGATTGATAAATATATAGGAAGTTACCACCAAATAATGCGATAAAAGCGCCTAGACATACTGAGGATTTAGCTGCATACCATTTCTTCCGAATTGGCAAATAAGTCCGAATTTGTTTCGTTTTGAAATATAAATACCAAACGAAAGAAACTATTATTCCTACTACCAATATTCCATTTATAAACATAACGAACCTCCAATAAAGATTAGCTTCTATTATTGTAAAGGTAAATATTCAAAAAGGCGAATAGTTAATATCACCAAATGGAGGGAAAAGTCTTGAAAAGACAAATCATAGACACAATCGAAAGCTACGACAAAATTATTTTACATAGACATGTCCGTCCTGACCCGGATGCATATGGGTCACAGATTGGTTTAAAAGAGCTAATTGCCTACAACTATCCTGAAAAGCAAGTTTTTGCGACTGGGACGCATGATAGTACGTTAGATTTTCTGGCATATCCAGATACAGTAGAGGAAAAAGAATTTAAAGATGCTTTAATTATTGTGACAGATACTGCTAACACAGAAAGAATTGATGATCAGCGATATTCATTAGGCAGCTATCTCATTAAAATTGATCATCACCCAAATGATGATGCATATGGGGACTTACTATGGGTAGATACAGATGCTAGTTCTGTAAGTGAGATGATTTGTGAGCTATTCGATGAGGGGCAAGCCTATAAAGGCTGGAAGATGAATAGCTCGACTGCTAGACTACTTTATGCTGGAATAGTAGGGGATACCGGCCGTTTTATGTTTCAAAGCACAACAGAACAAACGATGATTCAAGCTGGCAAGCTACTACGTTATGGCTTTGACCGCTCTGAACTATTTAATGGTATGTATGAGGTGGAAAGTAACCTTCTTCAACTCAAGGGCTATATCTATGAGAATTTTTCAATGGAAGATGGCGGAGTTGGTCACATGAAGCTATCTAGAAACCTGTTACAGAAATATCAAGTTGGAGAATCCGAGGCATCTTTACTTGTCAGCAGCCTATCTGAGGTAAAGGGTATGAGATGCTGGGTATTCTTTATAGAAGATGAAAAGGAAATAAGAGTAAGATTCCGTTCTAAGGGCCCAGTCATTAATGGCATCGCTAAGAAATACGGTGGTGGAGGGCACCCTCTTGCAGCAGGAGCAGCCATACAAAGCTGGACGGAAGCGGATCAAGTAATAGAGGACTTAAAAAAGCTTTAAATTGAGGTGTTACCTATGAAAACAGTGTATCCACAAATTGTGACATCAGCGGATATGCTGAAAAGTACAATTCAATTGGAACAGCTTATGGAAAAATTGAAAAAGAATAATGCTAGGGCAGCTGCCATTACAAATAGTAGATTGTATGGTTTGTTGCCTTTTTGGCATGCAGCAAAGAAACATCAGATTCATCCGGTATTTGGTCTTAGCCTGAAGGTAGAACTAGTTGGAGAAGCTTCTGTCGTTTTGTATGCAAGAACGGATGTCGGCTATAAAAATTTGCTGAAAATTTCTAGTAGCATGGAAACAAGAGAAGCAACTCTATTGCCAAGAAAATGGCTGGAAGCATACAAGGAAGGGCTGTCCATTGTTTATAAAGGAAATGAGCAGTTCACCAAGGAAAATCTGCTTGCATTAAAGGATATCTTTTCAGAAGGCTATCTTTACCTAGGGATTGTAAGACCTAATGGTAACAGATTAACAGAGGAGCAGGAAATCGTAGAAACCGCCTCCCAAGCCTTCGTACCAATCACTGTTTATCATGAAAGTAGATATATTGATCCTAGTGATGCCTTTGCCTATGAAGTGCTTAATGCGATGGATCAGTCTGTCAAAATGTCTGACCCTCATAGGATTAAGCCTGCATTAGATGCCCATGTTCTTTCTGAAGCGGAATGGAACAACTGGTTTGCAGGTAATGAAGACTGGTTAGCAAATACCGAAGCTATGCTCGAATCCTGTCGAGTGGATGAGGGGAAGACGATTAGAATAATGCCCAAATTTCCATTACCTGATGGGATAACTGCAGGGGACTATCTAAGGAAACTTTGTGAAGCTGGGCTTAATCAAAGATTATCACCTATACCGTCCCAATACTCTCAAAGGCTTACATATGAACTAGATGTCATAAAAACAATGAACTATGAGGATTACTTTTTAATCGTTCAAGACTTCATGAAATTTGCTAAGAATGCAGGAATATTAACAGGGCCCGGTAGAGGGTCCTCTGCCAGCTCCCTTGTTGCCTATTCTCTTGGGATTACGAATGTTGACCCATTAAAATACGGCTTACTATTTGAGCGTTTCTTAAATCCTGAGCGTATTTCTTTACCAGACATCGATATTGATTTCGCAGATTCTAGACGAATGGAGGTTGTCCATTACGTCGCCGAAAAATATGGGAAAAACTATGTCTCTCAAATTATTACATTTGGTACTTTATCCGCAAAATCTGCAGCGAGAGAAGTTGCGAGAGTCTTTGGATTTGAAAATACTACCCTCGAAGCTATCTCTTCGTTTATTCCTAACAAGCTAGGAATAACTCTGAAGGAAGCTTATCAAAGCTCACCAAAGCTACGAGAATTTATTGAGACCGAAGAAATAAGAAAGAAGTGGTTTCAGGTAGCCCTTGCAATAGAAGGTCTTCCAAGAAATGCTTCTACTCATGCAGCTGGTATAGTAATGTCCCCGATACCGATTGTAGAGATAGTTCCGATACAAAAAGGGCAGGAAGAGATCTATTTAACGCAATGGCCAATGAGGGAAGTAGAGGAAAAAGGTCTATTAAAGATGGACTTTTTAGGGCTTCGAAACTTGACTATTATCGAACGTATTTTAAAGACAATAAACTATCAGCGCTCTGTTAAGTTTACTTTAGAGGATATTCCATTAAACGATGAAAAAACCTTTGAAATGCTTCGGCAGGGTGATACAACGGGAGTATTCCAGCTTGAATCAGAAGGTATGCGGAATGCCTTAAGACAAATCAATCCAACAAAATTTGAAGATATTGTGGCAGTAAATGCTCTATTTAGGCCAGGACCTATGGAAAGCATACCTTTATATGCTGCTAGGAAAAGTGGTAAGGCAGCCATCACTTATGAGCATCCAGTGCTTGAGCCTATTTTAAAAGAAACCTATGGAATTATCGTGTATCAGGAGCAAATTATGCAGATTGCCTCTCAAATGGCAGGCTTCACGTTTGGTGAGGCAGATATACTAAGACGTGCTGTCAGTAAAAAGAATAGAGAAATACTAGAGAAGGAACGCAAACATTTTATGCAAAAGGCAATGGAAATGGGTCATACTTCAGAGGCGGCTGGCTCTGTGTATGATCTGATTGTTCGTTTTGCAGATTATGGGTTTCCAAAAAGCCATGCGGTAGCTTACAGTATCATCTCCTATCAGCTAGCTTATCTAAAGGCCAATTATCCTATTCACTTCTATGGAGCACTACTTACTTCGTCAATGGGGAACCAGGAAAAGATCAACCAGCTAGTGATGGAAATGAAGCACAAAAAAATTCCTGTTTTACCGCCATCCATTTTTAAAAGCTATGCATCTTTTACTATAGAAGATAACGCTGTTCGTTTTGGACTACAGGCTGTTAAGGGGGTTTCCTATCCTTTTACACAGAAACTCTTACAAAAGCGTTCGGAAAATAAAAAATGGGGAGATATATTTGATTTAGCAGCTGATTTATCAGCAGTCCATTTTTCACGAAAAAATATAGAACCTTTAGTGAAGGCTGGTGCTCTAGATGAATTCGGCGAGGAAAGGTCCACCCTACTCGCTACAATTGATGCGGCTGTTAAATATGCGGAGCTTATTAATCCCAAGGACGAGGTAGACTTGTTTGAGGGAGATGCAAATCCCTTCGGAAAATCCAAATATGTTCGAAGGGAACCTATGCCATTATTAGACCAGCTTCAATTTGAAAAAGAAGTGCTTGGCCAGTATTTCTCAGAGCATCCTACTGCTTCATTGAAAAAAAATGCTCCGAATATCCAGGATATTTGGGATCTACAAAGAGTCTCAGGATTCATTTTTGGTAAGATTTTAGGAATTATTTTAGATATAAAAAAAATACGGACCAAAAAGGGAGAGGCCATGGCGTTTGCCACTATTCAGGACGATACCGGAACGCTCTCCATTACCTTATTCCCTGAGGAGTATACAAAATACAGCACGCTCTTAAAGGAGCGCAAGATTATCTATGTAGAGGGAAAATGTGAAAGAAGATTTGGCAAGGTGCAGATGGTGGCAAAAGTAATAAAAGAAATAAAAACTCTATAAGGCTTCTTTGGTAATAGAGTATCATATCTAGTAGAAGTAAAAATAAATAGGCCGAAAAGCCCTTATGATTCTTAATCTTGAAAAGAATCATAAGGGCTTTCTTACTTTTTGAAACTTAGTTCTCCGCTGCGTAGGACGCTTTCCGCGGGCCAACAGGATGTTGGTCAGGAAAAAGTTGTCACAGGATGTGACGTTCTTAGTTTTCCATCCCCAAAGGTAAGCCAGCACCCAACGCTTGCGCGTACGGCTGTGCTGTCTTACCTACCACCCTGCTCCCGCAGGAGTCGCCTACGCTGCTACGAACCAAAAGTTCTCCCACTAAACTCGAAAAGATATGATATTGACGACGCTATTATTCATTTCTTCTTACTTATTGTCGACGAACTAATTATTATTTACTACTAAAGTTAAAAATTTGATTAATAAATTTTATTAAAACCTATGACAAAAGGAATAGTTTTGTCTCAGCCTCTTTTCTCTATAATAAATCAGTCTCTCTCCATCCTAGCTACGGATAAATTCGCTAATTTTAAAGGATTTGCTGACTGCTCCTTCAAGTGCTTTCTTCCCTAACTTCTGGTGGTGAACCTAAATTTTTACACTATAACTCTTTACCTTTGTGAATTTTTTTTGTATTCTAATATTTAGAAGTGGTCAGACCACTTTGTAATTTATGGAAGAGTGATAGTTAGTGAACCCAAATAATAGTTCAAGAAAAATGTTTTTAGAGATTGTTAAACAGCTCAGACAGTTGATTGCAGATGAAAAAATTCCGGTTGGTGGAAAAATTCCTTCTGAAAGAGAGCTCGCTGAACGTCTACAAGTTGGTAGATCCACAGTAAGGGAAGCGCTGAGAAGCTTAGAGCTACTTGGCATTATAGAAACTAGAAGAGGAGAAGGAACCTTTCTATCCGATTACCGTAAGCATCAGCTTGTGGAATTATTATCTACCTTTATTCTTCAAGAAACGAAAGAAAAGGAAGATGTGCAGAAGACACGAGAAGCGATAGAAATTGATGCTATTCGTACGGTCTGTAGAAATGAAGAGCTACATAAGCTATTTATTTGGGATGCTTTTTTAGAAAAACTAAAAACGGAGGAAATTTTACAAGAAGATATTTTGCGTGAGATACTAATTATTTCTAACAATAGACTTGGATTGAAGATATGGTTTTTATTAAAGCAGTTTGCTGGTGAACCGTTTAAAAGTAACATGAGCAGTTTAGAAAAAGAGCTTTGGACAAAGCTACTCCTACATCTTAAGGAAGGCAACGTTCAGCAGGTAATAGATTTATATAGTGAATGGCTTCTGGTACTAAACAAGGGAGAGGTTTAAATGAGCATTCGAGATATATTTAAAAAAAATAATAAGAAAAAGTATGCAACTATTCCGAGTGAGAAAGCTAAAAATGATGTCCCAGAGGGTATTATGATTAAGTGTACGGAATGTCGTAAAAACGTCTTCACAAAGGATTTAATGAAAAATTTAAAGGTTTGTCCTTCTTGTGATCATCATATGAAAATGACTGCTCAAGAAAGAGTAGAAATTTTTTTAGACGAGGGGACATTTGCGTCTATGGATGACCATTTGGAAACTGTTAACCCTCTTGGCTTCCCAGGCTATATAGAGAAGGTGAAGGCAGATGCGAAGAAAACCTCCTTAAACGAAGCAGTCCTTACTGGTATAGGTACTTTGAAGGAACAGGTAGTAGTGGTGGCAATCATGGACTCTCATTTCCGCATGGGCTCAATGGGATCGGTTGTTGGAGAAAAGATCACTAGAGCGGTAGAAAAAGCAACGGAGCTTCGTGTTCCCTTTATCATTTTTACAGCGAGTGGTGGAGCTAGAATGCAGGAAGGGGTCTTATCCCTCATGCAGATGGCTAAAACCTCTGTGGCCCTTAGGAGACATAGTGACCATGGGCTTTTATATGTATCCATTATGACTCATCCGACTACGGGAGGTGTGTCTGCGTCCTTTGCATCGATAGGAGATATTAATTTAGCAGAGCCTAAGGCATTAATTGGCTTTGCAGGGCGAAGAGTAATCGAACAGACGGTACGCGAAAAACTTCCAGAGGACTTTCAAACGGCAGAGTTTTTGCTTGACCATGGGCAGTTAGATGCTGTAGTGCATCGGAAGAATATGAGAGATACTGTTGCAAATCTAGTGAAGCTTCATACTAGAAAGGAGGAAACAGTATGGTAAAGGCATTGCCTTTTGAAGAGCCTATCGTTCAATTAAAAAAGAAAATTAATGAGATTAAAGAATATACGACCAGTACTAATGTAGATATGAGCGAGGAAATTAGCAATCTAGAAGAAAGATTGAAAAAACTAGAAATAGAAATTTACGAAAATATGGAGCCCTGGGATAGAGTACAGGTTGCTCGTCATCCAAATAGACCAACTACGAGAGATTATGTAGAAAAGCTTTTCACCAATTTCTTAGAATTGCATGGAGATCGCTTGTATGGGGACGATGCTGCAATACTAGGAGGAATTGGTAAACTAGATGGAAATCCGGTTACGATTATAGGACATCAGCGCGGAGTAGATACGAAAGAAAACATTAAAAGAAACTTTGGGATGCCACATCCAGAAGGCTATAGAAAAGCTTTGCGTTTAATGAAGCAAGCTGAAAAATTTGATAGACCTATTCTTTGTTTTATTGATACAAAAGGTGCTTATCCAGGGAAAGCAGCTGAAGAACGTGGACAAAGTGAAGCAATAGCTAGAAACCTTGTAGAGATGGCCGGATTGAAGGTTCCTGTTATTAGTATTGTCATTGGAGAGGGAGGTAGTGGAGGCGCACTAGCGCTTGGTATCTCTAATCAGATTCTCATGTTAGAAAACTCTACTTATTCGGTGATTTCACCAGAGGGAGCAGCCTCCATTCTGTGGAAGGATGCTTCTCTCGCAAAACAGGCAGCGGAGGCAATGAAGATTACTGCACCTGATTTAAAAGAGATGAATATTGTGGACAAAATAATACCAGAGGTTCTAGGTGGAGCACACCAAAGCTTAGAAGAGCAAGCTGGATATATGAAAAAGGCGATCATAGCTTCTCTCCAAGAATTAAGTAAACTGTCAAAAGAAGAATTAATTCAACATAGGTATAATAAATTTAAAAATATTGGGGAATATAAAGAATAGCAGAAAAGATGCGTCTATTTTTGGACGCATTTTTTTTAAATCAATTTCATGATAAGCTAATAGCAAATACATATATTTTAGGTTAGGAGGTTTTGCAGATGAAACGTATTGGCGTTTTAACAAGCGGTGGAGATGCCCCAGGTATGAATGCTGCAATCCGCGCAGTGGTTCGGAAGGCTATTTTCGAAGGTTTAGAGGTATTTGGGATCTTACATGGTTACCAAGGGTTAATCGCAGGACAAATTGAACCGTTAGATTTAGGGTCTGTTGGTGATATTATACAACGTGGCGGTACAAAACTTTATTCTGCAAGAAGCGATGAGTTTCGAACAGAAGAAGGCCAACAGAAAGCGATTCAACAGCTTAAGAAACATCAAATTGACGGTTTAGTTATTATAGGCGGCGACGGTTCCTACAGAGGCTCCATGACCTTAACGAAAAGCGGCTTCCCATGCGTGGGTATTCCTGGAACTATTGATAATGATATACCAGGAACAGACTATACATTGGGCTTTGATACGGCGCTGAATACCGTAATAGAATGTATTGATAAAATAAGAGACACTGCAACATCTCATGATCGAACTTTTATTATCGAAGTAATGGGAAGGGATGCTGGTGATTTAGCACTTTGGGCTGGACTAGCAGGAGGTGCAGAGACCATTATCGTTCCTGAGATAGAGATGAATATAGAAGAAGTAGTAGATCGTCTAAAAAATGGAACAGCACGTGGAAAAAAACATAGTATTATAGTGGTTGCAGAGGGAGTAATGAGTGGAGAACAATTTGCAGCTAAGCTAAGGGATCATGCAAATATTGAAACACGAGTTTCTGTTCTTGGCCATATCCAACGTGGTGGATCTCCAACTGGAAGGGACCGTGTGTTAGCTAGCCAGTTTGGAGCGAAGGCAGTAGAGGTATTATTAGAAGGAAAGGGTGGTCGAGCAATTGGGATTCAAAATCACCAAGTGGTAGACTACGACATGACCGAGGCCTTTGAAAACAAAATAGTTTTTGATAATGCAATGTATCAATTATCAAAAGAATTGTCTATTTAATTAGGAAAGCTTTTCTCTTTGTAATTAATTCCTTCATTTTGGAAATGACTATTAAGAGTTGAAGGAGAAAAGATAACATATATTATGAATTCCTATAACTACAAAAGTTTAAAAAAGAAAGGACTATAATATGCGAAAAACAAAAATAGTTTGTACAATCGGACCAGCAAGTGAATCAGAAGAGGTATTGGAGAAGTTAATAAGAGCAGGCATGAATGTAGCTCGATTAAACTTTTCTCATGGTAGCCATGAGGAGCATGCAGCCCGTATTGAAAGAATCAGAGCAGTATCTAAAAAAGTTGGGAAAATTGTTGGTATCCTATTAGACACAAAGGGACCTGAAATCCGAACTCATAAAATGGAAAACGATGCAATCGATTTAGAAGTTGGCCAAACGATTGACATCTCCATGAAAGAGGTATTAGGAAATAAAGAGCGTTTTTCTATTACTTACGAAAAGCTTATTGAGGATGTAAAAGAAGGATCAATCATTTTATTAGATGACGGACTTATTGAATTAGTTGTAAAAAACGTAGACAAAGCAAACGGCCTTATTTCCACTTACGTTCAAAATGCTGGAACCTTAAAAAATAATAAAGGTGTTAATGTACCAGGAGTATCTGTTCAGTTACCAGGTATTACAGAAAAGGATGCAAAAGATATCCTTTTTGGAATTGAACAAGAAGTTGATTTCATCGCCGCTTCATTCGTAAGACGTGCAAAGGATGTACTTGAAATCCGTGAGCTTCTTGAAAAGAATAATGGTTCTCATATCCAAATCATCCCTAAAATTGAAAACCAAGAAGGCGTGGATAATATTGATGAAATTATCCAAGTATCAGATGGCCTAATGGTTGCACGTGGTGACCTCGGAGTAGAAATTCCAGCAGAAGAAGTACCACTTGTTCAAAAGATATTAATTCAAAAGTTAAACGATGCTGGAAAGCCAGTTATCACTGCAACACAAATGTTAGATTCCATGCAGCGTAATCCTAGACCAACAAGAGCAGAGGCAAGTGACGTTGCGAATGCGATCTTAGATGGAACTGATGCAATTATGTTATCAGGTGAAACTGCAGCAGGATTGTATCCGGTAGAAGCTGTGAAAACAATGGATAAAATTGCTCGTAGAACAGAGAATGCGGTTGATTACCGTGCAAACGTTAATAAGCTAAGTAAGGGAAGAGAAGTAAACTTAACAGATGCTATTGGTCAAGCTGTTGCCCACACTGCTATTAACTTGAAAGTAAAAGCTGTTATTGCTCCTACAGAGAGTGGATATACTGCAAAAATGATCTCGAAATTTAGACCAGGTGTGCCGATTATTGCCGTTACATCAACTAGTAAGCCATCAAGAAAATTAACGCTTGTTTGGGGTGTCTATCCGATTGTTGGGAAGAAGGCGCATTCTACAGATGAAATCTTAGAAATTTCGGTTGAGGAGAGCATTCTTCATCACTATGTAACACATGGAGATCTAGTTATTATCACTGCGGGTGTTCCAGTTGGTGAAGCAGGAACAACAAATCTCATGAAGGTTCATGTAATTGGAGATATGGTAGCCAAAGGACAAGGTATTGGTAAATTGACTGCTGTTGGTAAAGCGACTGTGGTTCATTCTGCAGATGACCTTAAAGGGAAAGATACTAGCGACAGCATCATTGTGACTATTGGATCTGATAAAGACATGATTCCAGCTATTGAAAAATGTCGTGGATTGATCACAGAAGAGGGAGGCTTAACTAGCCATGCAGCTGTGGTAGGGTTAAGCTTAGGTATTCCTGTCATTGTTGGTGTGGAAAATGCAACCAATATCATTTCAGACGGTCAAGAGCTTACACTTGATGCTGAAACAGGTGTCATCTACAATGGGCATGCAAGAATAATCTAACCAAGTCAAAGTTCTGTTGATCATACTTATCTAATTATATGTATTAGCAAAAGCACTCTTGGTTTAGAGTAAGACGAGTCCGGACAAACTCCGCTAAAATGTCCGACAAAGTGGAGAACTAAGTATATTAGATAAGGAAGCACTTACGTTTTTTACAATAGGTAAAAAATCGTAAGTGCTTTTCGTTTTTTATTCTCGGTCTTTGTTTCTTTTTAAGCAAGTCAACCGACTAAAGTAAAGAAGATGCTTTATAATAAATATAGGGGGGTTTACCTATGAAATGGATCATTGGTTTATTTGTTTTGTTACCAGCAGTAGAATTATATATCCTGCTATTAGCGGGAAAGACCTTTGGTGCCCTTAATGCACTTCTATTAATCATCCTAACGGGTGTTGGTGGGGCAATCATTGCGAGAAGACAAGGGTTGAAAGCATACAAAGAGTTTTCAGAAAGCATGAGAAATTTTCAAGCTCCTGGAGATGCAGCGATTAACGGGCTTTTCGTCCTAGCCGGTGCAATCTTTGTTATTCTTCCAGGGTTTATAACGGATATTACTGGTTTACTGTTTTTATTTGCACCTACCAGAAAGCTTTTCAAACCAATTCTATATAAATGGATTCGAAAGAAGATGAAAAATGGACAAGTTATTGTAATGAAGTCTTCCTAGTGGCTTCCCATTTGTTTGCAAACAAATAAATAAAGGGACTAAATAAAATTCCTATAAAACCAAACATTAAAAACGCTGCTGCACTTAGAAAAAATACATGAACGGCTCTCATTTTCATCGATTTTGACCAGAGCATAGAATCGGCAATATATCGGGTTATCTGAACAAATATGTATAACAATAAGATAATGATCCCAAATAATTTGTCACCTAATAAAAAGAAGTAAATACTTAGTGGAATCAACACTATGCCGGTTCCTAAAAAGGGAATACTATCTACCAATGAAATAAGAAATGCATGCTTAATGGGATTATGCATTCCGAGTACGCTAAAGCCTATCGCCAATAAAGTAAATGTAAGGAATATGAGACGTACTTCCACACCTAGAAAATTATTTACAATAACATTAATTTTCACAAGTGCCTTTTCAAAGAAAAGTCGGACTCTATCCGGAAAGAATATTAAGAACCATAGGCGATCCTTTGTTGATTCCATTAAGGAAAAAAATAACCCTATACTAAACAACAGCACCTCAAAAAAATAGGAGGGAAGATGGGTTACTTTATTTAATAGATTCGTTAGAATCTCATTTAGTACATCTTGGAACTTACCTTCAAACATCACAAAGACTGGATGCTTTTGTAATTGGTCAATAGGGAGCAACATGATATGTTCATGAATTAATGGGATTAAGGTAATAAGTGATTGGATAATAAAGAAGACGAATAAGAGAAAAATAGAGAGAATGAGAACTTCCGTAAGAACTACGCTGACAAAGATAGGTAATTTTAGTTTTCTATGTAAGAAGCTTGTAAGTGGATAAAGGAAATAACCAAATAGGATGGATAATGTAAGTGGATATGCTATTAATAGGATGAGAGTAATGATTCCAATCGGTAACCAGTATGTAAGGAAATCTCTCTTATTTAATTGAAAACTTATGTTATTCATCCATTCTTTTCAAAATATGGTTTATTTAAAAGTTATTTTTTAATAATTTTAAGCGTTTTCATTCACAAATTATCCAAAATTGATTATAATACTTGAGTAAGCATTTTAGGTACATACAAATACAGGTAAACTTATTCTATAGATTCATAGAATGGAAGATGCTTGTAAAAGAAGGGGAGATTTAAATGACATCAACTCGTGGTTTAGAAGGAGTAGTTGCTACTCAATCTGCTATCAGTTCCATTATTGATGACACACTTACTTATGTTGGATATGATATTGATGATCTAACAACTAATGCGAGCTTTGAAGAGGTAGTATATTTACTTTGGCACAAGCGTTTACCAAATGTATCTGAGTTAGCAGAGCTTAAACAACAATTAGCTGACAATATGGCGGTACCTCAAGAGGTATTAAACCAATTCAAGGTATATCCTATTGATAAGGTACACCCAATGACTGCACTAAGAACAGCAGTTTCCATGCTAGCATTATATGATGATGCTGCAGAAGATATGTCAGACGAGGCTAACTACCTGAAAGCTATCAAGTTACAAGCAAAGCTTGCAACTCTAGTTACAGCATTCTCTCGTGTTCGAAAAGGATTAGAGCCAGTTGCTCCAAAATCGGATCTAGGTTATGCTGCAAACTTCTTGTACATGCTACATGGAGAGCTTCCAGCAGATATCGAAGTAGAAGCTTTTGACAAAGCATTAGTATTACATGCAGATCATGAATTAAATGCATCTACTTTTACTGCTCGTGTATGTGTAGCAACACTTTCTGATATTTACTCTGGAGTAGTATCAGCAATTGGTGCTCTGAAAGGGCCACTTCACGGTGGAGCTAATGAGCAAGTAATGAAAATGTTAACTGAAATTGGTTCACTTGATAAAGTGGACGAGTATATTAACAACAAGCTTGAAAATAAAGAAAAAATCATGGGATTCGGTCATCGTGTATATCGAAAAGGCGATCCTCGTGCTAAACATCTGCGCGAAATGTCAAGAAAATTAACAACACTTCGTGGAGAGTCTAAGCTTTATGATATGTCTACTCGTATTGAAGAAATTGTAACTGGTCAGAAAAATCTTCCACCAAACGTTGATTTCTACTCTGCATCCGTGTATCATTCTTTAAATATCGAGCATGACCTATTCACACCAATCTTTGCAGTATCTCGTGTTTCTGGTTGGACTGCTCATATCCTTGAGCAATACGCTAACAACCGCTTAATCCGTCCTCGTGCTGAGTACGTAGGTCCAGGAATGCAAAAGTATATTCCTATCGAGGAAAGATAAGATTGTTTGTACACAGATTAGGGCTTAAACACATCGTGTTTATGGCCCTATGATTATGATAGTAGGAGGAAAAAGCAATGACATCTGGAAAAATTACAGTAGAAAACGGTGTACTTAACGTACCAAACGAACCAGTAATCCCATTCATCGAAGGTGACGGAACAGGTCCTGATATTTGGGCTGCAGCATCTCGCGTGCTAGAAGCATCAGTTGAAAAAGCATACAACGGTGAAAAGAAAATTCAGTGGAAAGAAGTACTAGCTGGTCAAAAAGCATTTGATCAAACAGGTGAGTGGTTACCACAAGAAACTTTAGACGTAATCTCTGAATACCTAATCGCTATTAAAGGACCTCTTACAACTCCAATCGGTGGTGGTATCCGTTCTCTAAACGTAGCGTTACGTCAAGAGTTAGACCTATACACTTGCTTACGTCCAGTACGTTACTTCACAGGTGTTCCATCTCCAGTAAAACGCCCAGAAGACACTGATATGGTTATTTTCCGTGAAAACACAGAGGATATCTATGCTGGTATCGAGTATGCAAAAGGTACAGAAAATGCGAAAAAGTTAATCGACTTTTTACAATCTGAATTTGGTGTGAAGAATATTCGTTTCCCAGAAACTTCTGGTATCGGTATCAAGCCAATTTCTGAAGAAGGTACAAAACGTTTAGTTCGCGCTGCTCTAAACTACATCATTAAAGAAGGTCGTACTTCTTTAACATTGGTACACAAAGGAAACATCATGAAGTTTACTGAAGGAGCTTTCAAAAACTGGGGCTACGAAGTTGCTGAACAAGAATTTGGTGACAAAGTATTCACTTGGAACCAATACGATAAAATCAAAGAAGAACAAGGTACAGAAGCTGCTGACAAAGCACAAGCTGATGCACTTGCAGCAGGTAAAATCTTAGTAAAAGATTCTATTGCTGATATCTTCTTACAACAAATCTTAACTCGTCCAAAAGAGTTTGATGTAGTTGCTACAATGAACTTAAACGGAGACTATATCTCAGATGCACTAGCTGCACAAGTTGGTGGTATTGGTATCGCTCCAGGAGCAAACATCAACTATGTAACTGGACATGCAATCTTTGAAGCTACTCACGGTACAGCTCCAAAATATGCTGGTCTTGATAAAGTAAACCCATCTTCAGTAATCCTTTCAGGTGTATTAATGCTTGAACACCTTGGCTGGAACGAAGCTGCTAAACTTATCATGGATTCAATGGAGAAAACAATTGAATCGAAAGTAGTTACTTACGATTTCGCACGTCTAATGGATGGCGCTACAGAAGTAAAATGTTCAGAGTTCGCTGACGAATTAATTAAAAACATGTAATTTCAAAAATTTGGAATTATATTTTGAAAGGCTGTCAAGAAAAGTCATGTGTTTGACTTTTCTGGCAGTCTTTTTAGTTTCTGTAATATTTGTAAGGGTATTCCTAAGAAATTGTATAACTGGTAAGCGAGGTGATGGACGCTATCAGAATCTTAATTAGGAAATGTAATCACATAAGTTGTCGACCTTACTTTTCCTTCCTCTATGCTCTCTCTTTCTGTGAGTGGCAGTGTTTCCGTCTCAATACTAACTAATCAAAATCCACTTTTTACTAATAAAGGTGACTCCTTATTCTTCTGTGCATAATCAGTAATACAGTAAAAACTTGGAGTCATTTATATTTACTTGTACATTCCGTATAATAATGGAAGATATGTATTCATACTCTCAAAAGAATGCAGCATGTTATTGGATATTTATGTTCAAGTATAATGAATGAAAACTTATTGCTATAAAAGCAAGGAGAAAGTCTGGAGGAAGGTAAAATGAAATATTTTTATCAAGTAGAAAACCCACAGCAACCTTTTCAGTTGTTTCAGCACGAGAAATATGAAATACCTCTTAAGGATATTTTGCTTATTAAAAAACATCTAACGGAATCTGTAAAATATGCCCTCTATATGGAAGAAGGAATTGTCTATTTGCTTACGAATGTATCTATCAAAGATAACTGTATCTTCGGTTATGGCAGCTATAGTAAGCCGTATTGCAAACGCGAAGATCTGAATAGTTTGTCTCTAGAAATCTTAGATAAAGATGCATATAACTGGTATATGACGCAAGCAAGGTAATGGAGGTTCACCAAAATTTCTAACCGAGTTATAATAGGGAATAGGATGACCGTTAGACTGACCTATAAATAGAGAGTATGTGTATGGAGGTCATGGTCTAAGAATGCTTGTCCAAAAAAGGGGAGTATATCAGATGACATTAAAACGTAAAAAAATTTCTGTTATTGGCAGTGGTTTTACAGGCGCAACTACTGCATTCTTGGTAGCTCAGAAAGAGCTTGGGGATGTTGTGCTAGTCGATATCCCGCAAGCTGAAAATCCTACAAAGGGAAAGGCTTTAGACATGGCTGAAGCTGCTCCTGTATTAGGCTATGATGTAAACATCACTGGTACGTCTAATTATGAAGACACCAAAGGCTCGGATTTAGTGATTATTACAGCTGGTGTTGCCAGAAAACCAGGAATGAGTCGTGACGACCTGGTCCAAACAAATCAAAAAGTAATGAAGGCAGTGACAAGGGAGATAGTAACATATTCTCCAAACACCACCATACTCGTATTAACAAATCCTGTGGACGCAATGACATACACGGTATACAAAGAATCAGGATTTCCAAAGGAACGGGTAATAGGTCAGTCAGGTGTATTAGATACTGCTCGTTTTCGGACGTTTATTGCTCAAGAGTTAAACCTGTCAGTAAAAGATATTACGGGCTTTGTTTTAGGAGGCCATGGTGATGACATGGTGCCTCTCATCAGATATTCTTATGCTGGTGGAATTCCATTGGAAAAGCTGCTAGATGCTAAGCGTTTAGAGGAAATTGTGGAAAGAACACGTAAGGGTGGTGCAGAGATTGTGAACCTTTTAGGAAATGGTTCTGCATACTACGCACCTTCTGCCTCATTAGTAGAAATGGCAGAGGCCATTTTAAAGGATCAAAAGCGAGTGCTACCTTCCATTGCGTACTTAGAAGGCGAATATGGGTTGGATGGTATTTATTTAGGTGTACCTACAGTACTGGGTGCAGGAGGAATAGAAAAAGTTATAGAGCTAGATTTAACGGAGGAAGAATTAGCTCTTTTAAACAAATCAGCGGATTCCGTAAAGGCAGTTATGAAAATGTTAAGCTAAGCTTTAGCGCTGAAGGGTAGGTAGGGTGAGATCCCTATCTATCTTTTTTTATGTCTGTTTAGGGATGTTATATACAAAACAATTCTGAGAATAGTTTTAGCGGAAGAATGTTTTGACTTTATCATCAGTTGCGAAGGACGGGGAATTATTGTTAAGATGAAAGTAGCTAACAGATTGGAGGAATAGTTTTTGCTATTAGGGAAAAAGCATAAAATCGGTCGCGGTATGGAGGAGCTTACAGTAGGAGAAAAACTAGTTCTAACTGAAAAAATCGAAGACAAAGATTTACTGCTCTACTTAGGTTTGACGAATGACAATAACCCTTTGTACATACAACATGATTTTACGATAAATACGATCTATTCTAAACCTATTGTTCCACCTATTATGCTAACGGGGATTGTGACTTCCTCGATATCTAAGTATTTACCAGGACCAGGTTCTCACGTTGTTAGACAGGAGGTAGCCTATCCGAAGCCAACCTTTCATTATGCTTTATTAACATTTACCTTAGAAGTGAAAGAAAAAGATGTACATAAAAATGAAATCACGGTTCATGCGATAGCGAAGGATGAACAAGAAGAGGTAGTTCTGGAAGGACTATTTACTGTTCTCCCACCAAAAGTACTGTAATCAGATGTTTTAAGTGATTTGGAAAGAAATTTCCAAATTTTATTTGGAGGAAAATAATGCATACTGTATTAGTTGTAGATGATGAAAGCTCAATTGTTACGCTACTTACATATAATTTAGTGGAAGCGGGATTTACTGTTATAACCGCTAATGATGGTGCAGAGGGTTTTCAATTAGCGATGGAGGAGCAACCGGATGTAATTGTATTAGATTGGATGTTGCCCAAAATGGATGGAATGGAGGTTTGCAAGAAGCTTCGTCTCCAAGGAATCCATATTCCAATCATTATGCTCACTGCCAAAGGAGAAGAGTTTGATAAGGTACTGGGTCTAGAGCTTGGTGCAGATGATTATATGACCAAGCCATTCAGCCCGAGAGAGGTAATAGCTAGGGTAAAGGCCATGATAAGAAGAACAGGTCTTAGTGCGAATCCGATAAAGGAAAAAACCGATGATTCGTATGTTTTTGGCCCTTTAGAAGTTTATCCAGAACGTTTTGAGGTTTTTTTGAATAAGGAGCAGCTCTTTTTTACGCCAAAGGAATTTGAGTTACTTATTTATTTAATTGAGAATAAAAACAAAGTCCTGACTCGTGACCAGCTTTTAAGTGCTGTATGGAATTATGATTTTGCAGGAGATACTCGAATAGTGGATGTTCATGTCAGCCATTTGCGAGAAAAAATAGAGGAAAATAGCCGAAGACCAATGTTCATCAAAACAATAAGAGGGCTAGGCTACAAGTTTGAGGAGCCAAAGTCTCTATGACATTTCATACTCAAATATTCCGTACCTTCGCTGTTCTATTAGGAGTTGTCATGCTTGGAATCGGAATCATTCTCGGGCAGATATTCCCCTTTTTAGTTCAACAAGCAGTAGATACAAATATTGACACGAAGCTAAAAGAGGCTTCTGTGTATATGGAGGAATATGAACTTACTGCAGAAGAACAATTTCTTTTAAGAGAAGCTTTACAAGCTGAATTTATTGAACGAGATATTCGAAAGGAAAAAGAATCTCTTTGGCTTTTTCTGTTCTTTGTCCTTTTATTTGTCTACTTACTATCCCTCTTTATCGGATTTAAGTTCTGTAAGAAATTTACCCAGCCTGTTGAACATGTAACAGAAACTGCAATGGAGTTAGCCAAAGGACATTATCATGTAAGAGCTTATGAGAACAATGACTTAGGAATGTCGAAACTAACAAACTCCATTAATATTCTAGCAAGGAACCTACAAGAGATTTCTGTAATTCGAGAAACAGAGCAAGAGCGACTAAAAACTTTAATAGAGAACATGGTGAGTGGTCTTATTATGATTGACAGGGATGGAAAAGTGACGATTGTCAATCGAGCATTCTTAGCACAGCTTGATATGTCGGCTGGGGATGTTACAAATAAGCAGTTTAAATCAATTGGGCTTCCTGATAAAATAGAGGAGTTTATAGACCATCTTTTTTTGACGGAGACCTCTCATAAGCAGCAAATAAATATTCAAAGAAGTCCCCATAATTATAGTGTTGTTGCCTATGGAGCTCCAGTTATAGGGGAGCATGGGAAATGGCTGGGGATTGTGGTAGTGATTCATGACATCACAGAGATAGTGAAGCTAGAGCAGATTCGAAAGGATTTTGTTGCAAATGTTTCGCATGAGTTGAAAACACCCATTACTTCTATAAAAGGATTTGCCGAGACGCTCCTATTAGGAGCATATAAAAAGGAAGAAAATCTCCTCTCCTTCTTGGAGATTATCTATAAGGAAAGTAATCGTCTTCAAATGCTCATTAATGACCTATTAGACTTATCAAAGATTGAACAAGAAGGATATACAATGAATATTACCAAAGTAAGGCTCTATGATGTGGTTGTTAGTTGTTTGGAGATGACAAATCATTTATTAGAAGAAAAAGAGATGGAAATTGACTTAAATGTAAATGAAACAATCTACGTGAAGGGCGACTATCATCGTATTATTCAAATTATGATGAATCTATTAACCAATGCTATTTCTTATTCTGGAAATCATACTACGATCCATATAAGCGTTGGGCAAAAAGGTTCATATGGCTATTTACAAATAAGAGATGAAGGTATTGGAATCAAGCTAGAGGAGCAGGAGCGCATCTTTGAAAGGTTTTATCGAGTAGACAGAGCGCGCAGTCGAGAATCAGGTGGGACTGGTTTAGGGCTGGCTATTGTCAAGCATTTGGTAGAGACCCATCATGGATATATAGAATTAGAAAGTGAAGTAGGGAAGGGAACACAGTTCACTGTGTATATTCCTCAACCCTAGCAACGGAGGTAAAGATGAACAAACAACCATTTATTCCAATTATCGTTGGAACGGATATAAACGCCTATAATATGGCTATATCCTTTCATGAAGAATACAATATTAAACCTATCCTAGTCGGAAAAGAAGAAATGTCCTTTACTAAGTGGAGTAACGTAATTGATCATATTGAAATTCATCCTAACTTATGGGATAAGCAAGCATTTGTAGCTGTATTGTCTGAGGTGGCAGACAAATATCAATCACCGGACAAGCAGTTACTTTTGGTTGGAACAAATGACTTTTATGTTCGATTGATCATAGAAAATGCAGATGTTCTTCGAGAAAAGTTTGTTTTTAACTATATGTCTGAGGAATTGATGAATAACCTGTTAGTAAAATCTAATTTCTACAAGCTTTGTGAAGAACATGGCATTGACACACCTAAAACATATTTTTATTCCTGTGCAAAGAAAGAGCCGTTTACAGAGGAAGTCCTTTTTCCATTGATTATAAAACCAAGCAATGGGGTCGAATATTATAAGCATAAGTTTCAAGGGCAGCAAAAGGTTTATCGAGTAGAGAATCAGCAGCAGCTTCAAGAGGTCATCAGTAAAGTAAATGCGAGTGGATATCAAGAGGATTTGATTATTCAAGATTACATACCTGGTGATGATACTTATATGTGGGATTCTGTTTTCTATATGAGCTCGAAAGGAAAGGCCCAGCTTAGCACGCTTGCTCAAGTTGTGCTTCAAGAGCATACTGTGACAGCGATAGGAAATTACACAGCTTTGATTACGAGATATAACGAAGATCTAATGAAAAAGCTTCAGCATTTCCTAGAGGCAGTCGGCTATGTAGGCTTCGCCAACTTTGATTTGAAATATGACGAACGTGACGGCAAATTTAAAGTATTTGAAGTGAATATTCGTCAGGGAAGATCAAGTTATTATACTACTGCGCTTGGCCATAACATGGCTAGATATTTTGTGGATGATATTATTTACCATAAAGACAAGGAGCTAACCTTGTTGAATGAGCATTACTTGTTCACTGTAGTACCGAAAATTGTGTTGAAAAAATTTGTGGATAATAAAGAAATACAGCAAGAAATTCGTACACTGCTTCGTCAAGGAAAATGGGGTAACCCGTTATTTTATAAAAATGACCGAAACCTTACTCGTAAGCTTTATTTGATGGCGCGTCAATTAAATTACTATAAAAAATATAAAAATAATTCTTGGTAAAAATAGAGGGCATTGAAAAAGTCTATTAATATTAGAAGCGAGGATGTGGAGGAGAATCTTTCGCATTACTCGCTTTTTAAATTGTTTATTACCATTGTGGCGGACGCTTTTCACGGAGCCCAACAGGATGTTGGTTAGGAATACGTTGTCACACGATGTGACGTCTTGGTTTTCCCTCCTTTAGCCTCCCTCGCTTTGCTCAGTACAGGTGCTTTTCTGAAAAAACCGATGGGCTGGGAAAAAAGTGAATTCTTAAATAAAAGAGAAGGACAAAACAATTTTTTGTGATTTGTTACACATTTTTTTACAAGATTCTTATCAAGATTTATTTATTAGAAGGTAGTACCAATGGTTCAAAACAGCGTCGGTGACTCCTGCGGGAACGCAAATTTATTAGCGACGAAAGAGGAGTCCCAAAGGAACAAAGGCAAAAAAACGTCACATCGTGTGACAATGCCTTTGTGACCAACATCCTGTTGGCCTCCGGCGCAGTGAAGAACCATACGTTTTAAAAGTAAGAAAGCACTTACGATTTCTTCAAAAGGATAAATCGCAAGCGCTGTTCTATTGTTTTGTCCCAGGCTTTCGTTCTTTTTTTATACGCTTAATTATTTGCGTGCCTACAGCTAGTCGGAAGAGTAACATCCTTTTCGTAATAGGCATATCATTTACCACTGAACTTTTTCGTAAGGGGCTTGTCAAAGAAAGAGAACTGATCACAAACAAAACTTGTTTTTTCGAGTTATTCATACTTATTAAAAATATATTGAAACCAATTGGATATCCTTTCCGTATAAGACCTATAGATAGAGAAAGGGGAAAGAAAATGAGTACAAAAAGAGTGTTATCGATCATAGCTATATCAGTCGTTGGTATCATTTTATTATCTGCTTTGTTAACTTCTTGGTATACAGTGGATGAATCTGAACAGGCAATTGTTATAACCTTCGGTGAAGCAAGTGATCCAATTGTAGAGCCTGGCTTAAAGTTCAAAATGCCTTGGCCGATCCAAAAGGTAGAAAAGTTATCAAAGGAAACGTTCGGTCTTCAATTTGGTTATAGCCAATCGGAGGACGGTGAGATCACCTCCTTTGACAAGGACACCAAAATGATTACAGGCGATGATAATATCGTTCTTGCAGATCTAGTTGTTCAATATAAAATTACTGATCCTAAAAGATATTTATTTAACTCGGAAAATCCTCAAGAAATTCTTCATGATGCAACATCTGCATCTATTAGATCTGTAATCGGTAACTCGAAGATTGACGCAGCATTAACAAATGGAAAAGCGGAAATTGAGGCTGCTACAAACGAAATGCTTCAAGGCTTAATAGAGAAATATGATATTGGTATTACGGTGTTAACAGTGAAGCTTCAGGACGTGGAGTTGCCAAACGCGGAGGTTCGTGCAGCATTCACTGCCGTGACAGACGCAGAGGAAACGAAAAACACGAAAAGAAATCAGGCTGAAAAATACAAAAACCAAATGGTAAGTGAAGCGGTTGGGGAAAAGGATGCAATTATCTCCAATGCAGAAGCTTATAAATTTGAGCGTATTGCTCAGGCAAATGGTGATGTGGCAATATTTAACGAGCTTTATGAGGAATATCGGAACAACCAAGAAATTACTAAACAGCGATTAATCTTAGAGACGTTAGATTCTGTTCTTCCAGGTGCACAAATCTATATTATGAATGACGAAGGCGGCACGATGAAGTACTTGCCGATTCAGCCGGTAGATAGTAAGCAAGCGACAACTCCTAAGGCAGAGACAGAAGCAAAAACAGAAGCAACTAAAACAGAAGCAACTAAAACAGAAGGGAGTGGGCAATAATGGCTGACAATCATAACCCTTTTGAAAACCTAGAAAATAAATATAAAACGGTGAAAAACAAACCGAAGAAGGAAAAGACACCTTTTGACTTTAAAAAGCATTCCAAATCATTTATCGCTATTCTCCTTATATTTGTTGTAGCGATTATTGCGGTTGTAAACATCTATGTTGTAAAAGAAGGCGAATATAAAGTAGTCCGTCAGTTTGGTGAAATTAAAGACATTAAGAGTGAGCCAGGTCTTCATATGAAAATCCCTTTCCTTCAAAGTGTGTCTACAATTCCTAAGTACCAAATGAATTATAAGCTTTCTGAAAGAGAAATAAATACAGCTGATAAGCGTCGTATTATTGTAGATAATTATGCTGTTTGGAAGGTAACCAATCCAAAGCAAATGATATCTAGTGCGGGAAGTCTGGATGGAGCCGGCGCTCGGATGGAGGAGTTTATCTATTCTGTCGTACGTACAGAGCTTGGGCAACTAAAGTATAGCGATATTATTAATGATGAAAATTCAGAGCGTGGAAGTCTAAATGATAAAATTACTGCACATGTAAATGAGCTTCTTGCAAAAGATAAATATGGTATAGAAGTAGTAGATGTGCGTATTAAACGAATTGATTTACCGCAGGAAAATGAACAATCCGTATTTAATGAAATGATTTCAGAGCGTCAAAGTATTGCCCAAGAATTCCTTTCTACAGGTGATGCAGATAAGAGACGTATCGAAGCAGAAACAGATCGTACGGTAAAAGAGATGCTAGCAACAGCTAATGAACAAGCAGCTGAAATAAGAGCAGCTGGAGATGCAGAGGCTGCTAAAATCTATAACACAAGCTTTTCGAAGGATCCAGAGTTTTATTCCATATACAGAACGCTAGAATCCTATAAGAAAACAATTGGAGAAGATACTATGATTATCATTCCTTCTGATTCTCCATATGCACGAATTCTTTCTGGGTATCTAGAATAGTATATAAATCGTCATTCCCCTTACTCTCATGGTAAGATATAAGGAATGACGATTTTTTTGCGTAAATAACGCGTAATTATTTAATTTCAAGGAGTGAAGGATTATGTCATCTGAAAAAATCCTGTTGCTAGATGGAAACAGCTTAGCATACCGAGCATTTTTTGCGTTACCACTTTTAACAAATGAACATGGCATACATACCAATGCGGTTTATGGGTTTACCATGATGCTACAAAAAATAATGGAAGAGGAAAATCCTACGCATATGCTCGTAGCGTTTGACGCTGGAAAAACTACTTTCCGCCACGCTACATTTGGTGAATACAAAGGTGGAAGACAAAAAACTCCGCCAGAGCTTTCAGAACAATTTCCTTATTTACGAAAATTGATCGACGCCTATGGAATCAAACGATATGAACAAGAGATGTATGAAGCAGATGATATTATCGGCACCTTGAGTAAACAAGCAGAAGCTAAAGGTCGGCAAGTGGTCATCGTTTCAGGGGATAAAGACTTAACACAGCTAGCTACAGACAATACAACCGTATATATCACTCGAAAAGGGATTACCGATATTGAAAAATACACACCTTCCCATGTGCAAGAAAAATATGGACTGACTCCTATCCAAATTATCGATATGAAGGGACTAATGGGAGATTCGTCTGATAATATCCCAGGAGTACCTGGAGTTGGAGAAAAAACTGCGATTAAGCTGTTGAAGGAGCATGGATCCGTTGAAAAGCTATATGAAGCAATAGACTCTGTGAGCGGGGCAAAGCTGAAAGAAAAGCTTGTTGTCAATGAAGAGCAAGCGAAGATGAGTAAGGTGCTTGCTACAATTGAAACAAATGCGCCAATTCAAGTGAGTCTTGAAGATATTTCCTATAGTGGACCTAATATGGATGAGGTCATTAAGGTATGGAAAGAACTTTCCTTTAAGACCTTACTAGAAAAGACAGAATATGTCGTGGAGGACCACGAAACTACTGAAACGAACTTTGAGGTGTTGGACAAGCTAAACCCAGCTATTTTGACGGATGAAATGGCTGTTCTATTAGAGATGTTTGATGAACAATACCATACTGCTCAACTATTGGGAGTAGCACTTTCAGATGGAGAAAAATCTTACTTCATTGAAGGTAGTGAGGCATTTCAATCAAATGAATTTTGCACATGGCTAGCAGATGAAAGCAAAACAAAATATGTAGCAGACTCTAAAGCTACACAAGCAGTGTGTAGAAAGCACGGTGTCACAATTACCGGTGTAGAGTTTGACCTTTTACTTGCAGCATATATTGACAATCCAGCTATCTCTTCAGAGGACGTTGCTTCCATCGCCAAAGAATATGGATACTATAATCTTTTCACTGATGAAAGTGTATACGGGAAAGGTGCGAAGAAGGCAACTCCAGAATTACAAAGGTTAGCAGAGCATGCAACTAGAAAAGCGCTTGGGATTTGGCACTTAAAGCCTATCGTAGAGAAAAAGCTGAAGGAAAACGAACAGTTTGAACTATATAAAGAACTAGAGCTACCACTTGCCTCTATTCTTGGTTCAATGGAATCGGATGGAGTAAGTGTGGACAGACAGGTCTTAGAAGACATGGGCAAGGACTTAGAAAGCAAGCTTCAGGACATCGAAAAGAAAATTCATGAGCTTGCCGGAGAATCCTTCAATATTAATTCTCCTAAGCAGCTAGGAGTAATTCTTTTCGAAAAGCTAGGTCTCCCTCCAATTAAGAAAACAAAAACTGGTTATTCTACAGCCGCTGACGTACTAGAAAAGCTAGCAAGCGAGCATCAAATCATTCAAGAGATATTATTATACCGACAGTTAGGAAAGTTAAACTCTACTTATATTGAAGGCCTTCTAAAGGAAATACATGTAGAGGATGGAAAAATTCATACTCGCTATCAGCAGGCATTAACTTCCACAGGAAGACTAAGCTCCATCAATCCTAACCTTCAAAATATACCAATTCGTTTGGAAGAAGGAAGAAAGATTCGAAAGGCTTTTGTACCGTCCAGACCTGGCTGGGTTATGTTTGCTGCTGACTATTCTCAGATTGAGTTACGAGTACTAGCCCATATGTCTAGAGATCAGAACCTAATAGAAGCGTTTATTCACGATATGGATGTTCATACAAAAACTGCGATGGACGTTTTTCAAGTTACTCAAGAGAATGTGACCTCGGAAATGCGCCGAGCAGCTAAGGCGGTTAATTTCGGGATTGTCTATGGAATCAGTGATTATGGACTTTCACAAAGCTTAAACATTACAAGAAAAGAAGCAGCAAATTTCATCGAGCAGTATTTGAACAGCTTCCCTGGCGTAAAGGAATATATGGATGAAACCATAGCAAAAGCCAAGCAGAAGGGTTATGTCACGACTATTTTAAATAGAAGAAGATATCTTCCTGATATTACAAGCTCGAACTTTAATTTAAGAAGCTTTGCAGAGAGAACTGCTATGAACACCCCTATTCAAGGCAGTGCGGCAGATATTATTAAAAAAGCGATGATTGATATGGCTGAAAGATTATCAAATGAAAAACTACAAACAAGAATGCTGCTCCAAGTGCATGATGAGCTTATTTTCGAAGCACCACAGGAGGAAATAGCAATACTAGAAAAAATTGTGCCAGAGGTCATGGAATCTGCCATTAAGCTGATTGTTCCCTTAAAGGTAGACTATGCATATGGTCCTTCTTGGTATGAAGCAAAGTAAGGAGTAATAGAAATGCCGGAATTACCAGAAGTAGAGGGGGTTGTAAGAGGCCTCCAGCCAGTAGTTACTGGAAAAACGATTAAGTCTGTCGATGTTTCAGAAACAATCCTTACCTCCAAGATGAAGGGGAAGGAAGCCATTATTAAAGGGAGCAGCGTAGAAGATTTTCAAAGGCTGCTAGTCGGAAAACAAATTACAAGCATTCAAAGAAGATCCAAATATATTTATTTTCATCTTCAACAAGATAAAAAGGAACAGCTCCTCGTATCCCACTTAGGGATGTCGGGGGCCTGGTTCTATGTACGGAGCATACTCGATATATTGGAAGAGAAATTTAGGAAACATGCGCACGTTACCTTACACTTTGAAGAAGGTGACATGCTTGTATATGCCGATATTAGAAGATTTGGTGAACTGCGATTTTTAGAAAAAGAGGCTGATCACCCTCCCTTACTATTAATGGCACCTGAGCCGTTTGATGAAAATGCCCTTGATCATTTCTTAGAGCTAAGTAAGCTCCCTAAATATGAAAATAAAGCGATTAAGGAATTTATCATGGATGGGCATGTCGTTTCAGGCTGTGGGAATATCTACGCAACTGAGGCGCTTTTTCGGATGAAAATACACCCTGCTAGAAAGGTAAAAAGGATTAGCAGAGAGAGAAAGATTCAGCTTTTCCAAGAAATTGTGATTGTTCTACTTGATAGCATCGAAAACGGAGGAAGTACTATTTCTGATTACCGTTCCATTAATGGTGGTGCGGGGAATATGCAACACAGGCTCCAAATGTATGGAAAAAAGGAATGTGGCGCTTGTGGCAGTAAAACGAAACAGCAAACAATTGGTGGTCGAACATCAACGTATTGTGGAAAATGTCAAAGGTAATGGGGGAACAAGATGATTATTGGATTAACAGGTAGTATTGCAAGTGGGAAGAGCACTGTTTCTAATATGCTGAAGTCTATGGGCTATCCCGTCATAGATGCTGACCTTGTAGCGAGAGTAGTGGTGGAAAAGGGGACAGAAACATTACAAGCAATTCAGTTTGCTTTTGGTGATGAAATATTAACGGAGGATGGGTCCTTAAATAGAGAAAAATTAGGATCCATCATCTTTCATTCTCCTGCTAAACGGAAACAGCTAAATGACATTATACATCCTGCAATCAGAGCAGAAATGCTCAGACAGAAAGAGGAGCTAATACAAGCCGGTCATCAAACAATTATTATGGATATACCCTTGCTCTTTGAAAGCAAGCTACAATCCTTTGTAGATAAAATCATTGTAGTGACCGTTACAGAGGAGACGCAGCTTCAAAGACTAATGAAAAGAAATAATTATACTTTAGAAGAGGCAAAAGCACGGATACACTCCCAATTGCCTCTCTCCATCAAAGAAAAGGGTGCAGATGCTGTCATATATAACAACGGTACGGTTCAATCGGCGGAAGAGCAATTAAAAAAAATATTGCTGTCATGGAATATATAATTGTTCGAATACTCCGAATATAATATACTGTCGTTTTAAGGCTGCATATTCATAAAAATGTGTTATACTAATTACGAGTAAAAAACAAAAAAGTATCACACGTTATAGGAGGATATAAAATGTCAGCTTCGGTAGCAATTAATGGTTTTGGTCGTATAGGTCGTATGGTATTTCGTCAGGCAATTTTTCAAGAGGATTTAAGAATAGTAGCAATTAATGCAAGATATTCACTAGAGACGCTTGCTCATCTGATTAAATATGATTCAACACACGGTACCTTTACTGGAGAAATTGAAATTACAGACAATGCTTTAGTAGTGAACGGTCAAAGAGTAGAAATTGTTAACGAGCGTGAACCAGAAAATCTTCCTTGGAAAGAATTGAACGTTGATATCGTGATTGAGTCAACAGGAAAGTTCAATGATGGAGAAAAAGCTTCTGGACATCTGAAAGCAGGAGCAAAAAAAGTCGTTATTACTGCACCTGCTAAAAATGAGGATGCAACAATAGTGATTGGAGTAAACGATGATCAATTAGATGTTGCAACACAAAATATCATCTCTAATGCAAGCTGTACAACAAACTGCTTAGCTCCAGTAGTAAAAGTGTTAAATGATTCATTCGGAATTGAAAATGGGTTAATGACAACTGTTCATGCCTATACAAACGATCAAAATAACTTGGATAACCCACATAAGGACTTAAGACGTGCTCGTTCTTGTGGGCAATCAATTATTCCTACTTCTACGGGAGCAGCTAAAGCGCTTTCACTAGTTCTTCCGGAACTAAAAGGGAAAATCCATGGTATGGCGCTTCGAGTTCCAACTCCAAACGTATCTTTAGTAGATTTAGTAGTGGATGTCAAACAACCAGTTACAGCAGAACAAGTCAATGAAGCATTTGTGAAGGCTGCGGAAGGTCCGATGAAAGGAATCCTTGGAATTTCAATGGAGCCACTTGTTTCTATTGACTATAACACTACTACTCAATCTAGTACTATTGATGGCTTAACTACTATGGTAATGGGAGATACAAAGGTGAAGGTTTTAGCTTGGTATGATAACGAGTGGGGCTATTCTGCTAGAGTAGTAGACTTAACGAAAAAAGTGGCTAATGCGCTACAAGTTGAGGATAACTTTGTAAGAAATAGCTGATTGAAGTGTCGTCTGGCCATTTATTAAATGGTCAACAACCTATATTTTAAAATTTTTTCCATCCTCTTTCTAAATTTCTAGAAAGAGGATTTTTTTATTGCCAAACGAATATATATATTCTATAATTGGAATCGTGTACTTCTAGTACATGGACTACTTAAAGGGTTAGGACCTCTTTGGACTAACTTTCCCCCGTGGTAGTCAACTTTGATAAAAATTAAACTAATCAAAGGGGGAAACGGACATTGGAGACAATGGGACGTCACATTATTGCAGAACTATGGGAGTGCGATTTTGACAAGCTTAACGATATGCAATTTATCGAGCAAACTTTTGTTGATGCTGCACTCAAATCTGGTGCAGAGGTTAGAGAAGTTGCATTCCACAAATTTGCACCTCAAGGTGTGAGTGGAGTCGTTATTATTTCTGAATCGCATTTAACGATTCACAGCTTTCCAGAGCACGGATACGCTAGCATCGATGTCTACACATGTGGAGATTTAGATCCGACAATCGCTGCTAACTATATTGCAGACGCTCTTAATGCTGGAACGCGCGAAACGCTCGAAATGCCTCGTGGTATGGGGCCAGTTAATGCACCAAAAGCACGTGTGTCAGTTCAAGCGTAAGAAAAACATGACTATAATGAGTGAGCAGAGGAAGAGATTCCTCTGCTTTTTCGATTTTATTGAAAAAAATTGTTATAATAGATATACAAAAATTTAATGTATGATTTAGGAGAGGTATATATGAGGTGCCCAGCATGCCAATTTAACGGTACGAAGGTAGTTGATTCACGCCCAGTGGATGACAACAAGGCTATAAGAAGAAGAAGGGAATGCGAAGACTGTGGTTTTCGATTTACCACTTTTGAAAAGGTAGAGGAAACGCCTTTAATTGTAGTGAAAAAGGATGGGTCTCGAGAGGAATTTAGTCGCGAAAAGGTATTGCGAGGTCTTATTCGAGCTTGTGAGAAAAGACCGGTGGCTTTAAGTCAGCTTGAAGATGTTGTTTATTTTATTGAGAAAGAGCTAAGAAGAACGGGGAATTCTGAAATTAAATCGGAAGAGGTCGGAGAAAAAGTGATGGACAAGCTTGCGGAAATAGATGAGGTAGCTTACGTTCGCTTTGCTTCCGTTTATCGACAATTCAAAGACATCAATGTATTTATTGAGGAACTAAAAGAGATATTAAAGAAAAACCCTTCGTTATAAAAGGAAAGAGATGGTGAATGAAGTATGTTATATAAAGAGCTGAATGCTACTGATTCATATAAAATTCGCTTGCCATATTCTTTTTCGGACTATGATCGTCAACTATTGACTTTGTTTTATCAGCCGCTCGTTGGTGCTGAGGGAATAAGTCTTTATTTAACCTTATGGGCAGATGGAGAATTAAAAGATGAGCATGAGTGGCCCCACTATCATTTAATGAATGTGCTGGGTGTGTCCCTAGGTAAGGTTTTTCAAGCAAGAATATCGTTAGAGGCAATCGGTCTGCTAAAAACCTGGCAAAAGTCTGAGGATAGCGGTAGAATGTTTTACTATGAATTAGAGGCGCCGCTTGACCCCGAATCTTTTTTGAAAGATCCATTGCTCTCGATGTTCTTATTTAATAAAATTGGAGAGCATGCATACAAGCAGCTTCGTAGCAGATACATACAAAATGCTGACTGGAACGAAGGGTATAAAGAAGTATCTCGTACTTTTTTAGATGTGTTCAAACCGTCAACTAGAGGAAAAACATCATTGTCTGTTGAAGAAGAGTATGAATCTAGGGGCGAGCGTGGGAAAATCCCATTTTATTATGACAGCTTTGATTTTGGTCTATTACAGGAGGGATTATCAGAGCAGCTTGTCCCTAAATCTGCTTTAACCTTTGAAGCAAAGGAATTAATCGCCAAGCTTGCTTACCTCTATAATTTAAGTCCAATTGAAATGCAGAAGGTAGTTATTCTAGCGTTGGACGAGGAGCTTCGCTTGACGGAAGCCAGATTGACGAAAGCCTGTGCAGAATATTACAAGCTGACAGTCTCTAAAACAGCCCCTGTCATAGAAAAGATAGAGCCAAAAGTATCTACTCCTGCACCAATTAGGTCCATGTCCAAAGAGGAAGAGCTTCTCTATTATTTAGAAAACACTCCTCCGGTTGACGTACTAAGAGATATTGCGAACGGGAAAGAGCCGATTTTAGCGGATGTTCAACTGGCTAATCATTTTGTGACGTATTTCAAAATGCCAATTGGTGTGGTTAACGTATTGCTGCAATATGTTTTGTTGCGAACTGATATGAAGCTTACAAAAAACTATGCAGAAAAAATAGCTTCCCATTGGAATCGTAAGGGTGTCAAAACAGCAAAGGAAGCAATGGAGCTTGCAAGAAAAGAGCATGAGCAATACCTAAAATGGAAGACAGAGGGCTCCAGCGCAAAAACTTATACGAAAAAGCCTACCAGAGAAGAAAAGGTACCAGACTGGTTCTATAAAAAAGATGGTAAGTTGAAACAATCAGGAAATGTAACGAACGGTATTCAAGACATTGATGCAGAGCGCCAAAAACTGATGGAAGAACTCGGAATAAAGAGGTAGGTGAAAAGAAATGGAACGAGTAAACGAAACATTAAAGAGAGTCATTTCCCCGGAAATATCTTCAAAATTAAGTGAACTACAGCAAGAGGTATTAGAAGATGCGGAAGTTCAAAAATTTATGGAACAGAATGCAGAAGTGATTACGAAAGAAATGGTAAGAAAGAGTTTAAACAAGCTTTATGAATTTAAATCTCAGTCACACCAATGCGAGGACTGTCCTTCCTTGGGTGAATGTATTAACCTCATGAAGGGCTATGAGCCGAAGCTTTATATTGACCGTAACTTGATCGATACAGAGTATATTCGCTGTCGTCGTGGGGTAGTGGAGGATGAGAGACGTAAGGTAACTTCTATGATTGATAGCATGCATATGCCGAAAGAAGTTATGGAAGCCAGCCTATCTAATATAGATCTGGAGGATGGAAGCAGGGTTGTTGCTGTTCGTGCTGCAAAGGATTTCTTAAATGAATGGGAGCAGACAAATGAACTGCCATCCAAAGGGCTCTATATATATGGGGAGTTTGGTGTAGGGAAGTCGTATTTGCTAGGAGCATTGGCAAACGAATTGGCAGCAAGACATATCCATTCCGTTGTTATCTATGTGCCAGAGTTCTTAAGAGAAATGAAGCAGGCTATTCAGGACCATACGTTGTCTCAAAAAATCGACTTTGTGAAAAAGGCTCCAGTACTCATGCTTGACGATATTGGTGCAGAGGCAATGACAAGCTGGACACGTGATGAGATATTAGGTACCATTTTACATTATCGAATGTCTGAGCGTTTACCTACTTTTATTACCTCTAATTTTAATTACAATGAGTTAGAGCATCACCTTTCAGTTACACAGAGAGGGGAAAAGGAAGTAGTAAAGGCAGGGCGTATTATGGAGCGTATACGTACCTTGACAGTGCCAATTATGCTACAGGGCAAAAACTGGCGTAATACGTAAAATCAAGGAGAAAATTGTTTAAATAACAACTTGCAAACAAACTTTTCCTAACGTATAATCAAGTTCATATAAGGATAACTAAATGCCTTGATGAGGACAATAATCAGTTTGTACGACTTTTTAGAGAGAGAAGCCTTGGCTGTAAGCTTCTTAAGTACCGGCAATCGATTTACCACCTCGGAGCAGTAGCTGTGAATAGCTGTAGCAGCTTACCGGTCACCGGCCCGTTAGCCGATGTAGAGCTTCGTCTATTTCTAATAGACTGAAGAAGGGTGGAACCACGAATCGTACCTCGTCCCTTTTATAGGGAGGAGGTTTTTTGTTGTATAAAAAACCTTTAGGTACCATGTTATTATTAAACGAAGGAGTGTCACAAATGGCAGAAATGATTAAATTAACATTCCCTGATGGGGCTGTGAAGGAATTCCCTGCGGGAACTTCTACTGAAGATGTAGCACAATCTATTAGTCCAGGTCTTCGTAAAAAGGCATTAGCAGGTAAACTAAGTGGACGTCTTATTGATTTAAAGACACCAATTACAGAGGACGGGGAAATTGCAATTATTACTCCGGAATCAGAGGAAGCATTAGAAATCCTTCGTCATAGCACTGCGCATTTACTTGCACAGGCAGTAAAACGCCTTTTCAAGGATGTAAAGCTTGGTGTTGGACCGGTAATTGAAGGGGGCTTCTACTATGACGTGGATTCTCCAGAGCCGATTACAGCGGACGACTTAGTTTTAATTGAAAAAGAAATGAAAAAGATTATTAATGAAAATATCGAGATTGTCCGTCATGACGTATCTCGTCAAGAGGCTTATAATCGCTTCAAGGAAATTGACGATGAATATAAGCTGGAGCTATTAGAAGCAATTCCGGAGGATGAGCAGGTTTCTATCTACGAGCAAGGTGATTTCTTTGATCTTTGCCGCGGAGTCCATGTTCCTTCTACAGGGAAATTAAGGGAATTCAAACTATTGAGCATTGCAGGTGCATACTGGCGCGGAAATAGTGACAATAAAATGCTTCAACGTATCTACGGGACTGCTTTCTTCAAAAAAGAAGACCTTCAAGAGCATCTTCGTCTCTTAGAGGAAGCAAAAGAACGTGATCACCGTAAAATCGGGAAAGAGCTAGATCTTTTCATGAATTCTCAAAAGGTTGGTCAAGGTCTTCCTTTATGGCTTCCAAATGGAGCTACGATTCGTCGTGTAATTGAGCGCTACATCGTGGATAAGGAGCTAAAGCTTGGTTACAAGCACGTGTATACACCAGTACTAGGGTCCAAGGAGCTTTACGAAACATCTGGTCACTGGGAGCACTACCAAGATTCCATGTTCCCACCAATGGAGATGGATAATGAGACACTTGTACTTCGTCCGATGAACTGTCCACACCACATGATGGTTTTTAAAAACGGAATGCATTCTTATCGTAACCTTCCATTACGTATTGCAGAGCTTGGAACAATGCACCGCTACGAAATGTCTGGAGCTGTTTCGGGATTGCAACGCGTACGTGGAATGACATTGAACGATGCTCATATTTTTGTGCGTCCTGATCAAATCAAAGAGGAATTTAAAAAGGTAGTAGAGCTTATTGTTTCTGTCTACAAAGACTTTAAGTTAGAAGACTACTCCTTCCGTCTTTCTTATAGAGATCCAGAGGATAAAGAGAAATATTTTGATGACGATGACATGTGGGAAAAAGCACAAAGCATGCTGAAGGAAGCAATGGATGAACTAGGCTTTGACTACTTTGAAGCAGATGGAGAAGCTGCTTTCTACGGTCCAAAGCTTGATGTCCAAGTGAAGACAGCTATTGGTAAAGAGGAAACGCTATCCACAGTTCAACTTGATTTCCTATTACCAGAGCGCTTTGACTTAACGTATGTTGGAGAAGACGGTAAGCAGCATCGCCCTGTTGTTATCCACCGTGGCGTAGTGTCTACAATGGAACGCTTTGTTGCTTTCTTAATTGAAGAATATAAAGGTGCTTTCCCAACATGGTTAGCTCCTGTTCAAGTGGAAGTTATCCCAGTTTCTAACGAAGTACACTTCGAATATGCAAAAGATGTAGAAGAAAAATTAGTTGCTGCAGGCTTACGTGTAGAAATGGATGATAGAGAAGAAAAGCTTGGCTATAAAATTCGTGAGGCACAAATGCAAAAAATCCCATACATGCTTGTTTTGGGAGATAAAGAGTTAGAAGCAGGGACAGTAAATGTACGTAAATACGGAGAACAAAAATCAGAAAGCATTCCTTTTGATGAGTTCTTAGCTCGAATAAAAGAAGAAGTTTCACATAACAGTTGACATGTTACCTAGTAGATGATATAGTTAATAAGGTTATTGAATACAAGTTTGTGGTATAAGAAGAGGCTGCCCGCTTCTCACCTGTTTGACACATTTGTTGACTGGTAAGCACACGATCGACTGTAACATGCGTTGCATGTTCTCATATCGGCGGGCAGACATTTATGTCTGTTCGCTTTTTTAATGGATCGAAAACGGCGTAACTAATTCGTTTCTACGGAATGTATGCCCAAACCATGTATTCGCGACACTATCTGGAGGTGGATTGTTATTAGCAAAGACATGTATGTAAACGATGGCATTCGAGCACGCGAACTACGCGTTATTGACCAAAATGGAGAACAATTAGGTTTAAAAACTCGTAATGAAGCACTTGAAATTGCAGGTCGTGTAAATTTGGATCTTGTCCTTGTGGCTCCTCAAGCCAAGCCGCCGGTCGCTCGTATCATGGACTATGGTAAATTCAAATTTGAGCAGCAAAAGAAAGACCGCGAAGTTCGTAAAAATCAAAAAGTCATCGTTATAAAAGAGGTTCGTTTGAGCCCAACAATAGATGAGCACGATTTCCAAACGAAATTAAAAAACGCGATCAAGTTCCTTGAAAAAGGAGACAAAGTGAAAGCATCTATTCGCTTTAAAGGACGTGCGATTACTCATAAAGAGATTGGTCAACGTGTATTAGATAGATTCGCTGAAGCTTGTGCGGAAGTATCCACTATCGAAGCAAAACCGAAAATGGATGGCCGCAGCATGTTCTTGGTGCTAGCGCCAAAGAACGAAAAACAGTAATAGAGTACAATTGTTTAGGAGGAATTCGACATGCCGAAAATGAAAACTCACCGTGGAGCTGCGAAGCGTTTCAAAAAAACAGGTACTGGTAAATTAAAACGTGACCGCGCTTACGGAAGCCACTTATTCGCTAACAAATCTACTAAAGCTAAACGTCATTTACGTAAAGCAAAAATGGTAACTTCAGGCGATTACAAACGTATCAAAACTTTACTTACTTACATGAAATAATAAGAGAAACTTACACATTCGATAGAATAAGCAGGAGGTAATGAATATGCCACGCGTAAAAGGCGGAACAGTGACGCGCCAGCGTCGTAAAAAGGTATTAAAATTAGCTAAAGGTTATTACGGTTCTAAACATACATTATATAAAGTAGCAAACCAACAGGTTATGAAATCTTTAATGTATGCATACCGTGACCGTCGTCAAAAGAAACGTGATTTCCGTAAATTATGGATCACTCGTATTAATGCAGCAGCACGTATGAACGGTCTTTCTTATAGCCGTTTAATGCACGGTTTAAAGCTTGCTAACATCGACGTTAACCGTAAAATGCTTGCAGACTTAGCAGTAACTGATGCAGCAGCATTCGCTCAATTAGCAGATGCAGCTAAAAAAGCAATCAATAAATAAGTAGTACTTACGAAAAGCTGATAGAGGAATTCTATCAGCTTTTTTTAATAGGAATGAGAGTTTGTTGATGTAGTATTGCATTTTTATGGGGGAATTTTGATGATAAATGTGGTTCTTATTTTTATTTTGTTGATGTCCATTTCAGCGTTTTGCTTGATGGGGTATGATAAGGCTCAGGCAAGGAAAAGTGGGCAGCGAATTCCGGAGAGAACGTTATGGACGTTTGCTATTTTTGGTGGGGGAATCGGTGCTTACTTGGGTATGCGAGTTTTTCATCATAAGACGAAGCATACGAATTTTCGGGTTGGCTTTTTGATGCTCTTGCTTATGTATATGTTTTTGATATTCTGGCTGCTGTCGGATAATGAAGTGATAGTTTTTTAAGTGGACTGCTGTATGCTTAATAAGATATTAGTGGACCTCATTATAAGGAGTTCCTCCTAGTTGTTGATGTCCGCTTTAGGCGTACGCTTGGAGTGGAGGCCAACAGGATGTTGGTCAGGAAAACGTTGGCACACGATGTGACGTTCTTAGTTTTCCCTCCAGAAGATAAGCCATCACCGAACGCTAACGCGTGCCGTTGTGATGTCTTATCTGTCTCACTCATCCCACTGGAGTCGACGCCAACGCTTCCATCAATAAAATGCTATGTAAAGAATATAGGGAACCTCATAAATTCCTCAACATTAATGTCCATTTCATAAAAACTTTTGATTGTCCGTTAAATCCAATGCAACTACTAGTACTCTTTTTAGAGAGTAGAGTCGCTTATCGATTGATCTAATTGCTACATAAGTAAAGGAGGATAAAAAAAGTTTTCTCACAAAATACATAGCATTTAAATTCTAATCGTTTAATAACACTTATTCAGGATGTCCTTTCTGTAGAAATTTTTGTCTGCCTTTTAAATCCCACGCGAAACTATCTGGAATGGATTTGCCTAACCAATCATTCTACATATTTATTTAAAGAAAAATTATCTCTTCTAATCACCATCTTCCGTTTTGCAAGTATCTTCAACAATAGGGCCTGATTGTTGTATAACGAATATCATTAGTTATATGCGTTCTCAAGGTTATATACTATAAAATTCCCTAACAACGCTTTGGGGATTTTTTTGTGAAATAAAAACTCTCTTTATTGGAACTTTTTGCAATATAATTCCGTTAAAATTATAAGTAATTACTTAAATCAGAATAGGAGTGGTTGACGTGAGATTAGAAGAAATTATTCAGATGTTACAACGAAATTTTGTGTTGGCACTAAGTGCGACAATTATTATTTGTTTAATTGTTTTTATACTATATCGATTTATTTATTTGAAAAAGTTTGCTGGTGATAAGCGATTGAAAGGTAAACAAGTAGTTGTTTCTGTATCGTTTATATTATATATCATATCAGTATGTGCGCTAACTCTACTGAATCGTGGGGTAAATTATGAAGGTAACGTCAATTTAGCACTGTTTAGCTCGTTTCGAGAAGCTTGGTATGATTTTAGTGTACGTGATTGGCAATATATTTATTTTAACATTGCAATGTTTGTGCCCTTTGGCATTTTCCTGCCACTATTATTTAAACGATTTTCCTCACTAGGCTGGACGTCACTTGCTGCGGTATTATTTACTGGATTTATTGAAGCTGTACAATACATAACAGGTGTAGGCATTTTTGAATTAGATGATTTATTTAATAATGTAGTAGGAGCACTCATAGGTTTTGGTTTAGTGAAGGTTTTCATAGTGAAACGATGGTCTTTACGAGCTTTATCTTTAACGCCATTACTACTTGTCATTGGATTATCACTAGGAATGTTTACATATTATGAGCAAAAAGAGTTTGGGAATTTAGCTATCGTTCCCGCGGTTAAGGCGAATATGGGAGATGCGAGGGTATCAACGATGATAACTTTCAATGACGAAAACCCTACGGCAACAGTTTACAAGGCACCAAGTTTAACGAAGAACGAAGCGCAACAAAAGGCTTATGAAATATTTGAAAAAATCAATGTAGATACATCTTCAATAGAAATTATTGATTATCAAAATGAAGCAAATTACCGCTATCATGGGGAACCTTCGTATTTTATATGGCTTCACTTTTTAGATGGATCCTATGAAATTACCGATTTTTCAAGTTTTAATGTGGAACCTGCTGATACAGATGAACAAACATTAGCATTTTCTCTCCAAGAAATGGGGATAACCATTCCGGAAACTGCACAATTTGAAAGAATGGATGTAGGTCGGTATGAATGGAAAATCAATCAATTTGAAACAAATAACCAGTTAATTGATGGAACATTGAAAGTGGCTTATTATCAGGATAAAACGATTAAAAGTGTATTAAATAACATAGTTGAATATAAAAGGGTAAGAGAAATTAAGTTAAAAAGCGAACAACAAGCCTATAATGAATTGTTAGATGGTAAGTTTAAGGTATATGATAAAAATATTAAGGAAATGCAAATTCAACAAGTAAAGCAAGCATATGAACTGGATTCTAAAGGATTTTATCAACCTATTTATGTATTTAGTGGCACAATTAACGGGGAAAAGAGCGTTATCTATATACCTGGGATAGAATAAAAAGTGAATATTAAAATTTTTATTTAACTCTAATCATAAAGAAACTGAGATATGATTTAAATTGAACTATACAAATTGAAGGTACGAATGTTGTTAAATCAACGTTTGTGCCTTTTTGCTTGTACTATTGATTATACAGTTTTTTATAAAAATTGCACAAACAGTTGAACAGAAAGTATTTGCTTGAGGATTCTGCATTTGAGGAGCTTTCTTCTATTGAGCTAGCGGCACTAATTTACAAGGAGCAATATGGGGCAAGCAGTATAGATAAATTTGGTACTGATTTATATCAAAAGCCTTTAACAAAATTATTATGTTTGAATACAAACGAAGCTTTTTGACAATCAAGCATTTAGTGGAAGAAAAAGGTGGAGGAGACCCACTTGTACTATTTAACGAGTATCACAAGTGGCATAAGGAAGGCAGACAGAAATCTCTTGCCGACTATATCCAAAATGAAGGAGAATCCAAACTTCTATAGAATGGTGAAGTAGGGGGGATTTTATATGAGTAGGCCAAAAGTGATGATATTGGGGACGTTTCATATGGGGCAGAGCGGTGATGTAATCCAGACAGAGGTAGATCAACTGTTATCTGCTAACAGGCAAGAAGAAATAAAAAATGTAGTAGAGAAAGTGAAGGCTTTTAAACCTACAAAGGTAGCTGTCGAGGTGGAAAAGAGCAAAAATAACCAGATAAATGAAGAGTATAAAAACTACCTAAATGGCAGCTATTCATTAGGATTAAATGAAGTTGATCAGATTGGTTATCGAATTGCTGCAGAATGTAATCATCCAGAGGTTTATTGTATTGATTGGATGGAAGAGGGAGTGGCAAAAAAGAGTGCTGGAGAGGTCTATCAATGGGCTAAGACAAATGAACCAGAGCTGTTCCTATTTATATATGGGGAAATGGAAGCTATGCTTGAGGAAAAGTCTGGATATCAGAGTATATTAGAGATGTACCAAGAAATAAATAATCCTGAAATGATAAAGAAGCATCAGAAAATGTACATCAATTCTGCTAGATTGAAAAATACCGATCAATATATTGGTCTGGATTGGCTGCTATGGTGGTACCAGCGAAACTTGATTATATTTACGAATTTAACAGAGTTAATTGAAGCCAGTCATGAAAGAATATTATTAATTATCGGTGGTGCACATGTAGAAATGTTAAATAACTTTTTAAGAGAAAGCGACCTCGTAGAAGTAGTATTGGCGGATGATTACTTATCTTAATTATTTTTGGAAATTATTGTAAAATAAGGGGAGGGGGGACTTTTATGAAACATATTTATGCGTTTGAAAAGCCAGAGGATGCGATACAGTATATGAAAAGAATTGAAAGCTTTCAGGAAAGACTTTCAGAATTTCAACAGCTTTTGCAAGAAAAATTTGAGTTAAGAGAGAAGCCGCAAGGATATGTATGGACCTCGGAGCCACTTGCAACAAGTTTCTTCTCTGAGCTGCCAATTCCAGCCTTTACAAATAAGGATCTTGTTTATATAACACCAGATTTGGACGCTTGGAGAAGCTTTTTCTTAAGAGTATATAAGGATATAAAAGACGAAAAAGTGACGAACTATTATCAAAATCTAAGTGATGAAATCATTTTAACTATTGCAGGACATGAGCTAGTACATCATATAGACTTATTTGTAGATGAATTCGAGGAAGATTACTTAGAATCCATCTGGTTTGAGGAAGGAATGTGTGATTATCTAAGTAGAAGGTATTTGTTAGGAGATTCAGCATTTGAGGAGCTTTCTTCTACTGAGCTAGCGGCACTAAACTTTTACAAAGAACAATATGGGATGAACAGTATAGATGAATTTGGTACTAGTACATATCAAAAGCCTCTAACAAACATTATGTTTGAATACAAGCGAAGCTTTTTGACAATCAAGCATTTAGTGGAAGAAAGAGCTGGAGGAGACCCACTTGTACTATTTAACGAGTATCACAAGTGGCATAAGGAGGGCAGACAGAAATCCCTTGCAGATTATTTCCAAGTGAATCATTTGTTTCGTGCGAAGGAGACAGTTGAATGAATCGCTTCGTCATTATGACAGTAGGAAAAACGCATAGCGGGAAAACCACCTTTGCACATAAATTAGAAAAGGAACTTGCAAATTCGGTAGTAATCGATCAAGATAATCATGCCCAGTTTCTAAAAGACTATTACCCGACTTTATTTCACCAAAAAGGACCGAATAAGATAAAGTATACTTTGACTCAAACAATGGTAGATTATGTGGTACACGAAACAAACCATCATATAATCCTCTGTAATTCTAATTATAATAAGCTTGGTCGAGAAAAGCTGTTAACTTATTATAAGCAAAATGGTTTTACAACGATTCTTATATTTTTTGATCTCCCGGATGAAGTGCTCTACAAACGAGTGAAGAACAGTAGTAGAAATACGGATATGTTAAGGACTGCTAAAAGCTTTTTAGAGGTATTGGATCGTCAGCAATCAGATATGGAGAAGGAAGAGGTTTGTGCTCCAACCGAAGGGGAAGCGGATTATTTCTTTACAATTCAAATGGAAAAAGATGTGCAAGAGGTAGTGAATCATCTGGTTGCTAATTTCGAAGATAGATAGGCATTTATAACAGGCACGCACTTCCGATTTTATCTGGAAGCTGCGTGCTTGTTCATTTAGAGAATTCAAGTAGTCACTAAAAATTCCGTTAGCTTTTCTTTTAACGAAATTGGGTTATCAATGCATGGATATTGTCCTGCTTGGGGAATCAGGCAAAAAGGACTCTTTGGTATAGATGAGGACAGCTCCTTTACGAATTTAACCGGTCGGGGGTCTGTTTCCCCGTGTATAAATAGAGACGGAACATGCATATTGGCCAGTATTTGTTTCCATTCCTTTTTCTCGAAATAGGAGGGAATTTGAGAACCGATTTGTTCATTAACCTCATTGTTTATATATGGCGCTTCTACTTTAGGGAGCTTGTGAAAATTTGCTTGATCATATAAATCAGTTTTTAGGCTATGCTCTCCCTTTCTGCTTTTGAAAAATAAAAACAGACTAAAGAAGTAATAGTCTGTTTGAGATGTATAGTTGGGTATGGTCTTATGCTTCTTCCTTCATTAGCTGCTCGATTGGGCTTTTCCAATTGATATGAGCAGATGGGTAATTCATTTTAATCTCTTGTTGAAGGAAGTAAAAATCTTCTTTGGTGAAGCCGTGTAATTTTGATGGTTCCTTTGCCCACACAAAAATGGAGACTACCTCAAAAGCTTGGTCTGTAGTCCCTAAATATTTTTCTCCTTCAAACATAACTCCCTTATAGGTGATAAAGAAATTTTTACGAACATTTTTAATGTCATCATAGAAATAGTAGCTTTCCTTTTCATGTGCCTCATCAAGCTTTCTTTTTGGGTCAAATAAGTAACGCAAAATTTTATAAAAAATATATATTATAAGTACAATGATAAGCAATCGTAAAATATGGACCAAGAGAATGTCCTCCTTGTATAATGCAGTATAACTGCTATACGATAGAAGAAGTAGTTTGGTTTCAAAATATCTCAAAAAATTTTTTAGGAGGAAATATGAAGTTACAACAATTATTTCAAATGCAGAAGACGTTAGATCAATACATAGAAAAAAATATGAACATACAAGAAGATGTGTTTCAAAAGAAAGGACTCGCACTGTTAATAGAGCTGTCTGAGCTTGCAAATGAAACTCGATGCTTTAAATTCTGGAGTAAAAAGGGTCCTTCTGAACGAGCAATTATACTAGAGGAATATGTAGACTCTATTCATTTTCTGTTATCTCTAGGGATTGCACGTGACTTAGAAGATTTAGAAGAATGGCCAGCTGCAAAGGTGGAGGGAGAGTTAACAGCACTATTTCTTGAAACAAGTAACGCTATTCTTCTCTTCTTAAAGAATCCTACAAAAGAAGCTTATCAAAAAGTGTGGATATTATATGGGGCTATTGCGGAAAAGTTAGGCTTCACAAACGAGGATGTTTTAGAGGCTTATATTGAAAAGAATAAAACAAACTATGAAAGACAAAAAAATGGCTACTAAGTTAGCGTGTCGTGTGACTAGGTAAATCATGAGAGTGAGATTTCCAAAATAATGAAACCAACAAGTAAGGCAGCTCGTAAAGAAGCGAGAGATTGATTTAGGGGGTGTCTTATGAAAAAAGCAATCATTTCTATCATTCTTTTGACAATTGCTTTGTTCTCTTTCTCTATGTATGCTGAGGCAAAATCCTTCGAAATTGAACGTATACATATAAAATCTTGGATACAGCCAAATGGGGATTTATTGGTCAACGAAGTCTATACTTATCAATTTGATGGGGAGTTTTCTAGGCTTACACGTGAATTTCCAAGCAAATATAATGGGAAAGTAGAAGATTTTTATGCTTATGAAATTACGGAGCCGGACGCAGAGCCAGGATTTATAAGTGGAGACTCCTTAAGGCAGTTAGAAGTAACATTTGATGAGCATATGTTTAAAAGCTCTATCAATAAATCGAGTGAACGTGCATCTTTTTTATATGTTTATACATTAAAGGATGCAGTTCTCTCTTTTAAGGATTACAGTGAGCTAAAGGTTACCTATTTTGAGAACGGTTCCTCTCACGATACGGATTATCAGAATGTAACCATTGATTTTATTCTCCCAGAAACTGTTTCTACAGACAATTTTGGCGGCTTTTTATTTGATCGTCATGCCTTAGAGGCAGAAAAAAGTGAATATGGGATTCGTTTTCATACTCCTGTTTCTAGGGCCTTCTCTACTACAAAGGCAAGCTTTTATTTTCCTTCTCATGTAATGAAAGAGATGGTCAAAAGGAATAGTGGATATTCTTTAAATGAAGTACTGGCACTAGAACAGGAAGAATGGAAAGATATGAAGGAGCGCCTAGATGCTATCGAAGTGTTGAAAAATAGTATTCCTTATTTTTCATACGGAATTCTATTGCTTGCCTTCCTATCTTTTATTCTTTTGCCACAGAGACATTTCTGGCGAAGGGGAGCAATAGAGGATGTGATGACGGCTGATGTATTGTATTTGTACTTTGTGGATAAGAATGGGAAGGTAAAGACAAATAGTTTTTTAGCAGGGCTATTTTCTTTAGTAGAAAGAGGCTTTGTGAAAGTATCGAATGCTAAACCGGCTTTCCGATTTAAAGGTGATGAGGAATCACCAAAGGAAACATTGGAATTTGACCTATTAAAGAAAGAGGCATCTTATTTTCCTTATGAACAAACAATGGTTGACTGGTTGTTCCGTGATAAGAAAAGATTCAATTTACATCAAGCTGCTGGAGTAGGAAAGAAGGATAAGAAAACAGAAGCTTCTGGTTTTTTTCATGGTCAGGTGAGGATATTTCGTATAAAGAAAAGAGATTGGGAGCAAGAGGTCTTTAAAGCCCTTAAAGAGGCAGGAACCTTTCATAATAAGATCCAATTAATCCTCCTTAGCATTGTTGTATTCTTATTGATGCTAATCACCTCCTATTCATTCTATTTGGACTTGCAAGGTATGATTATGATAGGATTGATCATCTTTATCTCGGTTATATTTATAGGAACTACTCTGTCTAAAGGAAGGTCTTATAAGGAGCTGACACTATATAGTGTCATCATGTTTTTTATTATTGTTCAAATAGTAGACGAGGAATTATTAAATATGCTGCTTGGGATGCTGTTTTCTATAATTGTTCTCTCTGTTGCCCTTCCAACCTATATACTTTCTCCCAGTGCAGTTCAAGTGAAGGATGCTATCCGCTCTTTCAAAGAAAGTCTTAAAAATAAACAAGAAGTAGAGCTTTACCAGCATAATCACAATTGGATTGTCAGAGCGTATTTATTAAAGCCGAGTAAACAAAAAATCCCGGTATTATCTACTAATGTTCCAATTGCAACGATTTTATTGGCAGAAGAGGATCCAATTTCTTATGTAGAGAAGACATGGTTATGGACGAACGCGCCATTATCCGGTAGTTCATCTGGCGGAGGCTCAGGTGGTAATTATGGATCAAGTGGAGGGTCTTCTGGTGGGGGCGGAGGGGCTGGAGCGGATTAACAGATAGTAGTCTGCTTCTCCTATCATCTGTCCACTGTAAATGAAAAATTATTTTGAAAATGCCGTCAATTTATCATATAATTGGATGGTGAGATTATTTAGGAGGCCGAAGTAATGACAAAATTAGATGAAACATTAACCATGCTAAAAGAATTAACAGATGCAAGAGGGATTCCGGGCAATGAACGTGAGCCTCGTATCGTGATGGAAAAGTATATTGCTCCTTATGCTGATAAAATTGAGTATGACAATTTAGGCAGCTTGATTGCTGAAAAAGTTGGGGATGCAAATGGACCGAAAATTATGGTAGCTGGACACCTTGATGAAGTAGGCTTCATGGTATCGAAGATTGATGATAAAGGTTTTATTAGCTTCCAAACAGTTGGTGGCTGGTGGTCCCAAGTGATGCTTGCACAGCGAGTTTCCATTGTGACACGTAAAGGGGAAACAATTACTGGAGTAATCGGCTCAAAGCCACCTCATATCTTGCCTCCTGAGGCTCGTAACAAGCCAGTTGATATTAAAGATATGTTTATCGATATTGGCGCTTCCTCGAAGGAAGAAGCAATGGAATGGGGAGTACTTCCTGGGGATATGGTAGTACCTTATTTTGAGTTCTCTGTTATGAACAATGAAAAGCTTCTTTTAGCTAAGGCTTGGGATAATCGTATTGGTTGTGCTATTGCAATCGATGTATTAAAAGGGCTGCAAAATGAACAGCACCCAAATATCGTGTACGGTGTAGGAAATGTACAAGAAGAGGTTGGTCTCCGCGGAGCGAAAACTTCTACGATGAAGGTACAGCCAGACATCGGTTTTGCTGTTGATGTAGGTATCGCAGGGGATACGCCAGGAATTACTCCTAAGGAATCTACAAGTAAAATGGGAGCAGGACCACAAATTATCCTTTACGATGCTTCGATGGTTTCTCACAAAGGGCTTCGTGAATTTGTAATCGATACAGCGGATGAAAACAATATTCCTTACCAATTTGAAACAATTGCAGGTGGAGGAACTGATGCAGGATCTATTCACATTACAATGAACGGTGTGCCGGCATTAGCTATCGGTATCGCTACTCGTTATATACATTCACATGCAGGAATTTTACATCGTGATGATTATGAAAATGCAGTAAAATTGATTGTAGAAGTAATTAAAAAGCTTGACCGTGATGCATTAGACACGATTAAATTTAGTTAAAACATAAACAACTAAAGGGTTCATACCCTTTAGTTGTTTTTTTATATTTTTTGTATATAAATACACTTGACATTATAAATATACCTAAACTATAATTGTTAATACATAAATATACAAGAAAAGGAGTTTTTATAAATATGAAGCTGCTTGAATGGGTTAATTTAAAGGTGGTTGATAGTCTGAAAGGAAAAGATTTATTAACACTTTTAGATTATTCAAGGGAGGAGATAGAGGATTTAATTCAGCTTTCCATAGACTTGAAAAAGCTGACGAAGCTTGGTAAGTGCCCCCCTTTGTTGGAAGGAAAAACATTAGGGATGATTTTTGAAAAGCATTCTACCAGAACAAGGATCTCCTTTGAAGTTGGAATGAAGCAGCTTGGTGGAAATGGTATGTTTATGAATGCACGAGATCTTCAAATAGGTCGAGGCGAATCTGTATGCGACACTGCGCATGTCCTTTCTGGTTACTTAGATGGGATTATGATTCGTGCAAATTCCCACGAAATGGTAAATGAACTTGCGGAGCATGCAAGTATTCCGGTGATTAATGGACTAACTGATTTGTATCATCCGTGCCAAGCATTAGCAGATATTTTAACTATACAAGAAGTAAAAGGGTATACGAAGGGCTTGAAGCTTGCGTATGTGGGTGATGGGAACAATGTAGCCCATTCCTTAGTGATAGCGGCCGCTAATATGGGCATGCACATTTCCGTTGCAACTCCTCCAGGATATGAGCCGAAGCCCGAAATCATTCAAAAGGCTAGAGAAATTGCTTTAAGTAACGGAGGTTCCTTGTTTGTCTCTAACGATCCAGTGGAAGCTGTTGTGAACGCTGATGTTATTTATACAGATGTTTGGACGTCCATGGGTCAAGAAGAGGAAACCATTAAACGTTTAGCAGATTTTAAATCTTTCCAGATAAATGACGCATTGGTATCCAATGCGAAAGCAGATTATATCTTCTTACACTGTCTTCCTGCACATAGGGAGGAAGAGGTGACGGCTTCTGTCATAGATGGCCCACATTCTTATATTTTTCAGCAAGCTGAGAATCGTTTGCACGCACAAAAAGCACTATTGGCTTCCGTGCTTGCCTAATAAATGAATAACTAAATATGCTGGCAGGATGGCTAGCTGTTTAGTGCTCGATGTTGTCTGTCTAGAAGGACGGCCTCATCGATACATAGTGAGAGTGGTTTGGGAGACGCCAAATCACTCTTTTTTTCTTTTTGAAATTTTTCCTGTTTTATCATCATTTTCTAATAAATAGTATTTATAATGAGAGCAATGACTATTAGCAAGGGAGCTTTCATCATGGTACATACATACCGTATAACATTATTTTTAAGCATATTTCTATCCTTCATTTGTTTAACTGTTTCAGCAGAAGAAGCTGATTCTAATGAAGTAAGTATAGATGCTCGTTTCACAGATATTTCAAACGAATATTGGGCGAAAAATCAAATCATGCATTTGGTGGAGCTTGGGATATTGACGGGCGACCGCGATTTACAATTCAGACCTAATGCGCCAGTTACTGTTAAAGAAGCCAATCAAGTATTATCTAAAGCTTTTCAAACAAAAGCAATCGTCAAAGGAAGTCAGATAGGATATTTAACGGAAGGAAGACTGAAAGCATTTTTGGGAACAGTGGATTCTGAAAGTGAACAGTTAAAATTAGTCCCTAATGAGAAAATACAAGATACGTTGAGTGACGATGGTTTTCTAACAAGAGCCACTTTTGCTGCTTTGCTTCATGAGGCGCTTGTAGAAAAGGAATATATCCGAGAAGGAAAGAACTACACTATTACTAATTTGGCAGTCTCAGAAAATTACTCGCTTATAGAGGAAAATGTCAAACTAGTAAAAGTATCTTTTGATGAGCACCCTATCTACTTGAGATCTTTAGAAAACATCTCTTTTATTAAGCATGAAAGAATTGATAATGGTTTTTCAAGAGATAATATTTATACCTATAGGGTGGGCGAAAAGGGAGCAACTATTGAATTGACAGTTCGTTCCTTTGATAATGGAGATTATTTTTTATTCTCTAAAATGAATAATCCAACGAATACGCCACTTACAGTAGATGTGATTCAAAAGGAAAATTTTGTTGCGTCCATCGAGCTATATCGTTATGATCGCTATGAAATTAAGCGAAGTGGAGAAGATGTATTTGGGCAGGATATCACTTCCTATCCAACAGGCTTATTGCGATTTGTAAAAGAGGATGGAGTGTTAGAGGAGAGAATGGTAGGGCAATCCTATCAATCTAAGCAGCTGTATATGGATTACCCAGATGGTGGAGAGAGCTTTATGCGTGAGCTGTTAAATGAGTATGAGGCACTTTCTTATGCCCAAGTAGGAACTACCATTCAATCTGTCCATTCTCTGCATTCTGATGGAGAGGATATAGTAGAGCAATGGTATATGGATGCGGTGAACCCACTATTTCTTACAGACGAGCATCGGGAGAATTGGATGCTAGAATCCTCTCAGTATTATAAAAAACGAAATAAGTGGTACACTGCCGATGGTCAGTATAACAAAATGGCTACTACTACTGAGCCAATGCCTGAATCTGGATTAGGGTATGGCAGAATTCTTCTCCTGCAAAAAGAGGACCGTGCCCTTGTGCTGTATAAGGAACAAAAGGATCGATATTTTGAGAACCTTATTTATAATTCCTTTGTAAACCTTAAGAACTTTAAAGGAGAAAAGGAATACTGGGAAACTGAGGTCACAAGTACGTATTTAAAGGACTTATATAATATTACTGCCCCATTCATTGATACTAGGTTTAACGAGCAAATTGCCTTGTTTTATTATAATAGCGCGGATGATTTTGGGATTGACAGCGGGAACGAGCCTCTTCGAAATTATGCGGATTTACTGGTAGCCCAGAAGGAAAAAGGAAATGTCATTTGGGTGGATGACAAATCTTATTACATCTCCGATTATTTCCCAATTATACAGGATGTAACGACACATGCGTCTATGAATCATGTATTAGGTGGGATGAACATTCTATTAATGGCCTATGAAACATTCGGGGAGCAAAAGTACCTCGATGCTGCGTTGGCAGTACAGACGGCAATTGAAAAAGATAAAAAGAGTTGGATCCGGGAGAACGGAGATATTTGGTATCGAATTAATGCTGAGGGTGAATATAAGGGGGATGATTATAAGCATCTAACCTTAGAGGATTTAATCATCTCTTATAAGCTCTGGAGCGGTATAGATTCAAAGCAATTACCGTTGCTAGAGGAAATGATTGCTTCGAAAGCAGCCTATTTGTCTAGTGAAAAGCTCGGTTACACAACGAAAATAAAAAATGGTCTACAGGAAATAGGGATGCTTCAGTATTTGCCTAAGGGAAATGAACGTACGGATGCACTATAAAAAGAGCTGCTGAAAATGGTTTATACCTTGTTTCAGCAGCTTTTCCTATGCTTGATCTATATGCCCCTTGTCTCTTGGTCTTTTAGCAGTTGGCACAGGAGAAACAAGGGGAAGCATGTAGGCTAGCAAGTTCATTTTTGAAGGAAATACCTTTGGTGTAAAATCAGTTACTTAGCAAAGGCAGCAGAAAGCTTGTTTAACACTGTTTGCTTACTAGCGTCATCTGCACTTTTCCACCATTTTTCAAAGAATACGCCTAAACCTGGTAGTAAATGCTCCTCGCCTCGTTGAATGGCATCCTCCACGACACCTTTGATTTGTGCTGGAGAGTAATTGGCCATATTTGCTGAAATTGCCTCTCTAATTTGAAAATCCATTATCATCACTCCTTGCTTTTATTTTTCCCAGTGCTTCACATGATATACATATTTTTTGATACACTTATGAAGTAGAATGAAATATAATGCAAACATGACAAAAATTAAATTTGAGGCGGTTATAGAATGAAGAGAATTGAATCCCCACAAAATGCGTTGGTCAAGCATTGGAAAAAGCTTGTAAACGTTAGAAAAGAACGAGATAAAACAGGAGAATTCATCGTAGAAGGCTATCATTTAGTGGAAGAGGCAATCAAGCAAAAGGGAAATGTCTTGTCTATTATTATCAGTGATTCTAGTCATATTCCTGCTAACTGGGATGTGGAAGGTATCCAAGTAGTAGAAATTCACGATGATATTAAGGATGAGCTTGCGGAAACGGAGCATACACAAGGAATATTTGCACACTGTAAACAGCAAGCTAATAATCAAGACATTACTTCTTGGAAGAAGGTTCTACTAGTAGATGCTGTTCAAGACCCAGGGAATGTCGGAACGATGATTCGCACAGCAGATGCAGCAGGTATTGATGCAATTGTTCTTGGGAAAGGCTCAGCAGATGCTTATAATCCAAAGACACTTCGCTCCGCTCAAGGCTCTCATTTCCATATTCCGATTGTAAAGGGAGACCTGAACTGGTGGATTGAAAAGCTAAAGGAGCAGGGGATTCAGATTTATGGAACTGCTTTACAAGATGCTACTCCATATAATGAGGTCACTGGTGGTGACAGCTTTGCGCTTATTGTTGGCAATGAAGGAAGCGGGATTAAAGAGGAGTTTTTAAGACAAACAGATCGAAATATCTTGGTTCCACTTTTAGGACAAGCAGAATCCTTAAATGTTGCGGTGGCGACTGGTATTCTGTTATATGGCCTTACTTTAAAATAATTGTGCTTGAACATCTTGTCATAAATCCGTATAATATACAGTAATTTGATAAATTGAAAAGCTGTAATCGGGAAAGGTATGTATGTAGTTTCAAAATAGGGATTTTACACCGTGACTGGAAGTGTAAATTGCGAAAGACATATAGAAGTTCACCCCGCTAGCTGCCACCGGGACCAGTCGATACTGTAAAGGTGAGCCGGTGAAGAGCCGTTAATCAAATCAAGAGATTGCAGAGGAATCTGCAATAATCAGGGTGGTACCGCGAATAGAACCTCGTCCCTTTTTTGGGAGGAGGTTTTTTATTTTGGAAGAAAAGAGGGAGTCCTGTAAAAAGGTATCTGCCTAGCTTCAGCGTCTTGCCACCCGAGGTCAGATGTGCAAAGGCTGTGGTGGCAGAGCCCCCTCGCCTTTTCCCATTTGCTTTTCTGGGCATACCAGGCGCTTCAGCATTTCTTGATGTCCAGCTTCAGCGCCTTGCCCCTCGAGGTCAAATGTGCAAAGGCTGTGGTGGCAGAGCCTCCTCGTCTTTTCCCATTTGCTTGTCGGGGCAGACATAGGCGCTTCAGCATTTCTTACTTATTAGGAGGGTTATTATGGAAGCACAACTTCAGCAGTTGAAGGAGGAAGCAATCCAAAAGATTGCCGAATCGCAAAATGTTAAAGAGTTAAATGATGTGCGTGTCGCATATCTAGGAAAAAAAGGTCCTATTACAGATTTATTAAAAGGAATGGGCAAGCTCCCAGCAGAAGAAAGACCAAAAATGGGCGCACTAGTAAATGTTGTTCGTGAAGAGGTAACAGCTGTTTTAGAGGAAAGAATGACTCTTCTGCAAGAGAAAGCGATTCAAGAGCAGCTAGAAAAAGAATCAATCGATGTAACACTACCTGGTCGTCCAGTTAAGACAGGTAATCATCATCCATTAACACGTGTAGTAGAGGAAATTGAAGACCTTTTCATTAGCATGGGCTATGAAATCGCAGAAGGACCAGAGGTGGAGAAGGATTACTATAACTTCGAAGCACTAAACCTTCCGAAGGGTCACCCAGCACGTGACATGCAAGATTCTTTCTATATCTCAGAGGATATCTTGCTACGTACGCACACTTCTCCTGTTCAAGCTCGAACAATGGAAGCAAAAGAAGGGCAGCCAATTAAAGTTATTTGCCCGGGTAAGGTGTACCGTCGTGATAATGATGATGCGACACACTCACACCAGTTTACTCAAATCGAAGGTCTTGTAATTGGCGAGAATATTCGCATGAGTGACCTAAAAGGTACGCTTTCGGTATTTGCGAAGAAAATGTTTGGTGAGGACCGTGAGATTCGCCTTCGCCCAAGCTTCTTCCCGTTCACAGAGCCTTCTGTTGAGATGGATATCTCTTGCTTCAAGTGTGGTGGTAGCGGCTGTAACGTATGTAAGAAGACAGGCTGGATTGAGATTCTAGGTGCAGGTATGGTTCATCCAAATGTGTTAGAAATGGCTGGCTATGATTCGAAAAAGCTTTCAGGCTTCGCATTTGGAATGGGACCAGAGCGTATCGCAATGTTGAAATATGGTGTGGAAGATATTCGTCATTTCTATACAAATGATGTGCGTTTCTTATCACAATTCCACCGCTCAGAAGTGTAAGGAGGAAATGACATGTTAGTATCGACTAAATGGTTATCAGAATATGTAAATACACAAGGATTAGACCCAAAAGAGCTTGGAGAGAAAATTACTCGCTCAGGTATTGAGGTAGATGCAGTAATTGATCGCTCTCAAGGAATGACGAATGTTGTGGTTGGTCATGTAAAGGAATGTGTAAAGCATCCCGAAGCAGATAAGTTAAATATTTGTCAGGTAGATGTAGGTGAGGAAACTACTCAAATTATTTGTGGTGCTCCAAACGTTGCTGCTGGACAAAAAGTAATCGTTGCACGTCCTGGTGCAGTATTACCAGGTGGAATAAAAATTAAAAAAGCGAAGCTACGTGGGGAAGAATCAAATGGAATGATTTGCTCTCTACAAGAGCTTGGAATCGAAGGCCGTGTAGTGGCTAAAAAATATGCAGAAGGTATTTATGTGCTTCCAGAAACAGCAGTTCCTGGAGAAAGTGCTCTTCCTTTATTAGGTCTAGATGACATAGTTCTAGAGCTTGGGCTAACGCCGAACCGTTCAGATGCACTAAGCATGCTGGGAGTTGCATATGAGGTAGGTGCTATCCTTTCAGAGGATATGAAATATCCAGAAGCTAGCTACACGGAAAGCAATGAAAAAGCAGAGGATTATGTGAAGCTTCATATTGAAGCGAAAGAAGAAAATCCGATGTATGTTGCAAAGGTAGTAAAAAACGTGCAAGTGAAGGAATCTCCACTTTGGCTACAAAATCGTTTAATGGCTGCAGGAGTTCGTCCACATAACAACGTAGTAGACATTACGAACTACGTGTTGATGGAATACGGTCAACCGCTACATGCTTTTGACTACGACCGAATTGCGACAAAAGAAATCGTTGTTCGTCTTGCAAATGAAGGCGAAAAAATTACAACGCTCGATGATCAAGAGCGTACACTTAAAGCAAATAACCTTGTCATTACAAATGGTCAAGAGCCAATTGCCATTGCAGGTGTTATGGGTGGTGCAAACTCTGAGGTTCATGATGGAACAACTACGGTTGTTATTGAATCTGCTTACTTCACAGGTGGATCAGTACGTCAAACGTCTAAGGATCATAGCTTACGAAGCGATGCTAGTGCCCGCTTTGAAAAAGGGGTTGACCCTAACCGAGTGATAGCAGCTGCTGAACGTGCTGCAAGTCTGCTTGCAGAGCTTGCAGGGGGAGAAGTGCTTGCTGGTTCTGTAGTTGTAGATGAGCTAGATAAAACGCCGGCAGAGGTTGTAGTATCACCTGACTTTATTAACAGCCGTTTAGGTATGAAGATTTCATTAGAAGATATGACTTCTATTCTGACTCGCTTAAAATTTGACTTTGAAGCAGCCAATGGTTACTTATATATCAAAGCACCAACTCGTCGTCAGGATATTAAAATTCCAGAAGATATCGTAGAAGAAATTGCGCGTATGTATGGATATGATGAAATTCCAATGACTCTTCCAGTAGAAGAATCAAAACCAGGTGGCTTAACTCCTTACCAGGCTAAACGCCGTTTAGTTCGTCAATATCTAGAAGGCGCTGGGTTATATCAAGCAATTACTTATTCCTTAACCTCAAAAGAGGCAGCACAAAAATTTGCTTTAGAGACTGCTCCAGTGACTGAGCTACTTATGCCAATGAGTGAGGAACGCAGTACGTTAAGACAAAGCCTTATCCCTCATTTATTAGAGGCAGTTACGTATAACACTGCTCGCCAAGCAGATACAGTGGCACTTTATGAAGTAGGATCTGTATTCTTAGGAGAAACAGAATCAGGTCTACCGAATGAGGAAGAACATTTAGCTGCAGTAATTGCAGGTAAATGGGTGGAGCACAGCTGGCAAGGCGAGAAAAAAGCAGTAGATTTCTTTGTCTTAAAAGGAATTGTGGAAGGTCTAATGGAAAAGCTTGGTTTTGCTGCAGAGCTAACATTTGAAAAAGCAGCAGTAGAGGGCTTACACCCAGGACGTACAGCTTCCATTAAGCTAGCGGGTGAGCAAGTAGGAATAATCGGACAGCTGCATCCTGCTGAACAAAAGGCAAGAGACTTAAAAGATACGTACGTAGTAGAGTTGAATCTGGTGAAAATCTTACAACAGCCTGTTGACGCATTATACTATGCACCAGTTTCTAAGTTCCCATCTATTACACGTGATATCGCTCTAGTGGTAGACCGTGACAAAACAGCCGGTGAGCTGCAAGCGATTATTCAAATGTCTGGCGGCAGACTATTAAAAGGTGTGCATTTATTCGACCTTTATGAAGGAGAAAAAATGGAAGCAGGCAAGAAATCCATTGCCTTCTCTCTAACTTATTTTGATCCTGAGCGTACTCTTACAGACGAAGAAGTTGTAAATGCTCATAATAAAGTATTAAAAGCACTAGCAGAACAAGCCGGCGCAGAATTACGCGGATAATAAATAGTGTGGACTGCATTCACTCTTGGCGAGTGAATGCAGTTTTTTTATTGGTGGATATGATGGATGTCAGTTCAAATGTCGGCTGCTGAGTGAGAGTAAATTTGGTCTATCCGAGAGTAAAGCTGGCTCAACCGAGAGTAAATCCCCTAACTGAGAGTAAGCGAGTGCCATCCGAGAATAAAATCCTTCTAAGCGAGAGTAAACCTAGCTCCACTGAGAATAAAGAGAGGCTATCCGAGAATAAAGCAGAATAGACGGAGAGGTACATGAAGAACCATCAGCCAAGCGGTCGCACGCTGAGTGAGAGTAAATTTGGTCTATCCGAGAGTAAAGCTGGCTCAACCGAGAGTAAACCTAATGAATGAGAGTAAGCAATCGCTATCCGAGAATAAAATCTATCTATCCGAGAGTAAACCTGGCTCAACCGAGAATAAATGAAGGCTATCCGAGAGTAAAGAGGAAGCAACGTAGGCGGGAACCACCAGCCAAGCGGTCGCATGCTGAGTGAGAGTAAATCTGCTCTAACCGAGAGTAAACCAGGCTCAATCGAGAGTAAATGCCTTGAATGAGAGTAATCAAGCGCTATCTGAGAATAAAATCCATCTAACTGAGAGTAAACCTGTCCCGACCGAGAGTAAATAGAAGCTAACCGAGAATAAAGCGGAATAGGCTATCCGAGCCTATGTTTTTTCTTGTTTGTGGTTTAATCTACCTGAAAATGGGTACTGGAGTATTAGCAAAATTTTATCAATAACATAATTTAATTGATAAAATTTTCAATACATAGGGAAATGGGGAGTTGGATGGACTTAGGTTTTTGGACGTGGACAATCACGATTGTTTTATCACTTATTTTCATTGGAATGTCATTTTTATTTAAGAAGAAAGCGGATGAAAGCTTTGCTCATTATGCGATAGCTGGTGGGACATTGCCTTTCTTTTTATTACTCTTCACAGATATTGCCACGATTATGGGAGTTGGAAATTTTGTTGGGCATTCTTCAAAGGGTTATGAAATTGGGATAGCTAATATCCCGTTTGTGATAGGGGAACAAGGCGGGAAGATTTTATTCGCATTAGTATTTGCAGGTTTTGCAGCGAAATTTACATATAATACGGTAGCAGAAATGATGGATGATTTAATTGTACGAGACAAAATTTTTCGAAGTATGGTGGCTATTTTAATCTCGGCAATTATGATTGCCTGGGTGAGTGGTCAAGCGATGGGGATGGGCGCTCTCTTTTCAACTTTTACTGGAATAGATCCTGTTCCTATGATACTCGTATTTTCTGCTGTCTTTATTATTTATACTGCGGTTGGAGGGATGTATTCTGTAGTATGGACGGATCTCGTGCAGGGTGGAATCCTAATAGGAATGGCTGTGTGGTTTTACTTTCAAGTTTTTAAGAAAATTGATTTCAGCTATTCTAATTTAAAGGTTGGGCTGGAGGAAGTGGGAGCAATTGAGCTGGCCCAGATGAATCTTTCGGTTATGGAAATTATCTCTTTGGTTGTCACGGGGACTTTAGGGATGTTGGTTGCACAGGTTTACTGGCAAAGATGCTTTGCTTCTAAAAATCCCAAATCTGCCTCTCGAGCAATGTTAATCAGTGGTGTTGTTGCTATCATTTTTACTATCTTTGCGACGTTGAGTGGACTAGTAGTTAAGATGATAAATCCTAATCTGGATTCTAATAATGCGATTTCCTGGTTAATACTTGACCAAATGACGGAAGTTGCTGCACTTGCCTTTTTTACGATGATTTTCTTGGCGGCAATTTCAAGTGCCTCTTCTCTTCTTCATTCGGCCGCAGTAGTGATTGTTAATGACCTCGTAATACCTAATATGAAGCCAAAGTCTGATTCCTTTTATCTCAAGCTTACCCGTTGGTGTGTCGTCGGTTTTGGGATATTTACAATCGTGACAGCGATATGGGCCGACTCTATTATCGATCTCTTTTCTCTAGCATATACGATGGCTGGAGGAGGGGTTGTACCGGTATTAATTGTTGGGCTCCTCTGGAAACGAAATAAAGACAAAGCGTTTGCGATGGGCTCCAGTAATAGTAATGTCTCTATTTGGGGAGCTAGAATTGGAATAGTCGTTGGTTCAGTTGCTTCTTTAACTTTAGGGGTACTTTGGGGACTTTTGCTTTCTGCATTAGTGATTATTACTCTTTCTAAAATGATTCCGTCAAAGAATCCTCAAACAACGCTATAGTATATTCGTGTAGATAAAGTTGGATGGCCGACTTTGTCTACATTTTTTTATACAAGCTCGTCGGATTGGCATAAAAGAATACTTCCGATAAAATAAAAGAGAATAGAAAGATAAATAGGTGATAGAATGCCAGCATTAACATTTGATCAAGAGTTTTTATTAAATGAACATCGAATTTACACAACGAAACCACTTCGCACGCTGTTTACATTGGAAAGATTAAGTAAAGAATTTTTTCAAGAAGAGTTTGGGAAGCTCATGCAAGGGATAACAGATGCAGAGAATCCTGTAGCGGCTGTGTCACACTTCAGTAAGCGATATGGAATGTTTTTTGCCACACAATTTTATATGTTAGCTGCTTATGATATGGTTTGGGACGGGAAGCACACAGAGTTACATTTTGATGTGACAAAGGAATTTGGTACTTACACAGTGGCAATGTTTATTAACCCAAATGATTTCCGATATGTGAAGGCTGATGAAAGAGAAAAAGTTATCGAAAAAATATTGTATCAGCAAGGTTATGAAATTGTTCAGTTTTTGAGACAAACGACTAGTATTTCACCTTTAACAATATGGGAAAATTTCTTTGTTCATTTGGTGAATCAATACGAGAGATTACTTGGAGATCCCGCATTTGCTACGCAAGCAATGGATGACATAGACATTTTAGAGGATGCAAAGGTATGGAGTCGTTTTTCGAATAAATCCCTCTATTACCAATACACTGAGGGACGAAATCCTGCTAACCTTGTTAATCAGCCGATTCGCAAGACCTGTTGCTTATCTAAGGATATTCCAGGGCAAGCTGCATGTGGGTATTGCCCATTAACGACAGATGAAAAACTTCTATCCAAATAAGAAGGATAGAAGTTTTCTTTGTATGGATCGTTCATCAAGTATCTCTATGATCAATCCACCAATCAATGTGGTCTAAATTAAATACCACTAGGTTATTAAGTGGCTTGAGGTGTGGTATTTCTTTCCGATATAAATAATATTCTACTTGCTCTTCTGTTAATGGGCGCCCGATAGATTGTAAATAAGCCACCAAGTTAGTAACCCCATAAACCTTTCTCAAGATACCACCCCCCGTAAAATTTAAGATTGAGACAATGTTAAAAGGATATATATATGCTATACCCGATTATCAGAAAATAAATCTTTGTTATACTAAAGAGAAGAGGTGAGTATATGGATAGAGTAGATGTGGTATATGCTCTTATCATAGATAAGGAGCGAGAAAATGTATTGATGGTACATAATGTCGGTGCAAGTTGGACATTGCCGGGTGGCACGGTTGAGCTTGGAGAAACATTAGAAGAAGCAATTGTTCGGGAGGTTCAAGAAGAAACGGGATTGACGGCTAGAATAGAAGGCATTGCTTCTGTAAATGAAGCATTTTTCCCTCAGCGAGATAGTCATGTTTTATTTGTCACTTTTGTAATGAGTGTGGATCATGATAATTTTTCTATCCAGCTGCCAGAGGAAATTTCTGAAATAAAATGGGTCCCTATAGAGGAAGCAAATAGGCTTATGCCATATCATCCAAATGGAGTACAATCACTATTAAAGGGAAAAGCTACCTATATTTATCAAGGGTAATGTTTTATATTATACTATGGTATTTTATGTAATATAAACGATAGTTTAGAGTATAATTTGAATTAATAGATTGGAGAGATCCAGTGACTTGGGGGGAAATGGGTGCTTAAAAAACGATTTGCAAATAGACCTGATTGGAAGCGAGTTAGTGAACGGAGATTCGCAATAATGGAAGCTTGTGAAAAAGATTTTGAAGGCACTGTTACTCTATTAAAAATGGAAAAAGTAACAGAGCCTTTATTTGTCCGTTATGAGGAGCACGAGTTATGTATCGTGGATCATGGCTACTCCTGGCTTCAGCATTTCCCTATTGGTAAGCCATATACACTGACTACTGTGTTTAATGAAATGGGAGAAATTGTCCAGTGGTATATGGATATCTGTCAAAATAATGAGAGAAATGAAGAAATCCCGTACTGGGTGGATATGTTCCTGGATATCGTCGTTCTTCCCTCAGGGGAGATTTTTTTATTGGATGAAGAAGAGTTAGAGGAAGCGTTCGATGAACAAGTGATCTCACAGATACAATATGATTTTGTAAAACAAGAAGCAGTAAAACTAATGGAACTAATTAAGGAAGAGAAATTTCCACTCCTTTTTATTGCTCACAAACATAAAAAAGATCTGGAAGTCCTGCTTGAGGAGGTAATAACGTGAGAAGGGTTGAAGTAGTTCCTTATAACGAAGAATGGCCAAAGCTATTCCAGCTTAAAGCTGTCTTGATTAGACAAGTGCTTGAACCAGAAATAATAGATATTCATCATATTGGTAGCACCTCAGTACCTGGTCTACATGCAAAGCCCATTATTGACATGATTCCCGTAGTAAAGAGTATCAGCAATGTAGATAACTATACAAAAAGTATGGAAGACATAGGATATGAAGCGCTTGGCGAAAATGGACTTCCTGGACGGAGGTATTTCCGAAAGGGAGGGGACGAGCGCACCCATCATATCCATGTTTATGAAGAAGGACATCCTGATATAGAAAGGCATCTTGTTTTTAGAGATTATGTAAGAAGTCACCCGGAGGCTCTGCATGCATACGGACAATTAAAACTAGCGCTTGCTGCTCAATTTCCTTCAAATATAGATGCTTATATTGAGGGGAAGGATCAATTAGTAAAAGAAATAGAAAATAAGGCAATTGCCTGGAGAAAAATGAGCATATGAATTTTCACAGGCCATTTGGTGTATATGGGATTTTAGTAGATGAAGGAAAGCTAATGGTTATTCATAAAGGGGGAGGCCCATACAAGAATCGATGGGATCTTCCTGGGGGCAACTTAGAAGAAAGGGAAACTCTTTTGAAAGCCTTACATAGAGAGTTTATGGAAGAAACGGGTCTACAAATAGAAGTGCTATCTCAGGTTGGGGCATTTGATTTTCTCATAGAAACAGATTGGCGCCAGGGCATGCTTGTTCATCATATTGGTATCTTTTATTTGGTGAAGGCTGTCGGTGGGTCTATCTGTATACCAGAAAAATTCGATGGTCAGGATTCTTTAGGAGCTGCTTGGGTAAGTTTAGAGGATATGTTAGAAAGCAATGCATCTCCATTAGTGTTAAAAGCAAAAGAGTGTCTTTCTTCTCATAGTAACAGTTTGGAGGCAACTACCTATCGTGAGTGGAAAGTAAAACTTTAGTCTGGAGTGATGGCCATGTTACGAAATAATTGGACAGATAGATTAAAGATGAGCACACCTATTATTCAAGCGCCCATGGCTGGTGGGATAACGACAACGAAGCTTGTGACAGAGGTATCTTTACACGGAGGTCTCGGGATGATTGGTGCTGGCTATATGACCGCAGAACAGCTAGAGGAGCAGCTAAAGGAAGTAAAACAGCATATGACTCACCCGTTTGGAGTGAATTTGTTTGTTCTCAGTAGTTTTCAGGCTGATGAGGAAAAAATACGGGATACACAGCTCCTTCTTCAGAAGTACGAGAGTTCACTAGGAATGGAGCCTCAAAAGTTACGACTGCCTACCTTTGAGGAAACAAACAAGGGATTTGAAAATCAAGTGGAAACCATCCTGTCAAACCGTGTGCCTATTTGTTCTTTTACTTTTGGCTTACCTTCGAGAGAGGTAATCCAAGAGTTTAAGAAGGAGGGGATTCTTCTTATTGGAACAGCAACTACAGTAGATGAGGCAATGGTCAATGAGGAAGTTGGAATGGATGCTGTGGTTGTGCAAGGCTATGAGGCAGGAGGGCACCGTGGAAATTTCCTAAGTACGCATGAGGAAGGGGCTATTGGGCTTATGTCTTTTATTCCACAAGCGGTAGAGAAGGTTCGTATACCGGTAATTGCGGTAGGAGGCATCATGGATGGCAGAGGAGTCGTAGCAGCTCTTTCCTTAGGTGCGCAAGCAGTGCAAATGGGTACTGCATTTCTCGTATGTAAGGAGAGTGGAGCAGCTTCCATTCATAAGCAAGCTATTTTACAAGCAAGACCAGAAGAGATACAGCTAACTAGAGCCTTTTCTGGAAAGTGGGCAAGAGGCATAGAAAATAAGTTTATGCGAGAAATGAACGAAAGAGAAACCATAATACCTGACTTTCCGATACAGCATACATTAACACAGCCAATCAGGAAAGCTGCAACCGAGCAGAACAAATCGGACTACATGTCTCTATGGGCTGGTCAAAGTCCTATGCTCTCGAAGGATCAAACAGTAAAAATGTTAATGGATTGTTTATGGAAAGAGGTTGAGCTAGTTAAAAAATCAATTCTCATGTAAATGGAGGAAAAGACAGTGGAAAAGTTTGTTTTTATCTTTGGTCCGCAAGCTGTTGGGAAAATGACAGTAGGCCAGGAGTTAGCGAAAAGGACTGGGCTCAAACTATTTCATAATCATATGACCATAGATTTATTAGAGCCACTTTATGGATTTAGCCCTGAAATGTGGAGGCTGGCAAAGCTATTTCGGAAAGAGATCTTTCAATCCTTTGCAAATAGTGAGGAATACGGTTTAATTTTTACAAAGGTTTGGTATTTTGATCAACAAGAGGATTGGGAAGATATTGAACAGATTTGCCAAATTTTTAGAAGCAAAGGGGTAGAAATTTATTTTGTGGAGCTTGAAGCAGATGTAGAGGAAAGACTTGTGAGAAATAAAACTCCTCACCGCTTAGAGCATAAGCCGACCAAAAGAAATACCAAACAATCTGAGGAGCATTTGTTATCCTCTTATAAGGATAAAAGATTGAATTCACTTGATGGAGAAATAAAAGAAAAAAATTACTTGCGAATCAATAATACATACCTAAAGCCAAGTGAAGTCGCTTCTTTGATAAAAAAGGAATTTTGCTTATAACGAGTAGGTATTTGACAGAGAAAAGAACTGATTCTTCAAGGGGTTGGACAAATCGAAAGAGAAGCACTTATGATCCGATAAGAATCATAAGTGCTTACTTATTTTGTGCCTCAGGGTTCTCCGCTGCGTTGGCCGCTTTCCACGGGGGCGCGGTAAGCCAGCACCCATCGCTAACGCGCGTGGTTGTGCTGTCTTGCCTATCACCTTGCTCCCACAGGAGTCGCCTACGCTGCTCCGAACCCATAGAGTTTCCTTTAAAAATTATAATTTGATCAATAAATTCCCCAAAAGAATATAACCCATTATGAAAAGAATAGTTTTGTCTCAGTCTCTTTACTCTATTGAGTCTAGTTTCTTCGTCTCAGCCGCAGAACGGAAATCAACCGTATCTCCATGTGATAAGTTAAATGAAGGTAATTTACTTTTATCTATCTAAATGATTTGGTGGATTCCAAGATTAAAAACAAATATTAATGCTTTTCTATTCCAACCTCATCTCATAGTAAGGCTCTTCTTGCTTGGTATCCTCAAACCATTTGAGACCTTTGTAGTCAAAGCCAATCTTTTCTAATACTTTCAGTGATTGCGCATTCGCTGGACTAGCTGAAGCGACAATTCGCTCCACCTGTCCATGCTTTTTTGCCAGCTCTATACTAGCAACAGCCGCCTCGGTTGCGTAGCCTTTTCCCCATGACTGTTTATTGAAATGATAAATCAGCTCTATTTCTTGCAAATCCGCTGTTATGTTAAAGCCAGCTGCACCGATGACTTCTCCTAATTTTTTCTCAAACAAACCATATACAGATAATCCATGTCTTCTATGACAAGCTTGATAAGCTTCTATGACCTGTGGGAGAATCTCGAGGGAGGTTGCTCCATTACACTGCTCCATGACTTCCTCATCGCCCCAGAACTTCATCATATCTGATAAAAAGCTTTCTTCTAGTACTACCCCTATTAAACGTTCTGTTTCAAACACAGCTTCCATTTTAATTCTCCCTTAGGTAAATCGTTTTTTATTTACTAGTGCAATAGCCTTTTGGGTATTGGCAAAATGCCATTTCGTGATGGCCTTCAAAAAACCTTCCCCGTGCTTCATATAAATTTTTGCTGCTACCTCATCCACTTTCGAGCTTGCCCCTTTCGGAATAGTCGTTTGAGCAATTTCTGTTAAACGATCCATTTCCTTTAAAAAAGCATATCTTGCAATAATGGAAGCAGCGGCGACTGAAACATGTAGTTGCTCAGCCTTCGTTGAGAAAAGCACATTTTCACGAATGATTTCTTTTTCGTTTTTAATGTGATTATAATAGATTCCCCGTTCAGCAAATTGGTCGATTAAGATGTAGTCCGGTCTAGCTGGTTCTATTTTTTTCAATACATGCTTTAGCGCCTGGTTATGTAAGAGGGCTTTTATTTTGCCTTGTGACCAGCCTTTTGCTTGTATCTCATTATATTTTACATTCTTTAATACCAAAACGCAATAAGTGATGGCAGACATAATGTCTGGAGCCATTTTACGCATTGCCTCATCCGTTAGCATCTTTGAATCCTTTACTCCTAGTTCTTTTATGAGCGCAACTTTTTCTGCCGGCACATAGCATGCGGCCACTGTGATGGGACCAAAGTAATCGCCAGTCCCTGTCTCGTCAGAACCTATTACGGAAAGTTCTTCGAAATTAGCCGGCAGCTTGTCTCCTTTTACTGAACTCACCACAGCTTTTTGCTTTGGTTGCTCGGATGTACCCCATCTAGCCGCTTCGCGAGAGGCACCACTGCCTTGGAATAAAACCTTACCCGACTTGTAGGCTGTGATAGCTGTATCAGCTAGCTTGGCTGCAAAAATTACTCCGTTAGCCGTCCGATCAATCTGGTAGGTTTTATAGTGATTTTTCAATTTTTGAATGTCATCGTTCGACAATATAATTACTTCATTTGCCATTAGGGTAGTTCCTTTCTTCACATCAGAATCTATTTCGTGTTATTATTATACATAGGATTTTCTGGGGGAGGGTTCGTCTTTGTCAGAACTAGAAAAAACAAGAATTTCTGTCGATATCTATGGACAGAAATATAAAATGGTAGGTTCCGAAACTTCTGGTCACATGAGACTCGTTGCCTCCATCGTAGATGATAAAATGAGAGAGATACATGCTCATAACCAACAACTAGATATAGCAAAGTTAGCAGTGCTGACCGCTGTTAATGCAGTAAACGATTACATAAAAGTGAAAGAGCAGCTTGAACTTTTAGAAGAAGAATTGAAAAGGCTAAAGGACTGAAAAAATGTTAGATATTATTATTCTTATTTTGCTGATAGCTGGTTTTATAACTGGGGCAAGAAGAGGGCTAATTGTTCAGTTGATTCACATGACTGGCTTTATTATTGCGCTCATCGTTGCGTATATCTATTATAAACCACTTTCAGAGAAATTTGTTTTATGGATCCCATTCCCAGCAATAACTTCTGATTCAAAGCTGACAATTGCCGTAGAAAATCTTGATCTCGATCAAACCTTCTATCGAATTATCTCTTTTGTATTAATTTTTATGGTGGTAAAGTTTGGACTGCAGCTGATTGCATCCATGTTTGATTTCTTGAAGTATTTGCCTATACTAGGCTTTGTAAGCAATGTAGTTGGTGCTTTTTTAGGACTGGTTGAATTTTATTTTCTTATCTTTGTATCTTTATATGTATTAGCGTTACTTCCAATAGGAACTCTACAGGGCTTGATGGATAGCTCCATACTTGCTGGCTGGATATTGGAGCATACACCGATCCTTTCAGAAATAGTGAAAAATTGGTGGTATATATATGTGGAAAACTAAACATGTATAACTAATTGACTTCTCTCAGTGGAGGGAAGTTTTTTTTGAATGGAGGATATGATATGGATAAAAAGACAATCATTAAAACGTTAGAAAAAATAGCATTATATATGGAGCTACAAGGAGAAAATCCATTTAAGGTTGGTGCTTTTCGTAAGGCGGCTCAGGTTTTAGAGTTAGATGATCGCAGCCTATCTGAAATGGATAACATCACATCATTAAAGGGAATTGGAGCAGCTACAGGGGCTGTAATTGAGGATTTAATAAACAATGGTGAGTCATCTCTATTAAAAGAGTTGCAAGAGGCTGTTCCAAGTGGGCTTCTTCCAATGCTTAAAATACCAGGTCTTGGGGGCAAAAAAATCGCAAAGCTCTATAAAGAATTACAAATAGATTCGATTGAAGCTTTAAAGGGAGCTTGTGAAGCTGGACAGGTTCGAGAGCTTGCAGGTTTTGGGCCGAAGACAGAACAGAAAATTTTAGCAGAGCTAGAAACCTTCCAGCTTAAGCCGGAGCGATCACCATATTGGCAAATGGAGCCATTAGTCGAAATGATTGAAGGAATTCTTGCCTCAATAGCGGAAGTGGAGAAGTTTTCGGTTGCTGGGTCCTTTAGAAGAGTAAAGGAAACTAGCAGCGATTTAGATTTTATTGTAAGCACTAATTCACCAAAGGAAGTTAGAGAACAGCTGTTAGACAAGCTGCCGCTTTTAAAGATAGATGCAGCCGGAGATACAAAGGTATCTGTCACACTGGACGTGGATAATGAGGTAGATGTGGACTTTCGATTGGTTGAGCCTGCCCAATTTGCTTCCGCACTACACCATTTTACTGGCTCTAAGGACCACAATATAAAAATGAGACAAATTGCAAAGGAACAAGGGAAGAAAATTAGTGAATATGGCGTTGAGTTGGAGGATGGAACCGTAGAGCACTTTCAATCTGAAGAGGAGTTCTATGCATATTTTAACTTGCCATTTATTCCACCTTCTGTACGAGAGGATGGTACTGAGCTTTCCAAGCTGGACAAGCTTTCTTCGCTTGTTGCATTGGAGGATATCCATGCAGATCTCCATATGCATACGACGTGGTCGGATGGGGCTCACTCCATTGAAGAGATGGTAGAGGCTTGTCGTGCAAAAGGCTATAAGTATATGGTGATAACGGACCACTCTAATTACTTGAAGGTAGCAAACGGTCTTTCAAGAGAAAGACTCTTAAAGCAAATAGAGGCAATCCGTGAAATAAATAAAAAATACGATGACATAGAAGTGCTTGCCGGTACTGAAATGGATATTTTACCAGATGCGACATTAGACTTTGATGATGATTTATTGAAGCAGCTAGATTTTGTTATTGCATCCATCCATTCTAGCTTCAGCCAGCCACAGGAAAAAATTATGGAACGCTTACTGACAGCGATGAAAAACCCATATGTCCATATGATTGCTCATCCTACTGGAAGAATTGTTGGAACGAGAAGTGGCTATGACCCTGATGTTCCTACGCTTATTCAATGGGCAAAGGAACATGGGAAGATTCTCGAATTAAATGCAAATCCACATCGCTTAGACTTAGATGTGGAGTATTTAAAAATGGCTCAGGACCTAGATATTCCTATTGCAATAAATACGGATGCTCATCATATTGATCAGCTGAAATACATGGACGTAGGGGCTCAATATGCACAAAAGGCATGGTTACACAAAGATACTGTAGTAAATACATGGCCACTAGAAAGATTTAAGGAGCAATTGAAGAAATAAATTAGGAGGTGTCTCTTGTGATAGCAGAAAGAGCACTGAAAACATTAGAATTCTACAAGGTTCGCGAAGAGGTAGCAGCCTATTGCACGTCCTCTCTCGGAAAATCACATATAGAAAATCTTGTACCGTCCATAGATCTTGCACAGGTGAAAAAGCTGCTAGAGGAAATGGACGAAGGACTAACGATTCTACGCATAAAAGGAAATGTACCAATGGGTGGAATTACAGATGTTCGCCCACATGCGAAGAGAGCACAAATTGGCGGAATGCTAAGCCCGGTGGAATTAATGGAAACAGCAAGCACTATTCGTGCAAGCAAGATACTACGCAATTTCCTAGAGGATGTAGTGGAGAAGGAAGCAGTTTCTATTCCTCATTTTCTAGAAAAAAAGGATGCACTACCTATTCTGACTGCGTTAGAGCATGAAATCAATGATTGTATCGATGAAAATGGGGGAGTGTTGGACAGCGCAAGCCAAACACTACGGTCCATTAGACAACAACTAAGAATACAAGTAAGTCGTGTACGTGAAAAATTAGAAAGCTACACTCGTGGAGCAAATGCATCTAAAATGCTTTCTGATTCCATCATCACAATACGTAATGATAGATATGTAATCCCAGTAAAATCTGAATATCGCAGTCACTATGGTGGGATTATTCATGACCAATCTGCTTCCGGTCAAACGTTATTTATTGAGCCGTCTGCTGTTGTTCAATTAAATAATGAAATACGGAGTCTAAAGGTAAAGGAGCAGGAGGAGATCGAGCGAATCCTTCTGCGTCTTACAGGTGAAGTGGCAGAGGTAGGACATGACATTTTCCTTTTAGTAAACATACTTGGGGAGATAGATGCTATCCTTGCCAAAGCAAAGTATGGACAAGCGGAAAAATGTACAATGCCTACGATTAACGACCAAGGGTATATTCGTTTAATAAAGGCGAGACATCCTTTAATTACAAAAGATGTTGCAGTCCCAAATACAATTGAGTTTGGGAAAGATTATACAGCTGTTGTCATCACCGGTCCCAATACTGGTGGTAAAACGGTAACCTTAAAAACAGTTGGTATTTGTACATTAATGGCTCAAAGTGGAATTCCTATTCCCGCTTTAGATGGCTCAGAAGTATCGATGTTTGAATCAGTATTTGCCGATATAGGAGATGAGCAATCGATTGAGCAAAGCTTAAGTACTTTCTCCTCTCATATGGTGAACATCGTAGACATTTTAAAGAAATATAATGACCGTTCCTTAATACTTTTTGATGAGCTTGGTGCTGGTACTGACCCTCAAGAGGGTGCGGCACTAGCTATTGCCATTTTAGATGCTGTTCATGGGACAGGTGCTAGAGTAATGGCAACCACGCATTATCCTGAGCTGAAGGCATATGGCTATAATCGTCCAGGTGTAATAAATGCCAGCGTTGAATTTGATGTGGAAACACTTAGTCCAACTTATAAGTTGCTATTAGGAGTTCCTGGAAGAAGTAATGCATTTGAGATTTCTGAACGACTGGGTCTTCCACCTTTTATTATCAATCAAGCCCAATCCTACACGGGTACTGATCGCGGGGAAGTTAATTCAATGATCGCTTCCTTAGAGGAAAGTAGAAGACAGGCTGAACGAGATGCAGAAGAAACAGAAAAACAGTTAGACAACGCAAAACAGCTAAAGCAGGACTTAGAGGAAAGGCTTGCTGAACTGGAAGACAAAAAAGAAAAATTAGAGCAGAAGGCGAAGGATAAGGCGAAAAAAATTGTGGAGGATGCACGGAGAGAGGCAGACGAGATTATTTCCGAGCTGCGTAAAATGCAAGCCAACACCCACAAGCTTGTCAAAGAGCATGAGCTGATTGATGCGAAGAAACGTTTAGAATCAGCACTTCCAAATAATCCTGTTCTGAAAAAGCAGAAAAAGCTGAAGGAACAGCAAAGAGTATTGAAGCCAGGGGATGAGGTGAAGGTACTAAGCTTTGGACAAAAAGGAACGCTTTTAGAAAAACTGTCTGATACGGAATGGTCCGTTCAGATTGGTATGCTAAAAATGAAACTGGATGAATCAGATCTCGAGTATATGAAGCCTGAAAAACAAAAACAGACTGTTTCTGTTAACGCGGTAAGAGGTAGAGATACACATGTAAAGCTGGAGCTTGATTTACGCGGCGAGCGCTATGAGGATGCGATTATACGTACGGAGAAGTATATTGACGATGCGGTATTAGCTAATTATCCAAGAGTCTCCATCATTCATGGGAAGGGCACCGGAGTACTAAGGCAGGCTATTCAGCAGTACTTGAAAAATCACTCTCGTGTGAAAAGCTATCGTTTTGGTGAAGCTGGAGAGGGAGGCCATGGTGTGACCGTGGTAGAATTAAAATAATAAAAATAATAACTGGGAACTTTTTCTCTTTATTTTTCGTAAAGAGGAAAAAAGTGAAGGGGTTAGTGAGTAAATGTTACTGTCTAGTTTTTGGTCCAATCCTTTAGTCGAAGCTGCAGGTTATTTTAGTGTCGTTATACTCTGCCTTGTAGTATCCATGGTCCTGTTCGAAATCGTGACTAGGTATCGAAATTGGGAAGAAATAAAAAAAGGTAACGTCTCTGTTGCAATGGCAACAGGGGGTAAGATTTTTGGTGTGTGTAATATTTTCAAATATTCCATAGAGGAACATAACACCTTATTAGAAATGCTCGGGTGGGGCCTCTATGGTTTCACTCTACTAATCATTGCATATTTGCTTTTTGAATTTCTAACCCCTTCTTTTAATGTTGATCAGGAGATAGCAAAGGATAATCGCTCTGTCGGCTTTATCTCCTTGGTAATTTCGGTTGGATTGTCCTTCGTAATAGGAGCAAGTATATAGTAGGAGAGGCTTACATGGAAAAATTGTCGAAAGTTTTAATGGTTGTCTGCGTTATTTTTGTCGTGGTAGGTATAATATATTTAGCATTAAACTAATAGAATAAGTTAACCGCTCATTTATCAAGACTGTTTATACTCGCTCCTTCAACTGAACTAGCGGATAAACAGTCTTTTTTATTTTAAGAATTGAATTGTCATTCATTTTTATCTATAATTAAAAATAGGAATATTCACTCTATTAAAATCGAACAAAGGGGGCAAACAAATGACTGAAAAACCATGGCTTTCTCACTACCCGCCAGAAATCCCGCATTCGCTCGACTACGAATCTATTCCGGTTCAGGAGTACTTAACTCGAGCTTATAAAAGGTTTCCGTCGAAGGTAGCAATACATTTCATGGGGAGAGATGTAACGTACAAAGAGCTATATGAGTCTTCAATGAAGTTTGCAAATTACTTGGTGTCATTAGGAATCAAACCTGGTGACCGTGTAGCTATTATGCTACCAAACTGTCCACAAGGAGTAATAGGCTACTATGGAATACTTTACGCTGGGGCTATAGTAGTGCAAACAAATCCTTTATACACGGAACGCGAGCTTTCTTATCAAATGAAAGACTCTGGTGCAAAGGTTATACTTGCTATGGATATCTTATTTCCTAGGGTAACAAAGGTATTAAAGGAAACTGATCTGGAAAATGTGATTATTACAGGAATTAAAGACTATTTGCCGTTCCCGAAAAATCTCATCTATCCTTTTATCCAGAAGAAACAATATGGCTTTAGTGTAAAAGTAGAACATCGTGGAATGAATCATTTATTTACAGAAATTATGAAAATAAATAAAACAGATACTATTGATGTCCCTTTTAATTTTGAAGAAGACCTTGCCTTGCTACAATACACTGGAGGAACAACAGGGTTTCCGAAGGGTGTTATGTTAACGCATAAAAACATGGTTGCAAACGCGTCTATGTGTAATGCATGGCTATATAAATGTAAACCAGGGGAAGAAATCGTCTTAGCTATGCTACCTTTCTTCCACGTGTATGGGCTGACAACAGTGCTTGTGTTATCAGTCATGCAAGGAAACAAGATGGTACTTATACCAAAATTTGATGTGGAAACTGCTTTAAAAGCAATTCATAAGCAAAAACCTACTCTTTTCCCGGGAGCACCAACTATGTATATAGGTATCTTAAATCATCCAGATGTAAAGAAGTATGATTTATCCTCTATTCAAGCATGTATGAGTGGTTCTGCAGCATTACCAATAGAAATACAAGAGCAATTTGAGACGATAACTGGTGGTAACTTGGTGGAGGGCTACGGCTTAACGGAAACATCTCCAGTGACTCATGCAAATCTAATCTACGATCGTAATGCACGTGTAAAGGGGTCTATTGGATTACCATGGCCTGATACCGACGTGCGAATTTTTGGTATAGATTCAACAGACCCGCTCCCACTTGGAGAGATAGGTGAAATCGCTATTAAAGGACCTCAAGTAATGAAAGGCTATTGGAACAGACCTGAGGAAACAGAAGCGACGATGAGAGATGGATGGCTTTTGACAGGTGATTTAGGGTACATGGATGAAAACGGTTACTTTTTTGTAGTTGACCGTAAAAAAGATTTAATTATTGCGGGAGGCTTTAATATTTACCCTCGTGATGTGGAAGAAGTGCTATATGAGCATCCTGCAATACAGGAATGTGTTGTGGCAGGTGTGCCTGATCCGTATCGTGGAGAAACAGTTAAGGCGTATATTGTATTAAAAGAAGGAAAAACTGCAACTGAGGAAGAATTAAATAAACATTGCAGAGAAAATCTTGCTGCATATAAAGTGCCTAGATTATATGAATTTAGGACCGAGCTTCCAAAAACAGCAGTAGGAAAGATATTAAGAAGAAGTCTGATCGCTGAGGAAAAAGAAAAAGCGGAGAAGGAAGCAGTGCCGAGTTAATTTGAAGATTGACAGAAGAAAAAATTGAATATAAAATAAAAATATGAATGAATCATCATTCATATTTTTATTTTGGTGGTGGATTCATTGAAGAAGGACAAACCTAAGTATAAGCAAATTATCGACGCAGCAATCATAGTTATCGCAGAAAACGGATATCACCAATCACAAGTATCTAAAATTGCAAAGCAAGCTGGAGTTGCGGACGGAACAATTTACTTATATTTCAAAAACAAAGAGGATATTTTAATATCTGTCTTTGAAGAAAAGATGGAAGTGTTTGCTGATAACCTAAAAGAAATTCTAAAAGAGGATATTAGCGCTTCTGAAAAATTATATAAGATGATTGAGAATCATTTCACCGTGCTTTCTGAAAATCATCATTTAGCAACTGTTACTCAGTTGGAGCTAAGACAATCAAATCTTGCTTTACGAATTCGCATTAATGCAATTCTCAAAAATTACCTTGTTCTCTTGGATTCTATCCTAAAAGAAGGAATAGAAAATAAGGAGTTCGAATATTCAGTGGATATTCGTTTAGCGAGACAAATGGTTTTTGGTACAATTGATGAGACGACAACCACTTGGGTGATGAATGAGTATAAATATGATTTGGTTGCCCAAACAAGCAAGGTACACCGTCTCCTATTAAATGGTATTAAAAGCTAAAAGAGGATGTGAGCAAATGGAATTTTTGTCATGGACAGTGGAAGATCATGTAGCAACGGTTACACTTAATCGTCCACCAGCAAACGCTTTAGCAAGGGGTGTAATTTTAGAAGTAAATAGCCTGTTAGATGCTGTGGAAAACGATGAAAATGTTCGAGTTATCTTGCTTAAAGGCGAAGGACGCTTTTTCTCAGCAGGGGCGGACATTAAGGAATTTACACAAGTAACAAGTGGCAAAGAGTTTTCAGAGCTAGCTGCTAGTGGTCAAGCGATTTTTGAACGTGTCGAGACATTCTCTAAGCCAGTAATTGCTGCTATCCATGGTGCTGCCTTAGGTGGCGGTCTTGAGCTAGCAATGAGCTGTCATATTCGACTAGTTTCAGAGACAGCTAAGCTTGGGCTACCAGAGCTTCAATTAGGCTTGATACCTGGATTCGCAGGGACTCAAAGACTTCCTCGATATGTAGGATTTGCGAAAGCAGCAGAAATGCTGCTCACTAGCGAGCCAATAAGTGGGGAAGAGGCCGCAAGACTTGGTCTAGCAAATCATGCTTATAAGGAAGAGGAGCTTTTTGATCGAGCAAACGAACTGGCTGTAAAGATTGCCAAAAAGAGCCCGATTGCTGTGAAAGAAGCGCTTAAAATGCTTCAATATGTGAAGCCTGCTTCCTACCATGAAGGGGTGAAAGCCGAAGCCGATTCATTTGGAACTGTCTTTGTCTCTGAGGACGCCAAGGAAGGGATTTCAGCTTTTATTGAAAAGAGACAACCTGTTTTTAGAGGTAAATAATCAAAGGAGGATGCTAACATGAACATTTATGTTTTAGTGAAACGTACATTTGATACGGAGGAGAAAATCGTTGTAAGCGGGGGGAAAATTCAAGAAGATGGTGCTGAATTCATCATCAATCCTTACGATGAGTATGCAATCGAAGAAGCAATCCAAGTTCGTGACGCACACGGCGGAGAAGTAACAGTTATCACAATGGGCGGAGAAGATGCAGAAAAGCAACTTCGTACAGCTCTAGCTATGGGTGCAGATAAAGCAGTCCTTATCAATACAGAAGATGATGTGGAAGAAATGGACCAATTTACTGCAGCGCATATCATTGCAGAATACTTGAAGGATAAAGATGCAGATTTGATCCTGGCTGGTAATGTTGCAATTGATGGCGGTTCTGGTCAAGTTGGACCACGAGTTGCTGAATTACTAGGCATTAACTATGTAACTACTATTACAAACCTAGAAATTAACGGAACAACAGCTACTATTAAACGTGATGTGGAAGGGGACACAGAAGTATTAGAAACTTCCTTACCACTTTTAGTAACTGCTCAACAAGGATTAAACGAACCTCGCTATCCTTCTTTACCAGGAATTATGAAGGCGAAGAAAAAACCTCTAGAAGAAATCGAATTAGATGACCTTGATATCGATGAAGATGACGTAGAAGCAAAAACAGAAACAATCGAAATCTATCTACCTCCTAAAAAGGAAGCTGGAAAAGTGTTAGAGGGAGAGCTAGCAAATCAAGTGAAAGAGTTAGTTCACTTACTTCACTCTGAAGCAAAAGTAGTTTAATAGATACGTTTCTAGCTTACAAGTATCTATCTCGAATATGTCATTAACAAAATGGGAGGAACAAAACATGTCTAAAAAAGTTTTAGTTTTAGGGGAAGCACGTGAAGGTGCACTTCGTAACGTATCATATGAAGCAATCGCTGCTGCAAAGCAAATTTCTGGTGGCGGAGAGGTAGTAGCTGTTTTACTTGGAGACGCTGTTCAAGACTTAGCTGCTGAGTTAGGCAAATATGGGGCTGACCGTGTCATTACTGTGGAGCACCCACATTTAAAGCAATATACATCTGACGGCTTTGGGCAAGCATTTATGGCTGTTATTGAGCAAGAAAATCCTGAGTCCATTGTTTTTGGACATACTGCACTAGGAAAAGATCTTTCTCCAAAAATCGCAAGCAAGCTACAAATCGGATTGGTTTCGGATGTAACTGCTATTGAAGGAGAAGGAGATGATGCAGTATATATCCGTCCAATCTACTCCGGTAAAGCATTTGAAAAAGTAAAAGTGAAGGATGGCATTGATTTCCTTACCATTCGTCCAAACAACATTGCTCCTCTTGCAAAAGATGACAGCAAATCTGCAGACTTATCATCTCTATCAGTAGATATTACAAACCTACGTACTATCATTAAAGAAGTAGTTCGCAAATCATCTGAGGGTGTAGATCTTTCAGAAGCGAAGGTTGTTATCGCTGGTGGACGTGGTGTGAAAAGTGAAGAAGGCTTTGGCCCGCTAAAAGAGCTTGCGGATGTATTAGGTGGAGCTGTTGGTGCTTCTCGTGGAGCTTGTGACGCTGACTACTGTGATTATTCACTACAAATCGGGCAAACTGGTAAAGTAGTAACACCAGACCTTTATATTGCAGCAGGTATCTCTGGAGCAATTCAACATTTAGCAGGTATGTCTAACTCTAAAATTATCGTTGCAATCAACAAAGACCCAGAAGCAAACATCTTTAAAGTTGCTGACTACGGAATCGTTGGAGATCTATTCGAAGTAATCCCAATGCTAACAGAGGAATTCAAAAAACTTAAAGTGAATGCGTAAATAAACGAAAGGGCATCGAATTTCGATTCGATGCTCTTTATTATGTGGTGGTAAAATTTTTGTCATCGTTTTTTGGTTATCATCGTAATCATTTATCGCAGATTCATAACTCCAAAACATGGATAGCTATCACAGTCGAATTTGAGTTGGTTTCAATTCCTCGAAATTGTGAAGCACAGAAGTGATGATGGTTCCATCAGCAAAATAATAGTAGACAGTTGTTTATTACCAATTAATGAAACTTATCGTTCATTAAGAACGTATCGATTTTGAGTATATTATCCTCGAATATTGGCAGTTATCAAGGAGGGGTGAAATGAAGAAAAAGTTATTAATTATTAGTCTTATCCTATTGGTTATTTCAGCGATACCATTATTTCAAATACTAAGAGAAATAGTAATCGATTGGAATCTAAATAGTCGCTATAAAATCGAACATGCATATACTGAGCAAGGCTACCCCTCAACTATCGATGTGCAGGAAATTGAAATCAACGGTCGCACCATAGAGATAGTTGAAGAACAAACTGGTAAAAAGGGAAGTTTAATCCTATGGGATAAAGAAGAAAGAGTAGAAGCTGGAGATATCGTGAAACTTCATCTATTAGTTGATGGTAAAGAAGTCTCACAAGCAGACGAAATCTGGCTCTCAAATCGTGATAGAGGAAGCCGTTATTTTTCTTGGCTCGATATTTTAACTGTTAACGAAAAGATAGCCATCGTACAACGTCTCACAGACGATGATGAAGCAATGAACCATCGTAGATGGAAAATTATTTGGATTGATAAGCAAGGTGATATTACCGAAGAAGAAGTTTCCTATGAAAAGCGAAATAAAAATCCACTTGCGGTTCGTCTAATAAACGAGGCGGGTGCATCGTTAATGAGTATGGGCTATTATTCAGACATTACGAAGGTGTATCCTTCATTCATCTTTCCTTTAGTATTTCCATTGGGAACGGGGTCATTAGGCATTCTGTTATGTATAATTGCATTTCTCACAAGAAGAACATCATTAAATCAGATGAATAACTAAAAATGTAAATTAACAGATACTACGTCAAGAGTTGGTTGACGATACAGAGTTGACCCGTAAATCAGGGGCAACTCTGAGTTTTTATGTTAAAACAACAATATAAATTAACATAGCCAATACATTAGTGCCTAAAAACCTTTTATACTCGTTAATTGCTCTTCTAATCGTTTATGTTACAAGTTTTTATATTTTGAAGAAGTTTGGATTTAATATATAAACCTTCTTTAATATTCATAAATCGCGATTTGGATGTCTAATATTATCCAGATTTAATGGTATATTTATTAAAAATATATTTAAGGAGGTTTTTTATGAATTCTTTGGTTATATTCGTTTTAGTTCTCTTTATTCTTAATGTATTTGTGATTTTTTTATCAAGATTGAATTGGTCGGTATGGATAATGGCAGGTGTTATTTTTATTATTTCTTCCCCAATAGTTCTAGTTCTGACAATGAATAACGTTGGTCGTAATGTTGGAGATGGAATTGCAGGCGCTGTGGCGGGGCTTACTTTTGGTGGTCTTTTGATTATCAATGCAGTTATTTTATTAATTGTGGGAACTTTTGCAAGGAAAAAGTGGAAGCGAGCTGATTTAGAACAGCAATAAAGACTTATAAATCATATAAACAACATTTCCAAATGTTACGTTCAGGAGCCTTCTCAGAGCAGCTCAGAAGCCAATAAGAATAGCTGAATTTATATTGGAGTTTTCAATCTATTTCTTTATAGTTTACTAGTGAATAAGCAACTGCTCATTTGGTCAAGCTGATTCTTATAGTAAAGAAGCGAACAGCGACGACTCCAGTGGGATGAGTGAGACAGTTGAGACATTACAACGGCACACGCAAGCGTTCGGTGATGGCTTATTTTTGGGAGGGAAAACTAAAAACGTCACATCGTGTGACAACGTTTTCCTGACCAACATCCTGTTGGCCTCACGGAAAGCGTTCGCAAGAGAGCGCAATATACTTGTTTCTTCTTTTCTTATAATAGTGACATGAGCCATTATTTATCTTAATTATTTATTGCCTAACATAAATCCTTCATACGTATATTCCATTGTCTTTAAAACCAGTTTATCAACTAGCCAAAAGGGTAAATTACAATATCGCAATATGGACTTTTACTGATTGAAAGTATAGAATGATACCTCTAAGCTAAAATGTAGAACTAGCTTTTTTTGTCTGCTATAATCTTACTTAGAGTTACCAAAGGAGGAATATAAAAATGGCAATTGTTCACGGTACAGATCAAACCTTCAATCAAGAAGTAGAAAACGGATTAGTATTAGTAGATTTCTGGGCGACTTGGTGCGGACCATGTAAAATGATCGCTCCAGTACTTGAGGAATTAGATGCTGAAATGAGCGATAAAGTGAAAATCGTAAAAGTAGACGTAGATGAAAACCAAGCTACTGCTAGCGAATTTGGTATCATGTCTATCCCTACACTAGTATTATTCAAAGATGGTAAGCCAGTAGATAAAGTGGTAGGCTTCCAACCAAAAGAAGCATTAGCTCAATTTGTAGAAAAAAATGCTTAATAAATAAAACCGGGTCCTTTTAGGCGCCCGGTTTTTTTAAAGACAAGAAAGTATATAATTCTAGTCTAGCTCCAGCGCCTTGACCCCTCGAGATTACTTGTGCCACAGTTGTGGTGGTGTGGTCTCCTTACTGTTCCCCATTTACTTATCGGGACAGACATAGGCGCTTGTGCTTTTCTTAAAAGGTGATGAAATGAACGAATTAATTCAACAGAAATGTGCCATTTTACCTGACCAGCCCGGCTGTTACCTGATGAAGGACAGACAGGGCACTATTATTTATGTCGGAAAAGCCAAGGTATTAAAGAACCGAGTACGTTCCTATTTTACCGGTTCACATGATGGAAAGACCCAAAGATTAGTACAAGAAATCGTTGACTTTGAATATATCGTAACGTCGACCGAGCTAGAAGCACTGATTTTAGAGCTTCATCTTATCAAAAAGCATGACCCTAAATATAACGTCATGCTGAAGGACGACAAAACGTATCCATATATAAAAATTACAGCTGAAAAAAATCCTAAGCTGATTATTACTAGACAGGTTAAGAAGGACAAAGGGAAATACTTTGGTCCTTATCCAAATGCCCATGCAGCATATGAAACAAAAAAGCTGCTTGATCGTTTATATCCCCTCCGCAAATGTCAGAAGCTCCCAAACAAGGTGTGTCTCTATTATCATATTGGTCAATGTTTGGCTCCATGTGTGAATGATATTGAGGACAATGACTATACGGAAATCATCCAAGGAATCATCAGTTTTTTAAATGGTGGCCATGGAGATGTAAAAAAGAGCTTAACGGAAAAAATGAATCACGCAGCAGAGAATCTAGAATTTGAAAGGGCGAAAGAATATAGAGATCAGATTGCCCATATTGACCAAGTGATGGAAAAACAAAAGATGACGATGAATGATTTTACAAATCGAGATATCTTTGGCTACAAGGTGGATAAGGGTTGGATGTGTGTGCAGGTGTTTTTTATTCGCCAAGGTAAGCTAATAGAAAGAGACGTATCTCTATTCCCGCTTTATCGTGATCCAGAAGAAGAGTTTCTTACCTTCCTAGGGCAGTTTTATGCAAAGGCTGAGCATATTAAACCGAAAGAAATATACGTTCCTGCTACGACAAATATAGAGCTTGCGACGGAGCTCTTGCAAATGAAAGTAATCGTTCCGCAAAAGGGTACTAAGAAAAACCTAGTAGACCTAGCACAAAAAAATGCGGAAATTGCATTAACAGAGAAGTTTCACTTAATTGAAAGACAAGAAGAACGAACAATCGGAGCGGTGGAGGAACTTGGTAAGCTAATGGGGATAGCTGCTCCTAAACGGATAGAGGCTTTTGATAATTCTCATATTCACGGAACAGATGCTGTATCTGCAATGGTCGTATTTGTCGATGGAAAGGCACATAAAAAAGATTATCGTAAATATAAAACACGAACTGCCGCAAAGCACGATGATTATGGTGCTATGCGTGAGGTTGTAAGGAGAAGGTATATACGAGTGTTAAAGGACGATCTTCCACTTCCCGACTTAATCATTATTGATGGAGGGAAAGGGCAAATAGAAGCGGCTAGGGAGATTATAGAGGATGAATTGGGATTAGATATTCCAATAGCAGGTCTAGCTAAGGATGGTAAGCACCAAACCTCCTCTCTTCTTTATGGCGATCCGCTTGCAATTATTCCAATGAAACGTACTAGTGAGGCTTTCTATCTTCTTCAGCGTATCCAGGATGAGGTCCATCGATTTGCTATCACTTTCCACAGGCAGCAAAGAGGAAAGCATACAATTGCCTCTTCTTTAGATGGTATTCCAGGAGTAGGCCCTACTCGTAAAAAACAGCTATTAAAGCATTTTGGCTCTTTAAAGCGTATGGAAGCAGCTACAAAGGAAGAATTTATGGAAGCTGGTATTCCTGCTAAATTATCCGAACAATTAGTGGAGCATTTTCAAAAAAGTTCCTTGTCTTCCGAATAATACTGTGTTATGTTAGTAAAAACTTAATATTCACTTTTCAGTGAAGATAGAGGTGCGAGTCAACAAGAGTAATCTACAGGAGGAAGAAAAGTTCCTGCGATTGTAGAGGAAAGGGTTGTTCGCCGAAATATAGGATGGCTTTTCTCATTCTATGTTGGTCCTGCGTTTAAGAAATGTAGGATTGTCAGAATGTATATTCTGGAGGGCTATCTCAAATGGACATCTTTTTGACCGTGTATGAGAGTTAGCTTTTCACAATATGTGAAAAGCTTTTTTTTATCCCAACAGAGACTCGGGGTTAACCCGAGATGACGTATGTCATAGAGAAAAAAGGGAGATGAAAAATACGTGAGTAGAATTGTCATGAAATTTGGAGGAACATCTGTAGGTTCTATAGAAAAAATTGAGCATGTAGCAAGACGGATTCGAATAGAAAGAGAAAAGGGGCATCAAATTGTTGTCGTTGTGTCAGCCATGGGCAAGTCAACGGATGAGTTAGAAAAACTAGCAGCAGAGATTACGGACACACCAGTGAAAAGGGAGATGGATATGCTTCTATCAACTGGAGAACAGGTAACAATGTCCTTATTGGCTATCCAATTAAATGCCCTTGGAATAAAAGCAATTTCCTTAACTGGTTGGCAAGCAGGCATTATAACTGACCAGGTACATAGAAATGCTCGAATTGAAAAACTAGAATCAGAAAATATTCAATCCTACTTATCAGAAGGACAGGTAGTCATTGTAGCAGGATTCCAAGGCATGACAAAAGACTCTGCTATTACGACGCTTGGTAGAGGCGGCTCTGATACCACTGCAGTAGCGATTGCAGCTGCAATTGAAGCAGACATTTGCGATATCTATACAGACGTGGATGGTGTGTATACGTCCGATCCAAGGTATGTGAGAGATGCAAGAAAGCTAAAACAGTTAGAATACGATGAAATGCTAGAACTTGCTAACTTGGGAGCAGGTGTGCTTCATCCGAGGGCAGTTGAATTTGCCAAAAACTATAAAATTCCTCTCAGGGTTAGAGCGAGTTATAACGAAGGGGAAGGTACTATATTAAAGGAGGAAGTAGATTTGGAAAAAAACCTGATTGTTCGTGGAGTAGCGTTTGAAGCAGATATAGTACGGTTAACAATCGAATATGAGGTGCCTTTCAATGGATCGTTGTCCTCCATATTTACCACCTTGGCAAATCATCATATAAATGTGGATATTATTGTCCAAAGTATTATTGACGGTGTAAAGCCTACTGTATCTTTCTCTATTAAAAAGGAATCCCTTGCGGAGGCGATTTCTGTCTTAGAATCCCATAAGGGACAACTCGGTTTTACTTTTGCGGATTTTGAAGTAGGTCTTTCAAAAATTTCAATAGTTGGTTCAGGTATGGTCTCTAATCCGGGGGTGGCTGCACAAATGTTTGATCGATTGAGAAAGGAAAATGTGCCGATTAAAATGGTCAGCACCTCAGAAATAAAAGTGTCCGTAGTAGTTCCACAGGAAAATATGATTCAAGCGGCAAATGCTTTGCATGAGGAATTTGGTTTGGCAATCAGTAACTAAGCTCCAGATAAAAAAGCCAATCCAGTTATCATGGATTGGCAGTTTCTTTGTTATTTACTTTTTGCATCCCATTTAATAAGAAAAGAGACAATTCCTGTCTTTTTTGTAATCTCATCATAGCATTCTGTCAGATAGCCCTCAATTTTTTGATGTTGCTCAGCTAGAAAACCCGCCTCCAAGCTATGGCATCTATTTACTCCGCTAGGAGGTAAATGATACATATGTAAAAGATAGGACAAGGAATCCTTTGTGGATTTCTCTAATTCAAGCTTTCCCCAACCTGCTTCGTGAAAGAATGAGACAGCTTCTTCCATTGAATAAAGGGGAAATTTTCGAGCAAGATCTTTTCCCGCCCAATATAAAATATCTTTTTCATGTTTCCCGAGAATGGAAGTGAGAACGTGATCTCTTAACAGCTCATACCCGAAGGTAGAAACCTGGGACTCTTCTCTTTCACCCATGTACAACCCTACTTTCAACGCAATTTAACAAAACTACTACTCTATTTTAGCATAAATACTTTTTCTAGAGAAAAGGAATACTTTGTGAAAAAAGATACAATCTGTTATAGAGGAAACAGAGGGAAAGATATGCAAAATGCCCAAACATGCCTTGACGCTCCAAAATGTTGAGAGTACAATGGATATGTCATAAATTCGAAACATGAAGACAATAAACAAAATTGATACAATTATTTTATCGAAATAATAAATCTTTTTGTTTTATGTCAATTTGAGGGGGGTTATTTTGTTGACGAAAGAACGCGAATTTTACATGCGTCGTTTGCATTCTCTACTTGGTATTATTCCAGTAGGAGCATTCTTAATGGTTCACTTAGTAATAAACCATTTTGCCACAAGAGGAGAAGAGGCTTATAACAATGCTGTTGGGTTTATGGAAAGTATGCCGTTCCTCATTTGGATGGAAATATTTGTAATTTACATTCCATTGCTATTCCATGCTTTCTATGGTATTTATATCGCATTTACGGTTAAGTATAATCCAAATAGATATGGTACCCTAAGAAACTGGTTATTCATTTTCCAACGTTTTACCGGTATTTTCTTAGTTGTATTTATCGCATGGCATGTATTTGAAACTCGTTTCCAAAAAGCAATTGGTGCGAAGGAAGTTAACTTTAATATGATGGAAGAAATTCTGGCAAACAATTGGATGCTAGGTTTCTATATTGCTGGGGTTGTCTCTGCGGCATTCCACTTAGCAAACGGAATTTGGTCTTTCCTTATTAGCTGGGGAATTACACAATCTCCAAAATCACAAAGAATCACTACTTATGTAACTTTAATAATCTTCATAGCGATATCTGTAGTTGGTGTACAGGCGCTTCTGGCATTTAGATAAGAACCTACTACACTTTAAAACTACTTAATTAATGAGGAGTGAGATAGAATGGCAAAGAATAAACTGATTGTTGTCGGTGGAGGTCTAGCAGGACTGATGGCAACAATGAAGGCTGCCGAGGAAGGTACGCCAGTAGATCTATTTTCATTAGTTCCCGTAAAACGCTCACACTCTGTTTGTGCTCAAGGCGGAATAAACGGGGCTGTAAATACAAAAGGTGAGGGAGATTCACCTGCAGTTCACTTAGATGACACTGTATATGGTGGAGACTTCTTAGCTAACCAACCTCCAGTAAAAGCAATGACAGACGCTGCTCCTGGAATTATTCACTTATTCGACCGTATGGGAGTTATGTTCAACCGTACTCCAGAAGGTCTTTTAGACTTCCGTCGCTTTGGTGGTACACTTCATCACCGTACAGCTTTCTCTGGTGCGACAACTGGTCAGCAATTGCTTTACGCACTTGACGAGCAAGTTCGTCGTTTCGAGGTAGAAGGTTTAGTAACAAAATATGAAGGTTGGGAATTCCTGGGTATTATTAAAGACCAAAACGGACATTGCCGTGGTATTAAAGCGCAAAACCTTCAATCTATGGAAATCCGTGCATTCCGTTCTGATGCTGTTATTCTAGCAACAGGTGGACCTGGGATTATCTTTGGTAAAACAACAAACTCTATTATTAACACTGGTTCTGCAGCTAGTATCGTATATCAACAAGGTGCATACTATGCAAATGGAGAATTCATTCAAATCCACCCAACAGCAATTCCTGGAGACGACAAGCTTCGACTAATGTCGGAATCAGCACGTGGAGAAGGTGGACGTATCTGGACATATAAAGATGGTAAGCCATGGTACTTCTTAGAAGAAAAATATCCTGCATACGGTAACTTAGTACCACGTGATATTGCAACACGTGAAATCTTTGATGTATGCGTTAACCAAAAGCTAGGTATTAACGGGGAAAACATGGTATACCTTGATCTTTCCCATAAGGATCCACATGAACTAGACGTTAAACTAGGTGGAATTATCGAAATTTATGAGAAATTCACAGGTGATGACCCTCGTAAAGTTCCAATGAAAATCTTCCCTGCAGTTCACTATTCAATGGGTGGATTATGGGTTGACTATGACCAAATGACAAATATCCCTGGATTATTTGCAGCTGGTGAATGTGATTATTCTCAACATGGTGCAAACCGTTTAGGAGCTAACTCATTACTTTCTGCAGTATTCGGTGGAAGCGTTGCCGGTCCAAATGCAGTAAAATATATGAAATCCCTAGACTCTCATGCTGACGATTTAGATGCTTCTATTTATGAAGAGGCAGTGAAGGAAGAGCAAGAGAAATGGGATGCAACACTTGCTATGCGTGGAACTGAAAATGCCTACTTGCTACACAAAGAGCTTGGTGAGTGGATGACAGACAACGTAACAGTTGTTCGTTACAACGATAAATTAGAGGCTACAGATAAAAAAATCCAAGAGCTTCTTGAAAGATATGAAAATATTAATATGGATGATACGCAACGCTGGTCAAACCAAGGCGCATCATTTACTCGTCAATTGAAGAATATGTTATACTTAGCACGTGTTATTACGTTAGGAGCATTGAATCGTAATGAAAGCCGTGGCGCTCACTACAAACCTGATTTCCCAGAGCGAAATGATGAAGAGTGGATGAAAACTACAATGGCTAAATTTGATCCAGCAACCGGAGCGCCTATTTTCCACTATGAAGATATAGACGTATCGCTTGTTCCACCACGTAAACGCGATTATTCTTCTAAGAAAGGAGAACATTAATCATGGTGACAGCTACGGAAACAAAAAAAGTACAGCTTGAAATTTTCCGTCAGGATACTCCAGAATCTAAACCATATTGGGAAAAATTCGAAGTAAATTGGCGTCCAAATATGAACGTTATCTCCGCATTAATGGAAATCCGTAACAACCCAGTAAACGCTGAGGGGAAAGCTACTGCACCTGTTACTTGGGACATGAACTGTCTTGAAGAAGTGTGTGGAGCATGTTCGATGGTTATTAATGGTCGTCCACGTCAATCTTGTTCTACTCTAATTGATCAGTTGACGCAGCCAATCAAATTGGAACCAATGAGAACGTTTCCAGTAGTACGTGACCTTCAAATTGATAGAAGCCGTATGTTTGACGCTTTGAAAAAAGTAAAAGCATGGGTACCAATCGATGGATCTTATGATCTTGGTGAGGGACCACGTATGCCAGAGCGTAAACGCCAATGGGCTTACGAGCTTTCCAAATGTATGACTTGTGGTGTTTGTTTAGAAGCGTGTCCAAATGTAAATGAAAGTGCTTCATTTATTGGACCAGCTCCACTTTCACAAGTACGTTTGTTTAATGCTCATCCAACTGGTGCGATGAACAAAGACGAGCGCTTAAATGCAATCATGGGAGATGGAGGCCTTGCAAACTGTGGTAACGCACAAAACTGTGTCATCGCATGTCCAAAAGGTATTCCATTAACAACTTCAATTGCTGCGCTTAACCGTGATACAACAGTTCAAATGTTTAGAAACTTCTTCGGAAGCGATAACATGGTAGACTAATATAATATAAAACTGCGTAGAACAAAAAATTCTATGCAGTTTTTTTCTTTCTTTGTTACAATAATAAAAATGAATAACTATTCATTTTGTGACAAAGGAAAAGGGGATGAAGTAATGAGAGCATCATACATAGAAGATTTAGCAACATGGGAGAAAGAGTTTTCTTTTTATTCAGAGGTAAGTGTTCGTTTTTCTGAAACGGATATGTACGGTCACTTAAATAACACCGTCAATTTTGCTTATTTTGAATATGCCCGTATTGAATATTTTAAACATATCAAACTAATGAATGACTGGTTGAATCCCAAGGGAGAAAAAATACCTGTAGTAGCAGATCTTCAATGTGATTACGTCAAGCAGGTTTTCTTTGATGAAAAGCTACGTATTTATGTGAAGGCGAATTCTATTGGTGGCTCTTCTGTAGATATTCATTATATGGCGAAAAATGCGAAAGATGAAACTGTGTTTACTGGAAGAGGTACGATCGTACAAATTGAAAGAAAAACGGGAAAAGCTGCAAAATGGACGGAAGAAGAACGAAAAGTTTTTGAAAAGAGTATTCTGTAGCCGTCACCACCTCTATATACCCTACATACGTTAGAAGGAGAGCGGATAGGGGGCTATGGCATTGTACGATGGAAATCAGCAACGATCAATATTGACGAGTAGAGAACGTCAAATTTTTCAATTACTCGTAGAGGACAATTCTACAAAGGATATTTCAATTCAGCTATCTATTAGTGAAAAGACTGTTAGAAACCATATTTCGAACACCATCCAAAAACTTGGCGTTTCTGGAAGATCACAAGCAATTGTTGAACTATTAAGGTTGGGTGAATTGTCATTGGATTAATATGAATCCTTGCCATTTTCCTCAGAACAGTTCACAATAATAGATAGATGTATTGTTTTGAGGAGTGAAGCATATGGCAGAGGAAACAAACATGGTTAAGCAAAACCTGGAAGATGTTGCTTTTATAGAAAAAGAGCTTCGACATATTTCCGGTATTATTAAACAAAAAGGGCGTCAAATCCTTAATTCTTATACAATTACACCTCCACAATTTGTTGCATTGCAATGGCTCTATGAGCATGGTGATATGACAATTGGGGAATTATCAAATAAAATGTACTTAGCTTTTAGCACAACCACGGACCTCATTGATCGAATGGAGAAAAATGAGTTAGTCCAGCGGGTGAGAGACGAACAGGATCGTCGGGTTGTTCGCATTCACCTTCTAGTGGAAGGAGAAAGAATTATCCAAGAGGTAATTGAAAAGCGACAGCAATACCTTGAAGAGGTTTTAAAGCAATTCGAACCAGAACAAGTAGCAAATTTATCAACTTTATTAGAAAAATTACATCAAGCGATGAAGAACTGAGGAATTAACGTGAAAGCCCCAATAGGTGTGATAGATTCCGGAGTCGGAGGATTAACTGTAGCAAAAGAAATCATGCGACTCCTCCCAGACGAAGAAATTATATATATTGGCGATACAGCAAGATGCCCATATGGGCCGAGGTCGAGTGAAGAGGTACGAAAGTTTACGTGGCAGATGGCTCTCGCCCTGTCTAAAATGAATATTAAAATGCTAGTGATAGCATGCAATACTGCAACTGCGGTAGCACTCAACTCTTTAAGTAAGAAAATGCCATTCCCTGTGATTGGCGTTATTTTTCCAGGGGCGCGTGCAGCTAGTAAAGCAACGAAAACACATGAAATTGTAGTATTAGGTACAAGCGGTACAATTAAAAGCGGAGCTTATGAAGAAGCGATAGCTGCTCTTCATTCCTCCAGCAAGATAATTGGATTAGCTTGTCCAACATTTGTTCCCATCGTAGAAAGTAATGAGTACGAGGGTGAGTTTGCAAGAAAGATGGTTTTTGAAGCTCTCGCTCCCTTAAAAACGGAGCAATTCGATACGGTCATCTTGGGCTGTACACATTATCCGCTACTGCAAAAGCATATTGAAGAGGCGGTTGGTGATACTATACATGTACTATCCTCTGCGGAGGAAACTGCGCATGATGTGAAGGAGTACTTAGATTATCATCAGTTGCACCATCCTGAAAAAGGGATGAAGACGCCTATATTCTATACAACTGGCTCTGTACCGATATTTAAAACAATTGCAGAAAAATGGTTAGCAATACCAAACGCTGACGTAAGAACAATTTCATTTTAAAAAGGACCCTGTTAGAAGATTTCAGATAGCGGGGTCTTCTTTTGTCCAAAACATTAAAGGAGAATATGATGAGCAGAATTGATGGACGACAACCAAAGCAACTAAGAGAAGTAAAAATCGATACCAATTATTTAATGCACCCAGAGGGATCTGTTCTCATTTCCGTGGGAAATACAAAGGTCATCTGTAATGCGACAATCGAGGACAGAGTACCACCATTTTTAAGAGGACAGGGAAAAGGCTGGATCACTGCAGAGTACTCTATGCTCCCAAGGGCTACAGAAGCTCGTACGCAGCGTGAATCAAGTAAAGGCAAGGTCACAGGTCGCACAATGGAAATTCAGCGTCTAATCGGACGAGCACTGCGTTCAGTCGTTGACCTGGAATTAATCGGAGAAAAGACTATCTGGATTGACTGTGATGTCATTCAAGCAGATGGAGGGACAAGAACTGCCAGTATCACCGGCGCATTTGTAGCCCTTACGATTGCTTTACATAAGCTATACGTAGAAAAAGAGCTTCCGACATTCCCAGTTCGACAATTCCTAGCGGCGACAAGCGTTGGCGTAGTCGAAGAGATTGGTGTTGTCCTTGATTTAAACTATCAAGAGGACTCAGCTGCTGCAGTTGATATGAATATCATACAAACGGGCAATGGAGAGTTCGTGGAGCTTCAAGGTACAGGAGAGGAAGCGACTTTCTCAAGGAAGGATCTACATGAGCTGTTGGAGTATGGTGAATACGGCATCCAACAATTAATTGAAATACAAAAGGCTGCGTTAGGTGACCTTGCGAATAAAATCGGTGAGGGAGAGAATGCATAATGAAACAAATTATTATCGCAACAAAAAATAAAGGAAAAGCCAAGGATTTTGAAGCATTATTTCATCCACATGGTTATCAAGTATTAACGCTACATGACGTAGCAGAGCATATGGATGTGGAAGAAACAGGTACAACATTTGAAGAAAATGCATTATTAAAAGCGAGAGCTCTAGCAGAGTATTTACAGGCAATCGTCATCGCGGATGACAGTGGTCTTGAGATTGACGCATTAGATGGCCGCCCAGGCGTTTATTCTGCCCGATATGCAGGAGAAGAGAAGAGTGATGAGGCAAACATGCAAAAAGTGTTAGAAGAGCTTCAGGGTGTTCCTGAGAGCGAAAGAACAGCTCGCTTTGTTTGCGCAATTGCAGTTGCCTCTCCATCCATCGAGCCATTTACAGTCCGAGGAACATGTGAAGGCATTATCGCAACTGAGCGAAGAGGGACAAACGGGTTCGGCTATGATCCAATTTTCTTTGTACCTAGTGAAGGGAAAATGATGGCCGAGCTATCTCCTGAGGAAAAAGGTGCTATATCTCACCGTGGAAATGCACTTAAACAGTTATCCTCCAGACTAACAGAATTATTGGGGTGATTGGATGAAAATACTCGTTATTAGCGACACACATGGCGACAAGCGTAGAATGGAGCATGTGATAGCCAACAATCAGGATGTTGACCTAATCATTCATTGTGGTGATAGCGAGCTAGAAGCTGCTTATTTTGACAATAAAGAAATTCAGATTGTACGAGGTAACTGTGATTTTGATGAACATTATCCAGAGGAAAGAATTCTGGAGCTAAATCAGGAGAGATTTTTAGTAGTTCATGGTCATAAGCATAACGTAAAAAGTACGCTAATGCCTCTTTTTTATCGGGCGAAAGAGGTTGAGGCTACGGTTGTATGCTTTGGTCATTCGCATCTATTGGGAGCAGAACTGCAGGACGGAATACTCTTTGTGAACCCAGGCAGCTTAACAAATCCTCGTGGTCGCAAGGAAAAGAGCTATGCCTTGCTTGAAAAGACTGACTCCAACTGGGTCGTTACATTTTACGATGAGGAAAATAAGGAAATAGAAAAAGGTATTTTCTAAATTTCTCAAAATACGATTGACATTCAATAGTTATCATTATATAATAAATTTTGTCTTTCCCATCAGATTTGATAGGAAAGAAAAATGTCTCGGTAGCTCAGCAGGATAGAGCAACGGCCTTCTAAGCCGTCGGTCGGGGGTTCGAATCCCTCCCGGGACGTAATTATTTAGAAAAATTTCACTAACTGAAAAGCGCTTCAAATCCTTCTATGTCAAGGGTTTGGAGCGCTTTTCTTTATTAAAAAAATAATGTCATAAATCTACTGTTACATTTATTTGGAAATTAAGTATATGATCGACCTTGCTAAATGGTAAAATTAGGTATAATCAGTTTAAAAAGTAACCTAACTTTCTATTTAAAAAGGCAGGAGGATAAAATGAGTAAAAAAATTCGAATATTAATTAGAGCTTCCATAATTTTAAATGTCTTATTGATTTCAATAGTAGCTTGGGGATTTAATCAAATGAATTATGTTACAGAACGTGTCCTTGTATTGGATGTCGCCGATAATTTATTTACATTGAACAATAAAATTACACACCAAAGTGATAATGATTGGGCAAATCCAAGTTTGGTTACTGATGAAGTAATTAATACTATAGAAGGTATTTCTCTTAGTATGAATATTGCTGCCACTTCGAATACACTTTCAGATAAAGATTTGGAAATTCTTAGGCAGTTATGGGGTGTTTTGAGTGAATATCGACCTTATCCAATGGACACATTTGATAGTTATAGTAATATATCCGAGCAGGACATTAACGATTTTGAACAATTAGGCCAATTATTAAGTGAAGTTGGAATAGATATCAAAAATGCAAATGAATTTGGTTGGGAGACAGAATCTCTTATAGAAACATTTGAAGAATTAACAGTACAAATAGAAAACCGATAGTATGATGTATGAATCGATAAAGAGTTAAACCTTACCCTAGTGTTCCCTTAAACAAGAGGGATAGGATGATAAATTTTTCCTTATATTGAGTAGTTTCTCAACATTTAGTATTATTAGAATTTAAGAACATTTCAATATTCTATTGACCTATTATGCTAACCTTGTTATTATTCTACTATAATTTTTAAACTGAATAGATACACCTTGTATAATTTCAAGAATATGGCTTGAAAGTTTCTACTAGCTACCATAAATAGCTGTCTACAAGGAATGGGAAATGTATTTAATCTTTATTCCATTTCGTAGATAAGCTTTGGCCAAATAGTGGTCAAAGCTTTTTTTATATCAAGGGAGATTGGACCATCTTTAAATCTAGCATATAGGAGACTACATCATGAGAAACTTTTTTAAATTTACAGAACGGAATACGTCCTATAAGCAGGAAACAATCGCAGGAGTAACGACCTTCCTATCTATCGCTTATATATTAGTCGTAAATCCAATTATTCTTAGCCAATCTGGGATGGATAGTGGGGCAGTATTCACTGCAACTGCCCTTACGGCAATCATCGGAACGCTAATGATGGGATTGCTTGCTAACTTTCCAATTGCCATTGCGCCTAGTATGGGATTGAATTCATTTTTCACTTTTTCTGTTTGCATTGGAATGGGGATAGAATGGCAAGTTGCTTTAACAGGAGTGTTTGTAGCAGGGATTATTTTTATGGTATTAAGTCTACTGAAGATCCGAGAGAAGATTATTAATATTATTCCAATCGATTTAAAATATGCGATAGCTTCTGGGATTGGATTCTTCATCACATTCATTGGCTTAAAAAACGGTGGAATTATTATAGGGAATCCAGATACATTTGTTTCAATCGGGGATTTAAATTCACCAATGACCTTACTTGCAATTCTCGGCCTTGTCATTACAATCGTTCTGTTAGTTCGAGACGTAAAAGGTGGCATTTTCTACGGAATGGTTATCACAACGGTTGTAGGTATGCTTTTCGGATTGATTGAAGTTCCTTCATCCGTTGTTGGGAATATACCGAGCCTTGAACCAACATTTGGTGTCGTCTTTTCCCATTTAGATGATATTTTTACCCCTGAAATACTGACGGTTATTTTCACTTTTTTAATCGTTGCTTTTTTTGACACAGCTGGTGCATTAATCGCACTTACTAGTCAAGCAGGAATGATGAAAGGGAATACTATCCCGAATATCGGAAAGGGATTACTTGCCGATTCTTCTGCTGCAGCAATTGGCGCTGTATTAGGTACATCGACACCGGCTACAAGTATTGAATCTTCTGCGGGTATTGCGGTAGGAGGAAGAACGGGCTTTACGTCTATTATTGTTGCAGCATGTTTTCTGGTTGCTTTATTCTTTTCTCCGCTTGTTGCAGTAATTTCCGTGGAAGTTACATCAGCTGCTTTAATTATTGTCGGTGCATTAATGGCTATGGAAATTAGTAAAATAAATTGGAAAAAGTTAGAGGTCGTCATTCCTTCTTTTTTAACCATTATTATGATGCCTCTGACTTCTAGTGTAGCAATCGGGATTGGACTAGGCTTTGTTCTTTATCCAATTTGTTTAGTAGCACAAAAGCGTTATAAAGAAGTTCATCCAATTATGTATATGCTTTGTTTGTTATTCATTTTGTACTTTGCTTTTATTGTGTAGAAAAGTTGCTACTAGAGAGCAACTATTAAACGGAAAATGCATCAGAACCTTGCAAGAAAAGGTTTTGATGCATTTTTTATTCTCTAATTTTACTTTTGCCATTTCTTTTTGAGCTTATTTCCTAGTAAAAACAAAGCTAAAAGGTACAATGCAATGACCAAAAGAGAGTGCCAGTTTCCTGTTGCCATTTGATGACCTGCCAATGAAAACCCTAAAATGGTCGGGAGTTTTCCTAAAAAGGTAGCGGCGATAAAGGGAAACAGTCGGACATTCGAGATGCCAGCTATTAAATTAACGCCGGCAGAAGGCATAATTGGAATGATACGACCAAGGAAGACCGCTAAAAAGCTGTTAGTCTCAATTAGCTGAAGATATTTTGTGAATGTCTGTCGTTTTGCTAAATATTTCATTGCGATATTACGCAATACATTTTTACTGAGTAAAAATAAAATAACCGCTCCCGTAATCGTACCTGTCATATTGATCAGTAATCCTATTTTGAAGGAATGCTGTCCAGCTATCAAGGCAGCTACCAATGGTATCGGAGCAAATGGCACCATAGAGACAAATGCCATCGCTAAAAATTGATAGAGCCAATCGAATGAATGCTCGCTTTGTAAGATAGAAAAGATAGTTTGTTTCATTGTAAAGCCTTTCTAGTATGTTTTAGTTATAGTATACAAAAAATTGGCTGGTTACTCATACATACACAAATTAGAGCTATGACGTAAGGGGTATTACTCGTTTATAATAAAAATTTTTGATATTATGAAACTATATAGTGGACGTTTTCGTATACTATATTTATTGCTTTAGAGTAACAAAATCTAAAGCTTTGTAAAAAAACGGAGGTGAATCCCTCATTTGAGGGAACATATTGGACTCGAGTATCGTAAACATTATTTTATTAATTATCTTTTTAGGACTGACAGCTTTTTTCGTCGCAGCGGAATTTGCAGTAGTGAAAATTCGTAAATCAAGAATTAATCAGCTGATTGAAGAAGGGAATAAAAAAGCTGTTATTGCTCAAAAGGTTGTAAGTGACCTGGACTATTATTTATCAGCATGTCAATTAGGGATCACGATTACAGCACTTGGCTTAGGAGCTTTTACAAAACCTTATGTGAAGCAATTAATGTATCCCGTGTTTGAATGGATGAATACACCTGAAACACTCATGAATGTCTTGTCATACGCAATATCACTTGCAGTAGTAAGTTATTTACACGTTGTTGTGGGAGAAATGGCTCCAAAAACATTGGCGATTCAGTTCTCAGAAAAAGTTACTTTAATGCTAGCGCCACCACTATACTATTTTGGTAAGGTGATGAATCCATTTATTAAAGCTTTAAACGGAACATCTCGCTATTTCCTACGTGCAGTTGGTGTGAAAGCAGCAAGCGAAGATCAAGCATACTCTGAAGAAGAATTAAAAATTATCATGGCACAAAGTTTTCAAGGAGGAGAGATTGATAAGCAAGAATTAGAATACATGGAAAATGTATTTGCCTTCGATGAACATGTTGTCAAAGATATTATGATTTCTCGTCAAGAGCTTGTAACAATTGATAAAAATATGGATACCAAAGAGATTTTATCGATTTTAGATGAACATAATTATACTCGTTATCCAGTGGTAGAAGAAAATGATAAAGATAAAATTATTGGTTTTGTCAATGCAAATAAATTGCTTACTAGAATTGTAACGAATAGACCAGTTGTATTGACTGACTTTATAAGAGCAATTCCATTTGTATTTGAACAAACGCCAATTCAAGATGCCCTTTTGAAAATGCAAAAGGAACGTGTACATATAGCATTGGTAATTGATGAGTATGGTGGTACAGCTGGTATTTTAACGTTGGAAGATATATTAGAAGAGCTTGTCGGAGAGATTCGAGATGAATTCGATGAAGATGAAGTAGATGAAATCCGAAAGACAGGTGAGCAAGAATACACTATTAATAACCGTGTATTATTAGAAGATTTAGAGGACCGCTTTGGTCTCGATTTCGAGGACACAGAAGAAATTGATACAATTGGTGGTTGGCTGCTTCAGGCTGTTTTGAAAGATGCTTCAGAGATAACTGAGGGATTAGAAATAAAGCATGGTGATCATTTATGGGTGATCGGTGAAGTAGAAAACTATCATATTAAAGAGGTAGTCTTTAAACAAGATGTTTTTAAACAATAATTACGGTTATTAATGGAGGTGAATCCCTTTTACTAAGGGAATATATTGGACAGTATAATTATAGTAAATTTAGCATTAGTCGCTTTATTCATCTTACTTACAGCGTTTTTTGTAGGTGCAGAATTTGCGATTTTAAAAGTACGTATGTCACGATTAGATCAGCTTATCTCAGAAGGAAATAAGAAAGCGGTGCTCGCTAAGAAGGTAACACAAGATCTTGATTATTATCTATCTGCCTGTCAACTTGGTATAACGATTACAGCGTTAGTTTTAGGAGCTCTCGGGGAACCAACTGTTGAAAAAATGCTGGCTCCTGTATTTGATTTCTTAAACATGGGAGAGACGCTGTCTACTGCATTGTCTTATGTGATTGCATTATCAGTTGTAACATTTTTACATGTGGTATTAGGGGAATTAATGCCAAAAACATTGGCAATTCAATATGCTGATAAAATGACACTTTTCTTAGCGCCCACACTTTATTGGTTTGGTCAGGTTTCAAAGCCATTTATTTCGGTTTTAAACGGCTCTGCTCGTCTGCTATTAAAGGCTTTCGGTGTAAAGCCTGCTGGACATAACGAGGTATATTCAGAGGAAGAGTTGAAAATGATTGTAACTCAAAGCTATGAAGGTGGCGAAATAAACCAGACGGAGCTAGCTTACCTGGAAAATATTTTTGCGTTTGATTCTCGTCAACTACTAGATATTATGATTCCTCGCTCTGAGGTTATCATGCTAGAAAAACAGCAAACGCTTGAACAAATGGTAGCGGTTATCGAAGAATTTGAATATACTAGATATCCTGTTATTGATGTAACAAAAAAGAAGAATGATGTCATAGGTTTTATTAATACGAAGGAAATGTTGAATGATATAGCTGTTGGGCGTACGAAGGATATTACGTCCTTCATCCATGAAATCCCTCGTTTTAAAAGCACGGCGACTATTAAGGAAGTGTTCTTAAAGATGCAACAAACACATAAACATATGGCTGTTGTGACGGACGGTAAGGGTACTATCGTGGGATTATTGACAATGGAAGATATCCTTTCTGAAGTTGTCGGGGAAATTCAAGATGAAGATGATGGAGATATTGTATACATGACATAAGATTCTTACTCCGTATGAGTAAAAGAAAAAGCGTCTAAAACCTTTATTACAAAGGTTTAGACGCTTTTCTTCTTGTTTATAGAAGAATGTTACTTTAGAAAGCGTGAGAGATCAATCCAATAATGGAGTATATGATTACAGTAAAGTAGATGGTCGTCATATGAAGGAGGGAAAAGACGAACATTTTATTTGCCCAAACCTTCATTTCCATTTTTCGTGCGCCGAACAAGCTTAATCCTAACCAAATAAGACCTAATATAAGAGAAACTAGTGTCAGCCCTAAGCTTAGTGGTAAAAATAAAAAGCTAGATAACACTAAGAGAATCAAGTAAAAATTGGTTTGAATATAGGTTCTTTTCGCGCTTTTTACGACAGGCAGCATCGGAATATTGGCTGCAGCATAGTCAGCGTGTTTCCGAATAGCGATTGCATAGAAATGTGGCATTTGCCAAATGACCATGATGAACACTAAGGCCCAGCATGCAGGATGCCAAATATCTGGTGCCACTGCTGACCAACCAATTAAAGGAGGCATCGCTCCTGATATACTGCCAACCTCTGTGTTCCAAATTGTATGACGTTTTGTCCACATTGTATAAGGCACTACATAGAAGAATACCCCTAGTAAACCAAGTAAAGCAGTTAAGGGTGAGGTCCAATATAATAAAATAAGTCCCCCCACTAATAAGAGGCTTGCCATAATGGCCACCTGTTTTATAGAGATTGTGCCAGTGACTGTTGGACGAACCTTTGTACGAGCCATAATGGCATCTATATCTCGGTCATAAATATTATTGAAAGAACCAGCAGCTCCGATGATTGCAGCTGTCCCTATAATTGTAAAAATGACATTCCAAATATTCTCAATGAAACTATAATTATACGTATATAATGCAAGCATTAGTCCGGCAATCATCGGTATGAGATTGGATTTTATAATGCCAGTCTTCACTACTTGTGCCCATAATGATCTTTGAGATTGTTTTTTCATTGTAATTATAACTCCTTATCTGTTCACCAGAACTAATATTACCTAATCATTTGAGTGAATACCATCCTTTTGCATCTTTTTTCACAAAGAGTTATGAACATTTTAGGGCTAATTATGTATGGTGACTATATTTCATCTTTTTGTTCCTTTTCTAGCTACTATTTTCGAAGTAAGGTTATAGAAATTTATCTTCATTTTCGTCTTTTCACCATCTAGCTCCGTTTATGTATTGTAAGGAAGGAAGGGGAAGCGTTGAGCCAATCAGAATTAGTTGAAAGAGGGATGCTGGAGTACACAGATTTGCTGTATCGCATTGCCTATTATTATGTGAAAGATTCATATGTGGCGGAGGATATTGTACAAGATGTATTTGTGAAGCTATATACCTCTAGTTATGAGGAGCAGGGAAATTTAAGGGCTTACTTATCTCGAATGACAGCCAATGCCTGTAAGGATTATTTGAGAAGCTGGGGTTATCGTAAAGTAAAGCTTGCTGCTAAACTACTATTCAAAGAGAAAACAGTGCAGAAAGACGGACTCGTGCAAAAGGATGAGCTGAATGCACTGGATGAAGCTATTTTATCCTTGCCAATAAAGCAGCGTGAGGCGATTGTTTACTATTATTTGGAGGACTTATCTATAAAAGAGATTGCCGAGCTATTGAACCGTCCTGAGAGCACCGTGAAATCTAGATTATCAGCAGGGAAAGATTTACTGCAAAAAAGGCTAGCCAAGGAAGAGTGGGAGGTTCTATTGCATGAATAATTATCGATTAACCCCGTTAAGAGATACGAAGGGAAGTAGGGAGCGTATTATAACAAATACTCGAAAGAAGCTACAAGGTTCTCCAAAGAAGGTCCGACAAAATTGGAAGCCAGTGATCATAGGAGCACTTGCATTATTAGTCGCTATCTTGTTAGGAGCACCATATATTCAGCAGGCATTTATGGAGAAAGATTATACGATTGAAAAGGTCGTTTTTCCAGAGGAAGCGTATGATTCGCTGATTAGATCTACGTATATCGATGGAACAAATGAATTTATTTATAATACGGCGAACGGCTTTTACTCTTTTGATGTTACTTCAAAGAAAGAAACACTAATTGTAGATACTTCCGAGACAGGAATAATATACGACTATGCCGTTTCGGAGGATTGGCTTGTTTGGACACAGTCAGTAGATAATAATGAAAAGATTCATGTGTTCAATCGAGAGACAAAGGATATGAAAGTTTTAGAAGATGATTATTTTGTTGGTATTGAATTGAAGGGAGATACCCTAATGTATATGGGCTTTGAGAATGCACAGCCCTATTATTTTAAACACAATTTACAGAACTCTCGGAGAGAGTCTTTACTTGCAATTAATGGAGGGGGTAGCAGCCGATCTGTAATAGAAGGAAACCTCATAGCAATTCCTGAGGAAAAGGAAGACTCTTCTCAAACCCTCGTCAAGGTCATTGATTTTGTGAAGGGAGAGTTAGTAGGCAGCTATGTATTTCCTTATACGAATGTCCAGTCTCTCACCTTAAAGGATAACCGAATTTATGGATACTCATGGGATGATGAAACGCCAGGGTTTATTGGAGAAATTGAAATGAATACCGGTAAGCATCAACAACTAAAAACGAACGTTGGGATTGATGGATATGCAACAGACGGAGAAAATTTTGCCATATCTGTACGCAAGGGAGACAGTAACTCTATACAGCTTTTTAAGCGTGATGGCAAAGAGCTTAAGCGACATTCGAAGCTTCCCACGATTTCTGAGCGTTTAGTGAAGCCTAGATTTACTGAGCAAGGGACACTAGTAGTAAATGGAGAAGGAGAAGATAGAGCGATGTATTTAATAAGATTTAAATAATGATTTGTCCTATAGAACCTCTATCGTTTAGAGGTTTTATAGGCTTTTTGTTTATGCTTTAACCTGATGACAAAACCAGTGTCAACTTACGTTAATAAAAGCTAACTCAAATAAAGGGCAAATAAGATAATTATTATGGACGATATAATATGTTTATTTTTCTCATTCTCTAACTCTGTATCCTTGTCATGCAATTTATACCTAGTTAGTATCATTATATTGTATAATTTGGAAAATGCTTATCAGGAGGTTTTCCACAAATTGAACAGACTTTCATTACTTCTATTTATCTTTCTTTTACTTGCAGGGTGCTCTGACCAAGGGAATGAGGCAGCTACTACTAAATTGGTACCTATTGAAAATCCAAAGCCTGTAGACTACCTTTCTAAGGGAAATGCAGATATCTTTTATTGGGATGGTATTGTATATTCGAATGGTTCAGATGTAGAGTGGGTACAAAATACACTTTTCCAAATGAAAGAGGTAGCAGGAGAGATAACAAATCAGACAAGTGAAACGGAAAAGTTCACAGATAAATCGGCAAATGTTCTACCGGTAGGAACGAAAATTTTTGTGACAGATACGAGCATATTGATCGCAGTTGTGGAGGGGAAGGAAATTCCTTATATCCCGATGATAGAGGGTTAGCACATTCTATAAAGGGTACCTTTAGGACACATTTCATAAGTCTTTGCGGTTGCCAATAGAATACCGAAATATGGTATACTTCAAAGCTAGGAAGATATAAAAAAACTATTATTTCTAAAGCATTTTTAGGTGTGAAGCTACCAGAAATGTAGTTAAGAGGTAATGGTACTATGAGAGAGAAAAGAGGTAAGAGACATGAAGAAACACCCCCTTGAACGATGGGGAGAAATCATGGGAGGCCCAAAAACACGCTGGGTTGTTGTAGCCTTGTGGCTAGCCGCAGCTATTTTGTTAGCCCTAATTTTCCCGCAAGTAAATAGCGTTGAAAATTTTGCTGGTGACGACCTGCCAGAGGATGTTATGTCCATACAGGCAGACAAGATAATCAGCGAGGAATTTCCTTCTGATTCAGGGATACCCTTGCTTATCGTATGGTATAAGGAAGCAGGTTTAGAGCTCTCGGATTTAGAAGGAATTCAGAAGCTTTACGGAGAGCTAGGGCAAAATCCGCTTCCTGGTCAGGAATCCATTCCTCCTTTTGATCAAATGCCGACTCAAGCTTTGATGGGTTCTCTTTCAGAAAATGGTGCGTCTATTGTAACGCCTATTTTCTTTGATACTTCAACAAATACGGAAACCTTAAAAGAAAATTTAGCAAAAATAACAGAAATAACAGAAGAACAGCTTGGGGTTAACCCTTATGAAACCAAATTAGATGAAGATGTACTGCACGCTCGCTATTCAGGGCCAGTAGGTATATCGGTCGATGCTACAGATTTATTTAAATCTGCAGACGTTCAATTGATGATTGCAACGGTTATCATCATATTAGTAATCTTGTTGTTGATTTATCGTTCTCCAATTCTAGCATTGATTCCATTGATTGTGGTAGGAGTGGCATTCTTAGTAGTAAGTCCGCTGCTTGGATGGATGGCTGAGAGTGGTTGGATTGATAAGGATGCGCAAGCTGTGGCAATTATGATTGTATTGCTATTTGGTGCCGGTACAGACTATTGCTTATTCCTCATCACCCGATATCGAGATATTCTTTTAACTGAGAGCAATAAATATACTGCACTTGCGATAGCTGTTCGAGAATCAACTGGCGCTATTGTCATGAGTGGGTTAACAGTGGTTATCGGACTTGCAACGCTTGGTCTTGCCGACTATGGTGCTTTCCAACGTTTTGCAGTGCCATTTAGCTTTGGAGTTTTATTAACTGGCTTTGCTGTTGTAACTTTATTACCAGCAGTCTTAGCATTTTTAGGTCGTGGGGCATTCTGGCCGTTTGTCCCAAGAACAGAAGAGCTAGGGAAAGCGTATGCTGAAAAGAAAAATAAACCGTATAAGCCACAAAAGGTCAATCATCGTTATATGCGTAAGATTGGTGATTTTGTCACGAATAAGCCTTGGCGCGTTATTCTTATTTCCGGTATTGTGTTAATTGCACTAGCAATAGCATCTACCAATATAAAGTATAACTATGATTTACTTTCTTCCTTCCCGGAGGATATTTCTTCTCGTGAAGGTTTTACGATAATTGAAGAAAACTTCACACCTGGAGAGCTAGCGCCTGTTGAATTACTTGTGGATACGCAAGGACGGGAATTAAATATTACGGAGCAGCTTTTGGCGTTGCCTTATATTGATCTTGTAAATGAGGTTCGTACAGGAGAAAAAAATCCAGATATTCAGTTGTATGAGGTGGATTTAAACAAAAATCCATATTCTAACGAAGCAATGGACGACATTGTACAGATGAAGAAAGATGTCGAGGAAATTCTGAAGGAAGCAAATATTTCAGGAGAGTACTGGATAGGCGGAGAAACAAGCGCTCAACTTGATACAAAGGAAGTTCAAAAGGCTGATGAAACACTGATTCAACCTGTAATGATCATTATCATCTTCCTCGTATTGGTTGTATATTTACGTGCACTTGTAACATCCATTCAGCTGATGGCTACGGTGCTTGTATCCTTCTTTGCGGCACTTGGAGCTGGCTGGTTAATCATTCATGGATTACTTGGTCATGAAGCAATGGCAAGTTCTATTCCTTTATATAGCTTTGTGTTCATCATTGCTCTTGGAAATGACTATAATATCTTCATGATTAGTGAGATATGGAAGAATCGGAAGCGTGGAAAAACGCATAAGGATTCTATTGCTGGAGGCGTAGCTTCAACTGGGGCAGTAATCACTTCCGCAGGGTTGATCTTAGCTGGTACCTTTGGAGTATTGGCTTCCCTACCGATTCAATTGCTTGTTCAATTCGGTATCGTTACAGCAATTGGTGTATTACTAGATACATTCATTGTACGACCATTATTGGTACCTGCTTTAATTACCGTGTTTGGAAAATGGTCTTACTGGCCAGGAAAGCTATTTAAAAAAGACTTATAAAAAATGAAACCGACTCTTTTGGGAGTCGGTTTTTTGTTGTTTTGAGTGAATAGAGCCGTTTGCTAAGGTAAGGGAGAAAGCTATCGCGCGGAAAGGGATCTCTACTGCTCGTTCCAAGTGCCTTACTGCGCGGTAATGGATCTCTACCGCTCGAAACAACTACTCTATTGCGCGAATCAAATCCTATCGCGCGGAAAGGGTTGGCTACTGCTCGTTCCAAGTGCCTTACTGTGCGGTAATGTGTGTCTACTGCTCGAAACAGCTACTCTATTGCGCGAATGAAATCCTATCGCGCGGAAAGGGTTGGCTACTGCTCGTTCCAAGTGCCTTACTGTGCGGTAATGTGTCTCTACTGCTCGAAACAGCTACTCTATTGCGCGAATGAAATCCTATCGCGCGGAAAGGGTTGGCTACTGCTCGTTCCGAATGCCTTACTGCGCGGTAATGGATCTCTACTGCTCGAAACAGCTACTCTATTGCGCGATGAAACCCTATCGCGCGGAAAGGGGTAGCTACTGCTCGAAACAACCAATCTATCGCTGAAATCGAATGGTATTAAAATGGTGGATTGATAGCAGTTCGATTACTAAATCTTCTTACTTCCTCCAGCGATTCCTTCTAGAACACTCATTTCACTTCACAATCCTCGAACCCTCAATGTTTACATCCATCATCAAAAGGTTATACAAACTTTGTATAATATATTTATATAAAACATTATACAAAACTATTGACTTTTGTATAATGTTTCTGAATAATGGGAAACATAATAGCTTTTCAAATAAAAAAATTAAATGGTGATAGCTAAAGGGAAAGAGGTCGTTATAGATGAAAAAGGTCGTAGTAGTTGGTGCGGGGGTAGCTGGATTGGCGAGTGCCATTCGGCTTCAGCATGCAGGGTATGAGGTGGAGCTATATGAAAAAGAAGCCATGCCTGGCGGAAAGATGAACCGAATTGAGTTAGATGGTTACCGATTCGATTTAGGACCTAGCATTGTGATGATGCCAGAGCTGTATAGAGAAGTGTTTGAACTGGCAGGTCGAAACCCGGATGACTATATCCCGATGCAAAAGCTAGATCCTATGTATACTACCTATTTTGGTGCCAAGGCAGAAGAAAAATATGATATATCCTCTGACCTAACAGAGTTAATGAAGACGCTTGAAAAAATTAGTGAAGAGGATGCTGATGGATTCTTAAAATATTTACAAGAAATCTACCAGCGATATCTGGTAGCAAAAAATCACTTCTTACAAAGACCGTTTCGAAATTTTTCTGATTTCTATAATTTAAAGACAATACGACAGATGTTGAAGCTGAAAACCTTCGACAGTGCTGATCACTTCATCGGTAAGTACGTGAAAAACGAGAGAATCAAACAAATTTTAAGCTTCCAAACCTTATACATTGGTATTTCTCCTTATAGTGGTCCATCTCTTTACACCATCATCCCGATGATTGAAATGCTGTATGGGGTCTGGTTTATAAAAGGTGGGATGTACACCATGGCTTCAGCAATGGTGCGATTATTTAAAGAACTTGGTGGAACAATTCATACTAATGCCTCTGTCGATGAAATCTTGATCAAGGATCAAAAGGCTTATGGCATACGAGTGAAAGGCGAGGAGATACTTGCAGATTACGTCATGTGCAATGCGGATTTTCCTTATGCAATGAAGCACTTGGTAAAGGATGAACAATCGAAAGGGAAATATACAGATAAGAAAATTGACCGAATGAAGTACTCTTGCTCTTGTTTTGTGATGTATCTTGGGATGAATCGCAAATATGAAGAGTTAGATAACGTCCATAATTTTTTTATAACGGAGGAGCTACAGGCAAACCTAAATGGCATTTTTGAAGGAGATCTCCTAGAGAACCCTTCCTTTTATGTCTATGCTGCATCGAAGCTAGACCCAACCCTTGCTCCAGAAGGAAAGGATGGCTTATATATATTAGTGCCTGTACCAGAGCTTTCATCGGCAAAGTATGAATGGACAGAGGAAATTACAAAGCATTATAGGGAAAAGGTTCTGGATGCCTTGAAGAATGTTAGGGGATTAGAAAATATAGAAAATGAAATAGTAACCGAAACTTATATGATTCCACCAGATTTTGAGTCCAAGTTTAATGCTTATAACGGAGCATGCTTTGGCCTAAGACCTACTCTCACACAGAGTAATCATTTACGACCACAAAGTAAGGCAAAGGATTGTGAAAATCTCTATTTTACTGGGAGCAGTACACATCCCGGAGCGGGTGTGCCGATTGTGTTATTATCAGCGAAAATTGCGACCGAGGAGCTATTACTAGACGACCGAGGCTATGAATTTGTGAAGAAATCAACCCTGGAGCTTGCTGCAAACTAAACACAATTCAGCTATCCAGAGTATAGCTGGACAATAAGAGGAGGCGAACCAAGATGATTGCCCAAAATTTATGCGAAGTCAAAAATGATTATCGTTACTGTGAAGAAATAATAAAAGAGCATTCCAAAAGCTTTTATTTTGCCTTCAAGGGTCTACCTGAGGAAAAAGCTAACGCTGTCTTTGCGATTTATACATTTTGTAGAAGGGCAGATGATTGTGTAGATAATAATGATACAAAGTCTAGTAGATTAACGGCCCTTAACCAACTCGAAATAGAGCTTAGATTATTTGAAGAGAATGAAGAGCTAAACCATCCCATGTGGAAGGCGCTTCGAGATGTATTTAATCGATACGATATGGATATTCGCCCCTTCTATAAACAGTTAAAGGGTCAGAGAATGGATTTAGATTTTCAAACTCCGAGGTCTTTAGATGATTTGGAGAGGTATAGCTACTATGTAGCTGGTACTGTTGGGCTTATGCTGTTGCCGGTGCTTGCAAAGGATACATCGTTACGTCTGAAGGAGCAGGCGATCAATCTGGGTATTGCTATGCAGATTACAAATATTTTAAGAGATATTGGGGAGGACTATCAGTTTAAAAAAAGAGTTTACCTACCCAATGATTTAATGACGGCAGAAGGTTATGGAGTAGAGGAGATACATCAGGCTAGTATCAACCGTCCTTTTATTAACATATGGGAAAGTCTTGCGCAGCGAGCAGAGGAACTTTACGATCAATTCGACTCCTCAATTAACAGCTTCGACGAGGATAGTCGTTTTCAAGTAATGCTCTCTGCAAGAATATATAGAGGTATTTTACAGGCTGTACGTAATAATCAGTATGATTGTTTTCATACAAGAAACTTTATTAGTCCAGCGGAAATGCAAAAGATTTATCAATCCACTCAACAAGATTTAACAAAGAAGGTGTTTTCCTGATGACTAAGAGCGTCATTATAATCGGCGGGGGGCTAGGCGGTTTATCGGCTGCCATCTCCTTGGCACAAAAAGGATATAAGGTATCCTTGTTTGAAAAAAATAATCATTTGGGTGGGAAGTTAAACAGGCTGGAGCAGGATGGCTTTGGCTTTGATTTAGGACCCTCTATTCTAACAATGCCGCATATTTTCATGAAGCTTTTTACTTCTAGTAATAGGCAAATGTCTGACTATATTCCGGCTATTCGTCTTGAGCATGAATGGCGTTCATTTTTTACAGATGGATCGATTATTGATTTATATGGCAGCCTAGAAAAAATGGAATCCGAAAATCTCTCGCTTACCAAAAAAGATATGGAAGAATATGAAGCGTTTTTAGCGTATGCACAAAAAATCTATGAGGTAACAGAGGACGGCTATTTGAATAAAGGGCTAGATACTACCATGGACATATTTAAGCACCATGGAATTATAGAGTCGATGAAAGGGTTCGACTATTTCTCTACGATGTATGATGCGATTGAAAAGCGAATTAGCAACCCCAACTTGAGAACAATGCTTTCTTATTTTATTAAATATGTTGGTTCTTCCCCCTATGATGCACCTGCAGTATTAAATATGATGATTTATATGCAGCATGCACAAGGTGTCTGGTATGTATCAGGTGGAATGCATGGTATTGCAAAAGGGATGGGGAAGTTGGGGCAAGAGCTGGGAATATCTTTTCATACTGGAAAAGAAGTAACTAGGTTAATAAAAGATGGCGAAAAAGTAACGGCCATTGAGCTTTCTGATGGCACAAAGCATTCTGCAGATTATTTTATCTCGAATATGGAGGTGATTCCTGCCTATGAGCAGCTTCTCCAGGAGGATTCGAATACTGTAGAAAAGCTAGAGAAGAAGTTTGAGCCATCAAGCTCGGGGCTCGTATTGCATTTGGGGGTAAATAAACAATATCCTCAGCTAAGACATCATAATTTTTTCTTCTCTAAAGATTTGAAAAGGCAAATGGATCAAGTGTTTCATCGATATGAGTTACCAGATGACCCAACCATCTACTTAGTAAATGTAAACAAAACGGATCTAAGTCAGGCACCTGCTGGACACGAGAATATTAAAATCTTACCTCATATACCGTATATACAGGATAAGCCGTATACAGAGGCGGACTATAGAGAACTAAGGAAACGAGTACTCATAAAGCTAGAGAATATGGGGCTAGTAGGGCTTCGTGAGCACATTGTAACGGAGGATATGTGGACTCCTGAAGACATCCAGCGTACCTATTATTCTCATAAAGGCTCAATCTACGGAACGTTATCCTCTAAAAAGAAAAATAAAGGATTTAAGCATCCGAAGAAGAGCTCGCTTTATCAAAATCTATACTTTGTAGGTGGCTCAGTGAATCCTGGCGGTGGAATGCCGATGGTGACACTTAGCGGGCAACAGGTAAGTGAGCTTATTGTAGCAGAAGAGCAGAAGAGATGATCGGAGGGCTTACGATGCTACAAGTAATATTTATATTTGTTTTATTGCTAATTGTGATTGGTATAGCTAGTGGGGCACTGATGCTATGGGAAATTCCAACCCCTGTCTGGGAGAAAACAATAGCGATAAAAACATGATATGCCGATAAACATAGCTCAACGATATAACCGTCCTCGATTAATAAAGATTATACAAAGAAAGGCTCTTATTTTAGAAAAAGAATAGAGCTTTTTGTATTGATTTTTGAATAATCTGATTTATCGAGTTATAATAATATAGTATATACATAACAAGGGGGAGGAAAACGATGAGTCAAACGCTCATACAGGCAGATGATACAATCACGCTTTGGGGCATCATTGTGATTGTTGCATCCTTGAGTATTTTTTTAGAGCAGCGTTTTAGCTGGGCTGCTAAGATGACAGGAGCTATCATCGCGCTGTTGATTGCTATCTTGCTGTCCAATACGGGTATTATTCCAACTGAGTCTGCTGTTTATGATTCTGTTTGGGGAATTATTGTTCCATTAGCTATTCCATTACTTTTATTCCATGTGAATATTAAAAAGCTATTCAGAGAAAGCGGAAGGCTTTTGTTGATCTTCTTGATCAGCTCGATTGGTACGGTAGCAGGAACAATTTTAGCTTTTTTCGCTTTAAAGAATCATATCCCAATGCTCGATAAGCTTTCAGCTATGTTCAGCGCAAGTTATATAGGAGGAGGGGTTAACTTTGCTGCAATGGCAGCTAAGTTTGAAACTCCTGGTGAGCTGGTATCTTCAGCAGTAGTAGCGGACAATTTAAATATGGCATTATTATTTGTTATCTTAATGTTTATTCCTACTATCCATTTCTTCCGAAGTAAATATAAAACGCCACATATTGACTTGTTGGAAGCGGAGGGGACAACAAAGGATGAGAATTTAGCGAAGGCATATTGGAAGGCAAAAGAAATATCGTTAAAAGATATCGCTTTATCTGTGGGAATTGCTTTCGCTTTGGTTATTGTGGCAAAGAAAGTTTCTGGTTGGTTCGATACGCTAATACCATCAGGAGAGAATGTAAATTTTCTACTGAATCTTGTTAATGGCTTAATAGGTGACCAATATCTAATGCTAACTACGTTAACATTTTCAGCGTTGTTGTTGTTTCCGAAGTTTTTTGACGAGTTACGTGGAAGTCAGGAAATTGGAACTTATTTAATCCATATCTTTTTTGTAGTAATTGGTATTCCTGCTTCTATTCCATTAATTATCGAGAATGCACCTCTTTTATTAGTATTTGCCTTTATTATTGTGGTGATTAATCTGGTTGTTTCCTTAGTAGGGGCAAAAATTTTCAAGTTTGAATTAGAAGAAACACTCTTAGCAGTAAATGCAAATATCGGTGGGCCAACTACGGCGGCTGCACTTGCAATTGCGAAGGGATGGAGAAACTTGGTGGCTCCTATCCTTATTGTGGGTACGCTAGGTTATATTATCGGAAATTATGTGGGAACATTCTTAGGTTTGTGGTTAGAAGGGTTTCTATAGTTGTTCAATTTTAGAGCACTCCAAACAGCTGGCTGTTTGGGGTGTTTTTTCTTTCTTCAAATTTTCATGTGCTAAAACTTATATAATGCACTAATTTTGTCCAAACTGGGGAGTATCAAAAAGTGATAGAGGGTTTTCGGATTGAACAGAGTAGGGCCTATTAGTATATTGCATGTCATCGCCATCACCTTAACGGTGATTGGCTTAAAAAATCATGTTTCGATTCTCCCAGCGATGTTAGCCAATGGAGGGAGAGATGGATGGATGGCGGTTATTTTATCAGCTATTCTTATTTTTCCTTGGCTATTTCTTTTGATATACGTCCATAATCAATCAAAACAACAAAATATGAGGGAATGGATATTAGATACCGCCGGGCCTAGACATGGTAAGTTGCTTCTTTATATCATTAGTATATTTCTCGTTTTCTCAGCCGCAATTAGTATGCGAGAAGCAATCCAATGGATGAAAATGACTTTCTTACCATTAACCCCTCTCCTTATTTTGTTAATAGTATTTACGGTTTTGTGCATTCTATTAGCATCCAGCAATATACAAACGATTGCCATTCTCAACGTGATAGTTTTGCTTGGGGTGCTTATATTAGGTTTTTTTATTGCGTTTGTAAATATAACAGAAAAGGATCATTCACTATTATTACCTATGCTAGAGCATGGGATGGAACCAGTTTGGAAGGCCACTGTTTTCCCGGCATCAGGTTATACCGAGCTCCTTTTTCTTTTATTCATACAGCAGCATTTTAAAGATAAAATGAAGTGGCATCACTTGGCGATTCTATTGTTTTTAATAGGCGGATTAACTTTAGGCCCTCTAATTGGCGCCATTACCGAATTTGGTCCAGATGAAGCTGCAAAACAGCAATACCCTGCTTATGAGGAATGGGGGCTAGCAACAATAGGCCATTACATCGAGCATGTAGACTTTTTTTCCATTTATCAATGGCTTACAGGAGCTTTCATACGTGTTGGTGTTTTCTTATTTATCGTTGTTGAGTTACTTGAACTAAAACAAAAAAATAAGAAAAAGAAAATTTGGCTTGGACTAGCTCCTGCTTTTTTCTTTCTTTGTATTTATTTTGTTTGGCTGAACGATCAAATTTTCACAAAATTAAGAGGTCATTATTTTCTCGTTTTTTCTTTTGTTTTTACTTTTATCTTAGCCTTTATATTGGCAGGCATGGCCTATTATTCTAAGAAGAAAAAGAAAAATAATGAAAAGCAAGAGCGATCAGGGAGGAGAAGGCGAGCAAAATCGGTTGGGAAGGAGAAGGAGACTTCATGAAACAATCAGAGGGAACTATTGATTTAAAAACCTTGAAGGCATTATTTCAGAAGAATGCAGATATCAAGCATCAAACGTATCAATTTGGTAAGAATAAGGTCTTTTTTATCCATTGTGAATCAATGGTTGATGTCCAGCTGTTGAATGAAGTGGTAGTTCCACGGGTCCAAAAGCTTTGTGAGGATAAGAGTGACGAAGAGAAGTTTAGAGATGAAATTTTAAACCACCTTTATGTTCCTGGATTAAAAGAGGTAAATTCAAAGGACGACTTGATCACGGATGTGTTTAATGGCTTTCTACTCCTATATTTTGAAGAAGACGGCCTTTTGTTTACATGCAATATAGCAAAAAAACCAAATAGAAATCCAGAAGCATCTTCAATGGAGGTTCTGATTAAAGGACCTCGGGACAATTTTATAGAAAGCGTTCAGGTTAATACGGCGTTAATAAGGAAAAGACTTCCAACTAATTCGTTGGCAATAGAAAAGCTAGAAATAGGCACTAGATCAAAAACGAAGGTTTCCGTTCTTTACATGGATGACATTGTGGATAAAGAAATACTAGAAGATTTAATGAAGCAATTAAAACAGGTGGATATCGATATCATTGTTAGTGGTGAGTTATTAATGGAGATGGTGAATGTGACGTCTCCCTTTATTCCGAGAAATGACTACACTGGTAGACCCGATTATGCAGTTCAGTCATTAATCAGGGGAAGGATTGTTATCTTAATAGATGGTGTCTCCTATGCGATTATTACTCCTGTAAATTTGTTGATGCTACTTAAATCGGGAGAGGATATAGAATATCCTGTTGCTTTCAGCTCTGCTGAACGGTTATTAAGGGTGCTTGGATTAATCTTGGGATTAATACTACCAGCTTTTTGGCTAGCACTCACTAGTTTCCATCAGGATCAGCTCCCTTTTCAGCTTCTAGCAACCATTTCTCAAAACAATTCTGGTCTCCCACTTCCGTCAGTTGTAGAAATGCTAGTAATGCTTGTCATGTTCGAGCTATTTAGGGAGGCAGGTCTTCGATTACCATCCGTCATAGGAGGTACGATAAGTGTTGTTGGCGGTTTGATTGTTGGGGATGCGGCAATTCGAGCAGGTTTAACAAGTCCAGCTATGATTGTGATTCTTGCTATTTCTACTATTTCTACCTTTACTTTGGTAAATCAATCTTTGGTAACTGCAGTAAGTATTATTCGCATAATGTTTATTCTAGTTACGTCACTCTTGGGATTGTTTGGATTTTTTGTTTGTCTGTATGCGTTAATTTTATATTTATCGAATATACGAATTTTTGGGGTTCCATTTATGAATATAGGAACCGATCTTAGCTTTTCTACTATGAAAAAAACCCTATTAAGGCTAAGCCCTAAAAATTATATGAAGAGACCAAGCAACTTAGATACACAAGATAAGAACAGGGGAGAAGATGACAATGCAAACTAGAATAATAAAGCTTTGTATACTGTTAGCTTTTCTTCCGTTGTTGTCTAGCTGCTGGGATGCTAATGAACCAAATAGAATGCGCTATATTTATGGAATTGGAGTAGATTATAAAGATGGAAAATACGAACTGTATACTCAAATACTAGATTTTGTAAATATTGCAAAGACCGAATCTCCCCAACAGGATGCTTTACAGGTAGAGGTAACGAAGGGGACGGGGGATACAATAGAAGAGGCAATTTTTGATGTATACCATTCAATAGATTTAAAAATATTCTGGGGGCATATGACCTATATGGTGTTTTCGGAGGAGGCGTTAAAGGAAGGAAGGGCAGATAATGTCATTAATTCATTTATTCGTAATAGAGATACAAGATATCAGGCATGGATTTATGCAACATCAGATCCTGTGGAAGATATTTTGCTTTTAAATCCTTTGTTTAATAATGCAATGACTAGATTACGGCTTGTTGATCCTATGAGCTCTTACAAACAAGAATCATTTATCGAGCCTATGAATTTACGCAAATTAATCATTAATTTAAATGAGCCCTCTCATGAAGTGAACATCCCCTATATCACCATGAAGGATTGGAAGACAGAGAAAGGCGAAGACCAGCTACCAGAAGTAGCCGGTGTTGCAACCATTAGCTCAAAGGAACTAAAAGGTATTATTAAGGATGACAAAGTTCGCGGTCTTCAATGGATGACAAAAGAAACCATACGTGGAGAGGTGACGCATAAAAGAGAAGAAGAGGGAGACTATATCGCTGCAATGGTGGATAACCTTAAAATTAAAGTAAAACCATTTGAGGAACAAGGACAAGTATATTTTGATATAAAACTAAATATGAATGTTCTACTAGGCAGTTTTGAAGGCAAGATTTCTGCCGATGAAGTGAAAAAGAATGTAAAAGAACAATTAAAGTACGAAATTAAAGAGACATATAAAGAAAGCCTAAAGCATGATATAGATATTTATCGACTATCAGAATATGTCTATCGACATGAGCTTGATATGTGGAGGAAATATCAAAAGGATGGAAAGGTAGAACTGACAGAGGACTCCATTCGCTCTCTTACGATAGAAATCAATAAAGTTTACAGTGGTAGAAAGAAATTTAAAGCTACAATTGAAAAATAATAAAAAACGATATTGACTTTTATTAAAAAGTGCCAGATAATATATATTGTCTTTCATTTCTTTAAAGAAACGAAAAACAATTGTCTCGGTAGCTCAGCAGGATAGAGCAACGGCCTTCTAAGCCGTCGGTCGGGGGTTCGAATCCCTCCCGGGACGTCATAGGAAAAATACCCAAACTTTTGTAAGTAGTGGTTTGGGGATGATAAGAGGTACTCCCACAATGGTAGGATTGTGTGGGAGTATCTTTTTTGAGTTTTGGAAAAAACTATTGGTTTTTGTCATAGATTCTAAGCTAGTTAAAATTTATCAATCAAATTTTTAGCTTTAGTAGTAAACAATAACTGGTTCGTAGCAGCGTCCGCGACTCCAGCAGGTGCAGGGTGGTGAGCAAGACAGTACAGACGTACGCGCAAGCGTTGGGTGCTGGCTTGCCTTGTGGAGGGAAAATTAAGAACGTTACATCGTGTGACAACGTTTTCCTGACCAACATCCTGTTGGCCTCCACTCCAAGCGTTCGATGCAGCGGAGAACCTAAGCGGAAAGCTATTACAATTCTTATCAATAACTAAGAATTATAATTGCTTTTCACTCGTTTTGTTCTTCATCATCTTATTTTATTTTACAAGAAAGCCTTGAGTTTTGAAAAGTTGCTAAAAGCGAGGAAGTCGATTATTCACTTCCTCGCTTTTTTTATATGAATTTTCATTTATGTCTATAGTTTTTCCCATACCTAATCAAAAGGATGATTACGCCTATATTGGGAAGGGGTCATACCAGTTATTTTCTTAAATACTCTACTGAAATAATTTACATCGTTGAACCCGACTATAAAAGCAATTTCTGTGATACTGGTAGAGTTAGTTTGTAAATAAACCTTTGCGGCTTCAATTCGATGTTGATTAATGAAATCAATCAAGCTCATTCCGGTATCTTCTTTAAACTTTCGTGAAAGGTGGGAGTCGTTCACGTGAATGGTTTCTGCAATTCCCTGTAGAGTAAGAGGGCTTTCGAGGTGTAATTTGATGTAATTAACAGCTTTCTGGACAATAGCACTGTATTTTCTGGTTGAATGTTCACTTACAAGATCACAATATTCTATCACCATCTTCTTCTTTAGATCCTTCAGATATGGTAAATTATTCGCTCTTTCAATTAAAATAGCAAATTTCTCAGAAATATTGTGTATATAAATTGGATGTACTCCACCGTTCTGAGCTGCAATTCTACATAAGGTATTCATCACAACTAATAAATTTTTAAAGCCTCTGAGAGGGCTTTCTGGTAATCGTTTATCTAATTGCGTATAACTTAGTTCGTTTATTAGTTTCCTTAACTCCTCTTTATTGCCTCTAGATATAGCTTCCATTAATATTTTTTCATTTTTATAACGCAGTTCGATAATATCAACGCTTTTTACAATATCTTCTTTTAGTTTTCCCTTATTTTTCACTGGATGTAAGGAACTAGAGGTAATTAGCTGAGAAGGAAGGTATGTATGATTAACTAAATTCACAAGGGTTGCACCAATACTGCTAGCAGTACCACTACTCACAATTGGGAGTGATTTATAAAACTCCTTTAATGAGTTATGTTCGCTTACCGGTAAATTATTATAAGATATTACACTGCTAACATAGTAGTCGTTAGGAACTGTAGCCACAAAGGGTCCTACAATAATCCCTCCATACAATAAATTATTTCTCCATATCCCCACACTTATATAATCAAGTCCATAAGTGTTTGTGTGATAGTAATAAGCCGTGGGGGGGTGCTTCTCAAGCGTTTCGGTAATCTTGAAATATTTTACATCGTTTTTTTGTAAGCTCGCGGGCATAGTAAGTCTATCTAATTGAAATAGTATATTTTCCTCTTGATCGATTAGTTTCACATCAAGTTTTGTCAACGAAAAGATTATATTGCATATTCGAAAGAAATCTTCATATTTAAAGGATTGGTCCATCCTTTTATCACCTCTTCCATGTTTACTTCCTAATTATTATGTCCCAATCTGTACAAAATACGCATAATATGTGCTAAAAGATGCAAGATAATACGATAAAAAATAAATGCTTGAGTAATACAATATAAACTGTTAAACGCACATTTTACAAGTTGAAATTTATTTTTAATGGAATGTAAGCGCTACCTTCATCAGTTTACATACTGATTAAATCTTACTTTCGATACTTGTTCTATGAGTTTTTAGCGCTACCTCAAGTCTTAATACTATACAAGGAGTAAAAAGAATGAGAAAAATTTTTAATTTGAACACTGCTTGGAAGTTTAGCAAACAAGATGTAGAAAGTGCTTCAGCTAAAACATTTAACGATCAAGATTGGGAAAATGTAAGCGTTCCACACACATGGAATGCAATAGACGGAGCAAATGGGTTTGATTTTTACAAAGGTGCTTGCTGGTACCGTAAAGAATTTTTGGTAGACACTTTGGCCTCTGGAAATAAGGTATTTATTGAATTCAACGGAAGTAATAGTGTGACGGACGTCTATGTAAATGGACAACACATGGGTCAACACCGTGGCGGTTATTCTACATTCCGTTTTGATATTACGGATGTCATTGAATTTGGCAAGCCTAATACGCTTGCAGTAAAAGTGGATAACACAGTTGTAGAGGATGTTTATCCGCAAATGGCTGACTTCACATTCTTTGGAGGAATTTACCGAGATGTGAACCTTGTAATTGCTAATCCAGTTCATTTTGATTTAATGGATTACGGCTCTCAAGGTGTTTATATTGTACAAGATGAAGTGAACGAAGAAAAAGCATCTCTTACGATTAAATCTAAATTAGTGAATGATTTGGAAGAAGAGAAGAAAGTACGTGTGTGGATAGACTTATTAGATTCTGAAGGCAATAAGGTTGCATACGCAGCAAAAGAGGTAGTTTTATCTGCTGGAGAAAACCAAGAAGTTCACATGCCAGCTACAATTGAAAATCCTATATTATGGGATGGACTAAAAAATGCCTATATGTATAAAGCACATATTACATTAACAAGCTTCAATGATGTGGTGGACGAGCTAATTATACCTTTCGGAGTAAGATATTTCGAAGTTGATTCAGAAAAAGGATTCTTCTTGAATGGTAAACCGTTACGTCTAAATGGTGTTTCAAGACACCAAGATCGTAAAGACATGGGTTGGGCAATCACACATAAAGAACATGATGAAGATATGGCTTTGATTAAAGAAGTTGGAGCTACATCCATTCGATTGGCTCATTATCAACATGATCAATATTTCTACGATCTATGTGACCGTGAAGGAATGGTTGTATGGGCAGAAATTCCATTCATTTCTATTATGTCTAAGACAGAATTAGAGGGAATTAATGCGAAACAACAAATGATTGAGCTTATTCGTCAAAACTTCAATCATCCCTCCATCATGTTCTGGGGCATCCAAAATGAGATTCAAATCGGTGGAGACCGCCCAGAAGTGCGTAGAGTCGTAAAAGAATTAAATGAACTGACAAAGCAAGAGGACCCAACTCGTTTAACAACGATGGCTAACGTAATGATGGTTCCTGATACGGATGAGTATAACTACCTAACGGATATCGTTGGTTATAACAAATACTACGGCTGGTACCAAGGGAAAGCGGAAGATTTCGCTGAGTGGCTAGATGGTTTCCATGCAATTAACCCACAGGTGAAGCTTGGAATTTCCGAGTATGGTGCTGAAGGAATCATTGAGTATCACACAAATGATCCACAAGTGAAGGATTATACAGAAGAATACCACGCACTATACCATGAAAAAGTATGGAAAATTTTCTCCGAACGTCCATACCTATGGTCAACTTATGTGTGGAATATGTTTGACTTTGGTGCAAACATTCGTGATGAAGGTGGCGTGAAAGGTCGTAACAATAAAGGGCTAATTACTTACGACCGTAAGATTAAGAAAGATGCTTTCTATATGTACAAAGCAAACTGGTCTACAGAAAAATTTGTTCACATTACAAGCAAACGTTTTGTAGATCGCTCTGATGAAGTTATCAAGGTGAAGGTATATTCAAACTGTAATCAAGTGATGCTTCTTGTAAATGGTAAGGAGGTTAAAGCAACTTCAAGCGATAACCATATCTTTATCTTTGAAAATGTAGTGTTAAATGCTGGCTTAAACGAAGTGAAAGCTATTGCAACAGAAGGATCTTTAGAATGCGTAGATGTAGCTTACTTCAATAAAGTAACAGAACCAAATCCAAGCTATGAGTGCCCTGAAGAAGGGAAAGGCGGAGTTGTGGCTAACTGGTTCGATATGCCGGATCTAGAAGATGTAGAAATGGGAGAGATTATCATCACGGATGATGTATACTCCACACGTTGTTCTTTAGGTGAGTTATTCGCAAATGAAGAAACAAAAGCAGTACTAAATAAATATCTAGCTGGTTTTGGTCCTGATCACCCGATGTTCGGCATGATGGAAGGTACATCAATTAATGATATTGCTTCATTAGCAGAAGAAATATTTACGGATAAATTAATGTACGCCCTAAATAAGGAATTAACGAAAATTAAAAAATCCTAAGTAGGCAAAAAGTAATAAGCAGAACAACTAGTTGAATATTCAGCTAGCTGTTCTGCCTAAACTATTTGAACATACATTCTGAAAGTGATGGTGCAAAAATGAAGTCAATACTGTTATTCGGTGAAATATTAATGCGATTAACGCCATACAAAAACCGACTTCTCACGCAGGCTAGCCAATTAGAAATAGAATTTGGAGGATCTGAAGCGAACATTGCTGTCGCCCTAAGCAATTGGGGAACCAAAGCTTCCTATACAACTTGTGTACCTGATAATAATTTGGGATTAGCAGCAATTATGCAATTACGTAAATTTGGCGTAAATACAGATTATGTTGTGCATAAAGGTCAAAGATTGGGCTTATATTTTGTCGAGCAAGGTTACTCGTCTCGTCCGACAGAAGTTATTTATGACCGTCAAAACTCGGCCTTTGTTGAAGCACTCCCGAGTGATTATCAATTCGAGGAAATGCTAGAAAATGTGAAATGGGTTCATCTAAGCGGTATTAGCATGGGAGTTAGTAAGCAAGCTCGTGAGGTTACTTTAAAACTCGCTAAATTAGCTCAAGAGAAGGGTATTAAAGTAAGCTTTGATTTTAATTATCGAACGAAGATTTGGAGTATTGAAGAAGCAAGGGACGCTTTTTTGGAAATTTTACCTTATGTCAATGTTTGTTTTGGAAGCTATTTAGATGCCTATACCATTCATGAGCTGCATGGGAAACAACCAAGAGTTGAAACGCTAGCTGAAAAACTAGTTATTCTAAAAGAATTCTGTGAAGAATTTGGTCTAGATGCATTTTTTACAACAGAGCGAGAAGTTCTAGGGGACAACGCACAGAAGTTAAGCTGTGCAGTTGTTACGAGCAACGAGCAACATATGCTAGGTCCCGTTAAAGTAAATGTGCTCGAGCGGATTGGAACAGGAGACTCTTTCGTCGCAGGAGTTTTATATGGTTTAAATAACTCCTTTAGTCTAACCGAAACACTGGACTTTGCTTTATCATCTTTTGCTTTGAAGCATACAATCGTTGGTGACTTCCAAGTCGCAAGCAAACAGGCTGTCCAAGATTTTGATATTAATGGCAAACAAGTTGTTATTAAAAGATAAGTATTACCTCTAAAAAGTTACACATACTAAGGCTATAAAAAAGTATGAGTGTTGCTCATACCTAAACGAGTAATACTCGTACACGTCAATATTTTGGAGGTAATTATAACTATGCGACCATTTGGTATGCGTGATAAGTTAGGGTACTTGTTTGGTGATTTCGGTAACGACTTTTTCTTCTTTTTAGTAAGTTCATTTTTAATGGTATATTACACGGACGTTTATGGGCTAAGTGCAGCGTGGGTGGGCGGATTGTTCTTAATTGCTCGTCTATGGGATGCAGTTGCAGACATTACTTGGGGACGTTTTATTGATACAAGAGATCCAGGTAAGAACGGGAAATTTAGACCTTGGATCCTTAGAATGTCATTCCCGCTTGTGTTTACAGGAATATTAATGTTCGTTACTTTCCCGGGTATGACGACAGGATTCTATGAAGCATATGCATTTGTAACGTATCTTGTATGGGGTACTTTATATAGTACGGTAAATATTCCTTACGGTTCTATGGCCTCAGTTATAACAGAAGACCCAATAGAACGTACAAGCTTATCTACTTATAGAACAATTGGTTCTACACTAGCAGGTTTAGTTATCAATGCATTAGGTCCGCAAATTATCTTTGTGGATAATAAAGCAGATGCAGGCGGATTCTTTGTAGCTGCAATTCTATTTGGTCTTCTTTCAATCAGCAGCTACATCGCTTGTTACAAGCTTACGACAGAGCGTGTCGTTGTTCCAAAAGGATCTGCTGAAAAGATGGATTTGAAAACGACATTAAAAGGTTTAGCAAAAAACAAACCACTCATTGCAATACTTGCTGCATCGTTAATTTTTATGATGAACATGATGCTTGTTGGAGCGGTTAACGTATATCTATTTAAAGATTACTTCTCAAGTGCTGGTACATTAAGCGTTATAAGTATTGCTCAAACAATAGCTGTACTAATCTGTGCTCCATTTGTGAAAACACTTACGACCAAATTCGGTAAGAAAGAAATGTCCATTGTTGGATTAATTGTTGCTAGTGCGGCTTATTTCGTATTGTACTTCTTGAAAGATATCGATGCTATGACATTCATTTATATTTCGTTCATTGGTTTTCTTGGATTTGGACTGTTTAATACTGTAATTTGGGCATTTGTAACAGATGTTATTGATTATCAAGAGTACTTAACTAGCCAACGTGAGGATGGAACAGTTTACTCTGTCTATTCATTTGCACGTAAAGTGGGTCAAGCCATAGCCGGTGGTATTGGTGGTTTTGCGATTGGCGCAATCGGTTATGACGCTGCACGCGAAGTTCAAACAGAGGAAGCACTTAATGGGATTCATACATTAGCGACATTAGTCCCTGCTATCGTTTATTTACTCATTTTATTAATTTTATTGTTCTTCTACCCATTAACCAAAAATCGTTTAGCAAAAATGCAGAAAGAGTTGGCAGCAAAACGCGCTTCCAAAGAATAAGGAAACATCTAGTAGGGCATATTAGGATATCAGTGTCTTGTAAAAAGGATACTTATAGCTATACTGGTAAAAAAAGTTTTCAAATTATTGTAAGATATGTAAGGAAACTTATCTATTACCGTGCATAAGTAATTGAATTTGGGTGCTTTAGGCGTTAAAATTTTAAATCGCCGAAGGCATTAATATATTTCTGGAGGTCTATGTAGAATGACTTTTTTACCTTTTCAAATTGATTTAAAAGACAAAGTCGCTGTAGTAACAGGCGGAGCAGGAATCCTTTGCGGTCAATTCGTTGACGCTTTGGCTGCTTGTGGCGCAAAAGTGGCTATCCTGGATCGCGACTTAGCAAACGCAGAAGCAAAAGCAGCTTCCGTTACAGAAAAAGGCGGAATTGCAATTGGTGTAGCTGCTGATGTTCTTAGCAAAGAAAGCTTAAAAGCTGCTCATGAGGTTGTGCTTGAAAAATTTGGACCTTGCGACATTTTAATTAATGGCGCTGGAGGAAATCATCCACTTGGAACAACTACAAAAGAGTATTTATACGCTGAAGACATCAAAGAAAAGTTAGATGATACTATCACTTTCTTTGATTTAGATCCACAAGGAGTTCAATTTGTATTCAACTTAAACTTCTTAGGTACATTACTACCTTCACAAGAATTTGCTTCAGACATGATTAATCGTAAGGGCGCTACAATCATTAATGTTTCTTCCATGAATGCGTACACGCCATTAACGAAAATTCCAGCATACAGTGGAGCAAAAGCAGCTGTAAGTAACTTTACTCAATGGTTGGCAGTTCATATGTCAAAAGTGGGTATTCGTGTTAACGCAATTGCACCAGGGTTCTTCGTTACTGCGCAAAATGAAAAATTATTAAAAAATGAAGACGGTTCTTATACAGAGCGTTCTGAAAAAATCCTTCGCAACACACCGATGGACCGTTTCGGGGAAGCAGAAGAGTTAGTAGGTACAATGCTGTATCTAGTATCACATGAGGCTTCAAGCTTTGTTAACGGAGTTGTCATCCCAGTTGATGGTGCATTCTCTGCATACTCAGGTGTATAAGGTAAAAAAGTGAAGTTAAAGGCATAAGAGGTGATTAGATGTTACAAAAATTCGAAGTGCTTAAAGAAATGCGTGAAGGCTATGTAGTAGCTGTAGTTCGTGGAAACACGAAAGAGGAAGCTGTGGAAATTGCAAAGCAAGCATTTAAAGGTGGTATTCGCTCGTTAGAGATTACTTTCACAACACCAGATGCTGCGGAAGTAATTGCAGAACTTGCAAGCCTAAAGGAAGAGGGCATGATCATTGGTGCAGGTACTGTGCTTGATGACACAACTGCTCGTATTGCCATCATGAAAGGTGCACGTTACATTGTGAGTCCACATTTTGACCGTAATATTTCCTTAATGTGTAACCGCTACTGTGTACCATACTTACCAGGTTGCGGATCTGTAACAGAAGTGCTGGAAGCAGTAACCTATGGATCAGATGTTATCAAGATGTTCCCAGGAAGCTTGCTAGGTAAATCCTTCATTAAGGACGTACACGGGCCACTTCCACATGTTCAAATGATGCCATCAGGTGGCGTGAGCAAAGATAACTTAGCGGATTGGATTGAAGTAGGTGCATTCGCTGTAGGTATCGGAAGTGCTTTAACGAAAAATGTAAAAGATGGTGACTATAGCAGTGTGCAAACGACTGCAAGAGAGTTCATGGACCATCTAGAATCCCTTAGGGGTTAATCATAGTTCTTCTTTGCATTTGTTCGGCACTGAATGAATGCGAAGAAGATTATTTAGATTTGTATATGAAGGAGGGACAAGTGAATGAGTTCATTTATCCATGAGAACTTTATGTTGAAAAATGAAACTGCTGTGAATTTATACCATAAATTTGCAAAAGATATGCCAATCTATGATTATCACTGTCACTTATCTCCAAAAGATATTGCTGAAAATCGTAAATTTAATAACATCACGGAACTATGGCTCGAAGGTGACCATTATAAATGGAGAGCAATGAGAGCACATGGAATCTCTGAGAAGTACATTACTGGTGATGCTAGTTCAAAGGAGAAATTCGAGGCTTGGGCTAAAACAGTTCCATATACTGTTGGAAACGCTTTGTATCACTGGACACATATCGAGTTGAAAAATTACTTCGGAATCGAAGAATTATTAAACGAACATACATGGGAAAGCATTTGGGATCGTTGCAATGAATTGTTACAGCAAGACGATTTTTCTGTTCGTGAACTTATTAAACGTTCAAATGTAAAAGTAATAGGTACTACAGATGAACCGACAGACGATCTTATGCATCATGCGCAAATTGCTGAATTACCAGATTTCCCAGTGAAGGTTCTTCCATCATTCCGTCCTGACAAAGGATTAGAAATCAATAAAGCTACTTTCGTTCCATTCGTGGAATTACTTGAAAATGTAGCTAATCAATCATTAGCAACTTATGCGGATTATATTGCGGCTCTATTAAATCGAGTACAATACTTCCACGAAAAAGGGTGCAGAATTTCTGACCATGGTCTTTCTGAGGTTCCATTTGCTGAATTTGAAGAAAGTGAACTAGATGCAATTTACCAAGCTGGACGTAACGGACAACCTGTAAGCATAGAGGATGAAAATAAATTCAAGACGGCCATTTTGATTGCTCTTGGTAAGGCCTACACAGATAGAGGCTGGGCAATGCAAATTCACTTTGGTGCTATCCGCAACAACAATACAAAAATGTTCCAAAAGTTAGGACCTGACGCTGGATTTGATTCAATTAGCGACCAAGGCGAAGTAGCAGCACCATTAAATGCTCTACTAGATGCACTAGAAATCAGAGATTCTCTTCCAAGAACAATTATTTACAATCTAAATCCTGTTTATAATGAACTAATTGGTACAACAATTCAAAACTTCCAAACAAACGAAGCTGGAATTGCAGGTAAAATCCAATTTGGTTCTGGTTGGTGGTTTAATGATACAAAACCAGGTATGATTCGCCAATTAACAGCTTTAGCTGATCAAGGATTATTAAGTCACTTTGTAGGAATGCTGACAGATTCACGCAGCTTCATCTCTTACAGCCGACATGAGTATTTCCGTCGTATCCTATGTAACTTAGTAGGTACATGGGTGGAAGAAGGAGAGCTTCCAAACGACGAAGCATTACTTGAAAAGCTTGTAACAAACATCTGCTTTAACAACGCGAAGAATTATTTTAATATAGATCTTCAATAATTTTTAGGAGGAAACACAACTATGGAAATGAGTTTTCGTTGGTATGGAAAAACTGATTCTATCCCATTAGAATACATCCGCCAAATTCCAGGCATGAAAGGAATCGTAACAGCTATCTATGATATCCCTGTTGGAGAAGCATGGCCAATGGACAAAATAGAAGAGCTGAAAAAGACTGTAGAAGATGCTGGTATGCATATCTCTGTTATTGAGAGTGTACCTGTACACGAAGATATCAAGATTGGTTTACCAACTCGTGATAAATATATCGAAAACTACAAAACAACTCTACGTAATTTAGGAAAAGCTGGTATTCCAGTTGTATGCTATAACTTTATGCCAATCTTTGACTGGACACGTACAGATTTAGAATACCGTCTTCCAGATGGTTCTACTGCACTTATCTTCGAAGAAGAAGTTGCAAAGAAAATGGATCCATTAACAGGAGAACTTTCATTACCAGGTTGGGACTCCAGCTATAAAAAAGAAGACTTACAGCAATTATTTGATCACTACAAAAATGTAGATCATGAAAAGCTATGGGAAAACCTCGAGTACTTCATTAAAGAAATCATCCCAGTTGCAGAAGAAGCTGGCGTGAAGATGGCTATCCACCCTGATGATCCTCCATTCGATATCTTTGGATTACCACGTATTATCACTAACAAAGAAAACTTAGAAAGATTTGTTAATCTATATGATAGCCCTAACAACGGCTTGACTATGTGCAGTGGTTCCCTTGGATCTCATCCGGAGAACGATTTCCCTGAAATGCTTCGTTACTTCGGTAAAAAGGATCGCGTAAACTTCGTACATGCCCGCAATGTGAAATTAACAGGCGGTATGTCATTTGAAGAAAGTGCACACCCATCTGAGTATGGTTCTGTTGATATGCACGAAGTAATTAAAGCTATGGCTGACTTCAACTACACTGGCCCTATCCGTCCGGACCATGGAAGAATGATCTGGGGAGAAACAGGTAAACCAGGCTATGGTTTATATGACCGCGCTTTAGGTGCAACTTACCTAATCGGCTTGTGGGAAGCAGAAACTAAAAACAGAAAATAATTTACTGTAGCTTTTGCCTAACTGGATTGTGACTTACTCAATTCAGTTAGGCCTTATTTTATAGAATGGTGAAAATGGAGGACTTACATTGAAAGATCAAATTTCAGAATTCGTTAAAACAAAGAATTTTCTAGTTTGCGTCGATTCCGATGGCTGTGCAATGGATACAATGGACGTGAAACATATGAAATGTTTTGGACCAAAAGTAATTGAAGTATGGGGTTTAGAACACATTGAAGAGCGTTTCATGAAATTGTGGAATGATATTAACCTTTATACAAGATCAAGAGGAATTAACCGTTTTAAAGGTTTAGTAAAAACAATAGAAGATTTAGCTGCAGAAGGAGTAGAAATGCCGGATATCTCTTCTATTAAGCATTGGGTAGAGACGACGAACGAACTTTCTAATCCTTCATTAGAGCGTGCTATCGCAGAAACGAATGATGAACAGCTTAAGAAAGCCTTGCAATGGAGTAATGAAGTAAACAAAGCGATTACAGAATTAGAGGATGCAGACGCACCATTTGAAGGAGCAAAAGAAGGTCTGGCTGCAGCAGAGAAAGTTGCAGACGTGGCAATTGTATCCTCTGCAAATGGAGGCGCTGTGGCAGAAGAGTGGACTAGACATGACCTTGCACCACATGTCCAAGTAATGTTAGGACAAGAAGCGGGAACAAAAGCTTATTGCATCGAGCAATTGAAAAAGTTCGGCTTCGACAACGAGCAAGTACTAATGGTTGGGGACGCACCTGGTGACTTGCAGGCTGCTGAACAAAATGGTGTATGCTACTATCCAATCCTTGTTGGTAAAGAAGCATTCTCATGGGAAAGATTTAGAAATGAAGCTTTAACTAAGTTTACAAATGGTACATTTGCTGGTGAATATCAGGAACAGCTTATTAAGGAATTTTATGATAACTTAAAATAAGAGCCTTCCTACAATTGAAAGATGAGGGAACTTCCCGACTCACATAACAGAAGTTCTAATTGGGAGAGAATTTATCCATGCTTTCTGCGAATCAAAACTGTTAATAGAATTGAACGCTTCAAGCTTTTATTGAGCTTTGAAGCGTTTTTTTATTTGAAAAGAAACTGCAAAGAATATAGTGATATTTATACATTACTTAAATATTGAAAGGAAATATTCCAGAATTTTCAGTAGCGATTAATCCATCAGAACCTCGAGGGTTAAGATATCTTTATTGTTAATAATCCTTTGATATCTTTTTAGGAAACAGGGTATACGTTTAGGGAGAGATATTACGAATAAAGGAGCTGGAATGATGTCAGATAAATTATTTACTGCAAGTGCAATAGCTTTGGGTGGAAGAGAAGGAAAAGTACGCTCAGATGATGGGGTTATTGAACTGGATACAGCTATGCCAGGTACACCAAGAGCTAAGCAGCTAGAGAACGCTACAAATCCTGAGCAGTTATTTGCTGCGGGATATGCAGCTTGCTTTGATAGCGCATTACAGTTAACAGCTAGAAAGGAACGAGTACAATTCACTTCAGAGGTTACGGCCAATGTAAGCCTTTTAAAGGATGAAACAGATCAAGGCTTTAAGCTAGCTGTAGTTTTGCAGGTAAAAGGGACGGATATAGAGAAAGACCAATTGGAGGAATTAGTGCACAAAGCACACCAAGTTTGTCCTTATTCTAAGGCAACTAGAGATAATATAGAGGTTAAACTAGAAGTGGTTTAAATGGAAGGCCTATAAGGGGAATGCCTCTTGTAGGCTTTTTTGAGGTTGATAATTTTTTCTCCAGTCTATTTTTTCTCATCTTTCTTCTATTAAATAACTGCTTTACTTTTCACGCAGTTCAAATCGCAACCATTTAAATTTGTTCTTTTCCCTTTTAACCCATCTTTCATCATGTAATAATCATATGAAAGTGATTGATTATCTTAAGGAGGAAGAAATGGATAACCATAACATTCAAAACAAAAAGGCATGGGAATTTAGAGCATATGAATTTTGGAATAAGAGATATGGTTCGCCAAGAGAGAAAGCAGAGCAAATACTGAAGGCTCCAATAGTTCAGTTAAAAAAGCATGCAAAGTATTTTAATGATAATATCCAAGGTAAGCGTATAGCAAATCTTTGTGGCTCTAATGGTCGTAAGGCAGTTCCACTTTCTCTATTAGGTGCAAAAGTTACTGTCTTTGATATATCAAAAGAAAATAAGAGATATGCCTTAGAACTGGCGAGTGAAGCAAACACATCTATTGAATATGTGGTTACTGATATCTATGAAATTGATCTCACAAAGTATGGGAACTCATTTGACATTCTGTACTTAGAGGGAGGAATATTACATTATTTCCATGATATAAACAAATTGATGAATATCCTGTTTACTTTGTTAAAAGATGAAGGTGTAATGATATTAAGCGATTTTCATCCATTTAGAAAATGTATTGTCAAAAAAGAGAATGCCTTTGAACTAGAGCTGAATTATTTTAATGAAGATATACAAACTGGTGAGGTAGCTTATAAACATTATTTTGATGAAAAGGAGCAGAAGGATTTCCCTGATGTATCTATTAGATTATACACATTCAGCGAAATACTGAATGCTATTATCTTTTCTGGCTTTAGACTTCAAAAAATGGAGGAACATCAAGGCTGGAATGGTGAAAATATTCCTTGGGAGTTTACGATCGTCGCTAGTAAATAGAGATAGAATCTGGCTTTTAGCATAAATCCTCTTGTAATGAGCAAAATTAACTCATGCAGGAGGTGAATGAAATTTGGGAAAGAATAGTAAGGAAACATTAAATAAAAGAACGCATAATCCTTTTCATACCTTTAAAGAATTACATCATAATAAGACAAGTCACAACCATAATCCTGAAGACAATGTAGCTGAGTTTGCAGAAGAATTTGATTCGAAGCTAAAGAATAAAAATAACAAGACGAATCACGATAAAAATCAGCAATCGAATAAAAAATAGAAAGGAGAAGCAATATGAAAAACCAGAGACCTCCACATGAGCAGCTCACGACAAAGGATAATGGATTGACTTCTACACAGGAAGTCCTTTACCAAAAAGAATTTAAGCACGCGGATAAAGCCGTGAAGAATAAAAAGCACAAAGATAGGTAAGAAATTACTGCTTCAAGCTTAGCTTGAAGCAGTTTTCTACTTTAATCCTCACTCATTTTCTTCTTAAATACCATAACTGCTATTACTAGTATTGCAATTCCATATCCAAGCACCCACCAAATATGAGGAAAAATAGCTTGATAATTTCCACTAACTGCAGCTTTTCCCATGTCTACTGCATGCACAAAGGGTAAATAGTAGGCGACGGTTTTAAAGAGTCCACCTACTAGGTTGAGATCAAACCATGCACCTGAAAGCCATGCAGTTAGATTCGTTAGTAAAGCACCACATATAGCGGTAGCTGCTTTTTCACTGAAGACAGTTCCACAAAATAAACCAATTCCAATAAATAAGATAGAAGTGGGGATTAATAACAAAAGTGCAACCAAGAGAGAGGTGGATATGTTCATGCCTAATATAATCGCTACCGAAAAGCAAACAAGACCTTGCAATAATGCCATAGGAAGTAACGGCAATGTATATCCTATAATATAATCCCTCGCCGTCAAAGGAGTGGTAAAAAGTCTTGTTAAAAAGGAGCTAGATCTGTCTTTAGCCAGGATTTGTGCAGAAAATAAAGACAAAAAAGATAGACTAAAGAAAGCAATGCCAGGTGTCAAAGACTCAATATTAAATAAATCGGTTGGGATGTTTTGATTAATTGCTGTAAGCAATAAAAGCAATATGATTGGAAAGCATATACCGAAAAAGAGGGAAACGGGATCTCGTATTATTTCTTTTGTTGTTCTGCTTGCAAAAACAAGAGCTTTCATTGGCTATCTCCCTTCGTTACATAATACACGAACGCATCCTCGAAGCAAGAAGTGCCTGTCTTATCTACCAATTCTTTCGCACTCCCTAAAGCCTTCACTTGTCCGTCTTTCAAAATGCATATGCGGTCTGAAAGAGTCACTGCCTCTTCAAGGTAATGAGTGGTCAAAATAATTGTGGTAGATTCCTTTAATTTTTGGATAGATGTCCAAAGCTCTCTTCTAGCTAATATATCTAGTCCTAAGGTTGGTTCATCTAAAAATAAAATCCGTGGCTCACTTATTAATGCCATACCGATACTTAGGCGTCGTTTCCATCCTCCTGATAAGGTTTTGCTTTTTTGGTGTTTAACCTCCTGTAAAGAAAGCTTTTCCATCACTTTCTCTGTTTTTTGCGCTATCTCTTCTCTTGAAAACCCATATAAGCCCGCCATGAGCTGCAAGTTTTCGAGGACAGTTAAATTGGGGGCGATTGCAGTTTCCTGCGGGGAGACAGCAATCACTTTTTTTACTTTTTGGGGTGCTGTTTTTATGCTATTACCAAATAAAAAAGCGTCACCACTACTAGGCTTTGTAATACAGGATAGCATGTTAATAAGTGTTGTTTTACCCGCTCCATTTACTCCAAGCAAGGCAAGAAGCTCTCCTTCCTCGATGGTAAGAGAAAGCTGATGCACAGCGACTTTTGCTTTATACTTTTTCGTTAGGTTAACTACTTCAATTGGATTCGTCATGCTTGTTCTCCTTTTTACCGCCCATCATTGCCATATTAAAGAAGGGCTTCATATAGGTCTCCGGAATGATTGCTAATCCACGTTCTTCATCGCCTACGATGACGAGCGTATTTCCGGGATGTATATGAAAGAGCTCTCGAGCCTTTTTGGGTATTACTATTTGTCCTCGTTCTCCAACAGTGACCGAACCAAAAAAATGTTTCCCTTTCGGTGGTATTGGCAATCCTAGCCCTTCATCCTTGTAGTGAACTAGGCTATCAATCGATATATTATATAGCTTAGCTAATTCCATACAATGGGTGAGGTCAGGAATAGAATCGCCTTTTTCCCATTTAGCAACAGCCTGTCGTGACACGTTTAAATGTTCCGCGATCTCTTCTTGGGTAAGTTGATGCTGAGAGCGAAGCATTTTAAGATTCATACTTATCATACTTTACCTACCTCCTAATCTTATTATTCCTTGAAAACTGGTCAATTGTCTAGCAACCAACTGTAACATCGATGTTATAGTTGGTTGCTAAATATTTGTATAGAGACTTATTTCTTATTTATACATCTTGTCTACTTCATCTTCATACATTAGAGCATACCCGAAAAGGGAGTGGTGGAGATGTTTATAGTAAAGAAAGGAACCATCATTTTGGTGGGAAGTTTTCTTATATCCATTGGCATTAACCTTTTTTTAGTGCCGTATAAGGTGTTAGACGGTGGAATTATAGGAGTAGCTTTAATTTTAAACTACCTATGGGATTTAAAAACGGGTGCAACGATTATCTTTTTTAGCATCCCCATATTTTTAATTGCTTGGTTTAAATATCGTAATTATTTTTATAATAGTCTTCATGGGATGATTGTTTCTTCCTTATTTATTGACCTTTTGAAGCAAACAAACCCAAAAATATATTTCGAGGCAATACCAAGCGCAATTGTTGGTGGAATTCTAGTCGGCATAGGTATTGGGCTGATGCTTCGTTATGAAACAAGTACAGGAGGCACTGACTTAATTGCACAATTTATCTCTGACCGAACAGGAGTAAATGTAGGCATTAATATTTTCGTGATTGATTCATTAGTGGTAGTAGTAGGAGGCCTACTTCTTTCAGAAGATACTTTTTTTCTTTCTATCATTACCATTCTCTCTGTGGCGTTGACAACCAGCCTGTTAACCCGAAAGGTAATACAGAAACCAATAACCCATTGATTAAAAGGACAAGTTTTTAAAAGTATTTATTTATTGCTATTCATCTGTCAGAATATTAAAATAAAATAACTAACAACTAGAAGGGGTAGATAAATTGAAAACAATCTTTACTAACGGAAAAATTTATACGTTTAATAAAAATGAGCCTTTTGTAGAGGCGATAGTGACAAACGGAGAAAGAATAGAAGATTTAGGATCTTACGAGGATATGAAGCTGGCATGGGGAAGAAGCGGCACAAAAATAGTAGATTTAGGAGGAAAGACTGTTCTTCCAGGTCTCATTGATAGCCATTTACATATCTCTAGTGTAGGAATTAACTCGCTGGAGCTAGATTTAACTGGTGTAAAGTCGAAGGACGATTTGCTTCAACGTATAAAGTTTAAGGCAGAAACTCTTCGGCCAGGAGAATGGATTTTAGGCAGGGGGTGGGACGAGAATCTTTTTCCTGATAAACAAATACCGATAATAGAAGAGCTAGATTTTGTAGCCCCGGGTAACCCGCTATTCTTGCCAAGAGTTTGTGGACATGCCTTCCTAGCTAATAGTAAAGCCTTTGAAATCGCTGGTTATTATGATGAGTTGCCTATACCATTTGGCGGCACTGTCGTGAAAAACGAGCAAAACAAACCGAATGGTCTTCTATTAGAGACTGCTTCCAACATAATCACTGAGCACATTCCTAAAAAAACCTATTCACAGCTCAAAAAAGCACTAACTGTTGGTATGCAAGAGGCTGTACGTTTTGGATTAACAGGAATTCATACAAATGACCCTACTTATTTTTATGGTGGAAAACAGACGTATCAACTTTTTGACGAAGTAGTAAACAAGGAAGGCATTGGACCTCGCAGCAACCTTTTAATCGATTATCAATATCTAGAAGAGTTAAAGGCAGAAGGTATGTACGCAGGATACGGAAATAACAAGGTAATGATTGGAGCAATAAAGTTTTTTGCTGACGGAGCATTGGGTGGTAGGACAGCACACCTATCGAGAGCATATGCAGATGATCCAGGTAATTTTGGGAGCGCAATTTATGAAAAGGAGGAGCTTTTCCGCTATTTCCAAGATTGCAGAGACGCTGATATGCCAATAGCCGTTCATACTATTGGAGATCAAGCTCTCACCGATGTTCTAGATATATTAGATCAAATGGAGTCTGTAAAATTCCGAGATAGACTTATTCACGTTTCTCTTTTGAATGAAGAGCTGATTCGTAGACTAAAAAGTCCACATAGAATCACCGATTTACAGCCGAAATTTGTGTCCAGTGATTTTCCTTGGATTATCGACCGTATTGGAGAAGAACGAGCTAAACTTGCCTATCCGTTTAAAACGCTACTAGAGGCTGGTGTTATTTGTGCAGGTAGCTCAGATGCACCGATTGAGCCTTTAAATCCGCTACTAGGGATTTATGCTGCTGTTACTCGTCGAAAAGAAGGAGAAACACATGCAGGTTATATTGAAAGTGAGAAGCTATCTATGTACGAAGCAATTGAACTATTTACACTTGGTGGAGCCTATGCAACAAACGAGGAAAAAGAAAAAGGGTCACTGGAAAGAGGAAAACTAGGGGATATGACTGTACTTTCTAAGGATCCATTCACCATGGAAAGTCCAGATGAACTACTAAATACGGAGGTGGAGCAAACAATCATAGGAGGGGAAATAAAATATCATAAATAAAATAGAATAGGAGCTGAGAGAGTGGAACAAATCTTAGAAACAATAGTAGATTGGCTTTGGGGCTTACCATTAATTTTTACGGTATTATTTGTCGGTTTATATTTTACTATTGGAAGTAAGCTATTCCAATTTGGGTATTTGCCCCATATTTTTAAGGAAACGTTTGGTAGACTATTTAGCAAGCGTGATAAATCGGAAGATTCGAAAGGTCTGTTGACACCCTTCCAGGCTGTTAGTACCGCAATAGGAGGAAGTGTTGGAGTAGGAAATATAGGTGGTGTAGCAACAGCTATTGCTATTGGAGGACCTGGGGCAGTATTTTGGATGTGGATAACTGCACTTCTTGGAATGATTACCAAAACAGTTGAAGTAACGTTGTCCGTCTATTATCGAAGCACCGATGAAGAAGGAAATCCATATGGAGGACCTACCTATTATATTCAGAAGGGTCTAGGTGAAGAGAAGAGATTTAAATTTTGGAAGGTACCAGCTATTTTATTTGGGTTTGGTATTTTTACTACCTTCTTTATTACTCTTCAAAACTATACGATATCTGAAGCATTAAGTTCCTCCTTTGATATTGGGATGATTACTGCCTCTTTTATCTATTTGGTTCTTATTTATGTAATTGTTTATGGAGGCATTAAAAGAATCGGGGAAATTGCAGGTCGTTTAGTACCTTTTATGTGTATCTTTTATCTTGTAGCTGGACTTTTTATTATTTTTAAAAACTATTCAGATATCATCCCGGTTTTTGAGCTTATTTTTAATAGTGCATTTAGTGGTAATGCGGCGGTAGGTGGATTCGCAGGAGCGGCTATTGCACAAGTGATCCGTATGGGTGTGGCAAGAGCGGTTTATAGCAATGAAGCAGGTTGGGGAACTTCGCCAATGATTCATTCTACTGCAAAGACAAGTCATCCAGTAAAGCAGGGGATGTGGGGAGCGGTAGAGGTTTTTATTGATACCATCATCGTTTGTTCCATCACGGCGTTTACAATTATCATTACAGGTGTTTGGTCTTCTGGGCTTAGCGGAGCAGAATTAACACTATCTGCTTTTGAAATTGGCATTGGAGAGATTGGCCGTTATGTAATCACTATATCTGTATTCTTATTCGGATTAACCACTTCGACAGGTTGGTACACATATTACGAAATTATACTACGCCATGTGTTTGGTGATTCAGATCAGACAACTTTAAAATATAGGGTGTTATTAGCGTTTAAATGGCTATATCCAATCCCTGGTTTTTTAATGGTTGTTTACGCTGTATACTTTAATATGCCAGGTCAGGCTGTATGGTATTTTGCGGATATTACTACTGCCATTCCTACCTTTGTTAACCTTATCGTCATCCTGATCCTGAGTGGAAAGTTCTTCGAGCTTCTCCGAGATTACAAGGCTAGGTATTTAAACATTGGACAGATTGATCCGAATTTCAGTGTGTTCTATGAGGACAAAATGAAAAAAGGTAAGTAAAAGACAAAGTAGTACAAATAGACAAACTTGAATTTTAAAAATTGATACATTCATGAAAAAGCTGCTCCTAAGATCGTTAGGGTGCTGCACCCCAAAAGTTAGAGTAAAAACTAACTTTTGGGGTGTTTTTCTATGGCTAAATATAGTGAAGAATT
>NZ_JBXEOV010000008.1:0-166282 GCF_056856695.1 Psychrobacillus sp. Z16_25 | reverse complement strand
TGTTTTTGGTCGCACACTAACATTTACCCAGGAATTTATATGACTTTTCACTTTTACACAATTATATGTACATAATCCCGTTATTCTCGTTCGGTGGGCGATTACTCTCACATAAGCCCCATTTACTCTCACTCGGCACCCGGCTCCCGCACACTCACCAGCCCGCCCTTAATGAAGACAACTTTCAGGAAAAGCTCAACTTACTCTCCCATTTTGCTTGTACAGGTAATTCCATCCATTGGCGGTTACAATTAACTCTCGATTCTTAAGTAGTTTAGGTTATTCTAGTATACGGGCATACTTTGAGATCTCTCGGATATTCTAAGATTATTCTCGGGTGATGAGAATTTATTCTCGGTAGGGAATCCCGTCGCATGGTGATGCTAACCGTTTCCACATTCCGATACCTACCCAGCAGCAGCTTCTACTAACTCACGAATCTCTCCAATTAGTGATACACTAGAGGAAAGATGGGAGGGAGTAGCATGGTAGTGGATTTTTACACGAGGCCTGGCTGTCATCTTTGTGATGATGCTCGGTTGATGCTGAAGCTGGTGCAGGAGGATGTTTCATTTGAAATAAATGAAGTGAACATAGAAGAAGATGATGAGCTGCATGAGAAGTATATGCTGATGATTCCTGTCATCGCGCTGCAAGGAAAGATTGTTCAGTATGGACAGGTGGATTATGTGACGATCTTAGAGGCATTGGAAAAATAATGCCTCAATGGGTCTCGGTTGCGGTTCAATACATATTACGGTATAATTCGATACGGATGTATATATTTTTTTATGTATATGGGACACTTTTGTGTCCAGTGGGACAAAAATGTCACAACGGAAGAGGAAGTGACGGATGAATTCTTTTCTTGAAGCGCAGGTGACCCTGTTGCCAGAGATGAAGGAATTGCTGCAAAAGCGGTATCGGATTCTTCAAACAGTTCAGCTTGCCAAAGGTATGGGCAGAAGACAATTAGGGGAACATTTAGGTCTCTCCGAAAGAGATGCCCGGAAGGAAATGGACACGCTAAGAAACCAAGGACTAATTGAGATTTCAAGGGATGGAGCTTCTATCACGAGTGAAGGAACTAAAATTCTTCTGGAATTAAAGCAAATTGTCCAAGAGTGGTCTGGTCGATCTCAGCTAGAGGAAGCACTGCAAAAATATTTAAGTATAAAAAAAGTGATTATTGTTCCAGGAAATGCAGATACTAATAGTAATACATCTATGCTTTTATCTCAGGAAGCAGCGAAGTATTTGGAGGGTATCTTGGGGAATGGCAATATCATTGCAGTGACAGGTGGCGAAACCATTGCATCCATCTCGACCGCGTTGCCGGAAACAAACAAATGGAAGGATCTATTGTTTATTGCGGCAAGAGGCGGGGTAGGGAAGGACGTAAGGCTACAAGCAAATACGATAGCCTCCTTATTTGCCAATAAACTGAACGGTTCTTACCGAACTTTATATATGCCAGATAGTTTAAGCGAAGAAGCCTATCAGGCAACGAAAAACGAACCGTTTATCCAGGAAATGATGGAGTTGTATAACAAAACGAACATCATCATCCACGGAATTGGTGATGCGCTTGAGATGGCTAGAAGAAGGAATTCGGGAGAAGAAGAGTTAGCTCGTCTTCGGGAACTAGGAGCGATAAGCGAAGCCTTTGGATATTATTATAATGACCAAGGAAAAGCGGTGCATAGAATCCCGACGATTGGTGTACAACTAGAGCAGTTGAGAAACATAGAGCACCTGCTGGCGGTTGCCGGTGGAGCAAAGAAAGCCAATGCCCTGCTATCCTACTTTAAACAAGCACCTCCACAAACGGTCCTTGTGACTGACGAGAGTGCAGCAAAAGAAATGATGAAGATTATACCAACAAATTAGGAGGAATATTACATGCCAGTTAAATTAGCGATTAATGGATTTGGACGTATCGGACGTAAAGTATTTCGTGAGGCAATCAACAATGAAAAAGTAGAAATCGTTGCAATCAACGACTTAACAGATGCTGCGATGCTAGCACATCTTTTAAAGTATGATTCTGTTCACGGAATTTCTGATGCAGACATCACATCCGAAGGAAACTACCTGATTGTAAACGGCAAAAACATTCATGTTTACGCTGAAAAAGACCCTGCTGCATTACCATGGGGCGAGCTTGGAGTAGACATCGTAATCGAAAGTACAGGTATCTTCCGTTCTACTGAAACAGCTGGTAAACACTTAGAAGCAGGAGCTAAAAAGGTTATCGTTTCTGCACCAGGACAAGGCGGTATGCCAACATTCGTAATGGGTGTTAACGATGACAAGTACAACCCAGAAACAGACCATGTTGTATCAAATGCTTCTTGTACAACAAACTGCTTATCACCAATCGCAAAAGTTTTACAAAACAACTTTGGTATCAAACGTGGAATGATGACAACTGTTCACTCTTACACAAACGACCAACGTATTCTTGACCTGCCACACAGCGACTACCGTCGTGCTCGTGCAGCAGGAGAATCTATGATTCCAACAACTACAGGAGCAGCTGCTGCAGTAGCAAAAGTTCTTCCTGAGTTAAAAGGAAAATTAGATGGATTAGCTGTACGTGTTCCAACACCAAACGTTTCACTAGTAGACTTTGTTGCAGAGCTAGAGAAAAACGTAACAGCTGAAGAATTGAATAAAGCTTTAAGAGATGCATCTGAAAACGAATTAAAAGGTATCCTAGATTTCAACGAACTTCCATTAGTATCTATCGATTACAATGGAAACACTGCTTCCTCAACAGTAGATGGATTATCTACAATGGTACTAGGGGACAACATGGTAAAAGTATTAGCTTGGTATGACAACGAGTCAGGCTACTCTAAACGCTGTGTAGACCTTGCTGTGCTAATGATGGAAAAAGGACTATAATTTGCATAGCGCTCCATATTCTGATTTATTTTGAATAGCGTTTAAGCAACAGACCCTCTATAATAAAAGAGGGTTGAGAGGAGCAAGGGATACCCTTTGCTCCTTTCTTGTTAGTAAAGAATGTACTTTTGGTAACACTAATTCTCTGCATATTAAAGGAGGCTATTTCATGAATAAACAAACGATGCGTGACGTAGATGTAAAAGGGAAACGAGTATTCTGTCGTGTAGATTTCAACGTACCAATGGAGAATGGAGAAATCACAGATGACACTCGTATCCGTGCAGCACTTCCAACTATCCAGTACTTAATCGGTGAAGGTGCAAAGGTTATTCTTGCAAGTCATATGGGTCGTCCAAAGGGAGAAGTGAAGGAAGAGCTTCGTTTAACGAAGGTTGGAGAGCGTCTATCTTCTCTTCTTGAAAAGCCTGTTAAAAAGCTTGATGAATCTATCGGTGCACAGGTTGAGCAAGCGATTAGTGAAATGTCTGAGGGAGACGTCGTTTTATTAGAAAACGTGCGCTTCCATGCAGGGGAAGAAAAGAATGATCCAGAATTAGCAAAAGCCTTCGCATCACTTGCAGATATCTATGTAAACGATGCATTCGGAGCAGCACACCGTGCACACGCAACGACAGAAGGAATTGCAAAGCTATTGCCTGCTGTTTCTGGATTACTAATGGAGAAAGAGTTAGATGTGCTTGGTAAAGCATTATCTCAGCCAGACCGTCCATTCACAGCAATCATCGGTGGAGCGAAAGTTAAGGATAAAATCGGTGTCATTGAAAACTTATTGGACAAGGTAGATAACATCATCATTGGTGGTGGATTATCTTACACTTTCTTAAAATCTCAAGGCTATGATATCGGGAAATCCCTTGTAGAGGATGATAAGCTAGATCTAGCGAAGTCCTTTATTGACAAAGCAAAGGAAAAAGGCGTTTCCTTCCACCTACCTGTTGATGCGGTAGTAGCAGACGATTTCTCTAATGATGCAAATACAAAAGTAGTACGTATTGATCAAATTCCTTCAGACTGGGAAGGTCTTGATATTGGACCTGACACAGTGAAGCTATATGGTGATATTATTAAAGCTAGCAAGCTTATTATCTGGAACGGACCAATGGGTGTGTTCGAGATGGAGTCATTTGCAAACGGCACAAAAGGTGTGGCGCAAGCAATGGCAGAAACTCAAGGTTACACAGTAATCGGCGGTGGAGATTCAGCTGCAGCGGTTGAAAAATTCCATGTAGCAGATAAAATGGATCATATATCCACTGGAGGAGGAGCTTCGCTTGAGTTCATGGAAGGTAAAGAACTTCCAGGAGTATCAGCATTAAACGATAAGTAATTAATGGAGGCGATGAACATTGCGTAAACGAGTGATTGCGGGAAACTGGAAAATGTATAAAACGTTACAAGAGGCTACAAACTTTGTAAGAGGGTTACGTGAGGAGAACATCTCCTCTGAAAAGGTAGAAGCAGTTATCTGCGCCCCAGCATTGTATTTAGACCGACTTGTGAGGGAAACGAAGGATTCCTATCTTTCTATCGGGGCTCAAACAATGCACGAGGAAAAGGAAGGCGCATTCACTGGGGAAGTTAGTGGGCATCAACTCCAAGAAATTGGCGTTCGCTACGTAGTAATCGGACATTCCGAAAGACGCCAATACTTTAACGAAACAGACGAGTCTGTGAATAAAAAAGTAAAGGCTGCGTTCAGCTATGAACTCACTCCTATCATTTGTGTAGGAGAGTCCTTAGAGCAACGCGAGCAAAATCAAACCGAGCAGATTGTATCCGGTCAAGTATCTGCTGCGCTAGAGGGACTTTCCGAGGAGCAGGTAAAGGCATCCATCATCGCATACGAGCCTATTTGGGCAATCGGTACAGGTAAAACTGCTACAGCGGATGATGCGAATGAAGTATGCCGTGCAATTCGCGAAACAATCCTGGATAGCTACGGTGAAGAAGTAGCTGCTGCAGTCCGTATTCAATACGGAGGTAGCGTAAAGCCGGAAAATATCGAAGAGTTGCTTTCAAAAGAAGATATTGACGGGGCTTTAGTTGGTGGAGCAAGTCTCCAGGTGGATTCTTTTGTGAAGCTTTTGGAGGCTGGAGCAAATGTCTAAAAGTCCTGTGGCACTAATTATTTTAGATGGCTTTGGAATGCGTGAAGAGACTTTCGGAAACGCAGTTGCCCAAGCGAATAAACCCAATTTCGATCGTTACTGGAATGAATACCCGACTTCTCACCTGATTGCTTCAGGTGAAGCGGTTGGTCTTCCAGAGGGACAAATGGGGAATTCAGAGGTTGGCCATTTAAATATAGGTGCTGGGAGAATTGTTTATCAAAACCTAACACGTATTAATAAATCCATCCGAGATGGAGAATTCTTTAAAGAGCCTGAGCTTATTGCTGCAGTCGAGCATGTAAAGAAGACAGGAGGAAAGCTTCACCTGCTTGGCCTTCTATCTGATGGAGGCGTGCACAGTCACTACTCCCATCTATTTGCATTGCTACGACTAGCAAAGGAGCAGGGCTTAGACCAAGCCTACATCCATGCTTTCCTAGACGGTCGTGACGTTGGCCCGAGAACAGCATTAGGCTTTGTAGAGGAAACAGAAGAAAAAATCGCAGAAATCGGAATCGGTAAGTTTGCAACAGTTAGCGGACGCTACTATGCAATGGACCGTGACAAACGCTGGGATCGTGTGATGTTAGCTTACAAGGCAATGGTCGATGGCACTGGTGGAACTAGTAAATCTGCCAAGGAGGGCATTGAGTCCTCTTATGAGGCAGATATCGTTGACGAGTTTGTTATGCCTTTCGTAATCGAAGAGGATGGCAAGCCAGTTGCAACAATCGACTCTGGAGATGCGATTATCTTCTTTAATTTCCGACCAGATAGAGCAAGCCAACTGTCTATGGCACTTAAAACGCCAGGCTTTGATGGTTTTGTTCGAAGCGATAAGCATCCAGAAAACTTGAAGCTTGTGACATTCACACACTACAGCGAAGATGTCGTGGCAAATGTCGTATTTAAAACAATGGACCTTCACAACACATTAGGTGAAGTGCTGGCACATGAGAATAAAACACAGCTACGTATTGCAGAAACAGAAAAGTATCCGCATGTTACATTCTTCATGAGTGGTGGACGTGAAGCAACCTTCCCAGGAGAAGAGCGTATCTTGATTGATTCGCCAAAGGTTGCTACCTATGACTTGAAGCCGGAAATGAGTGCGTATGAAGTGACGGAAGCATTGGTTGCACAAATCACAGCAGATAAATTTGATGCAATCATCCTAAACTTCGCGAACCCAGATATGGTAGGGCACAGTGGAATGCTGGAGCCAACCGTGAAGGCAATCGAGGCTGTAGACGAATGTCTAGGCAGAGTAGTAGATGCTATTTTAGCAAAAGGTGGCGCTGCGATCATTACAGCAGACCACGGTAACTCAGACGAGGTAACTACGATGGAAGGAAAGCCAATGACGGCTCATACAACAAATCCAGTCCCTGTTATCGTAACGAAAAAGGGAGTAACGCTTCGCAGCGAAGGGATTTTAGCCGATTTGGCACCGACCATGTTACATTTATTGGGAATAGAAACACCGCCTGAAATGACAGGCAAAACATTAATGGAAACGGAGAGTTGAAAATGCCAATTATTACACAAGTTCAAGCACGTGAGGTATTAGATTCACGTGGAAATCCAACAGTAGAGGTAGAAGTATTTACAGAGAGTGGAGCTTTTGGTCGTGCAATTGTTCCATCTGGTGCATCTACTGGTGAATATGAGGCAGTAGAGCTACGCGATGGCGATAAATCAAGATATCTTGGAAAAGGAGTTCTAAAAGCAGTTGAGAACGTAAACAACGTAATTGCTAATGAATTAGAGGAAAACTTCTCTGTATTAGACCAAGTATCTATCGACCGTGCTATGATCGAATTAGACGGTACAGAAAATAAAGGAAACCTAGGCGCAAATGCTATCTTAGGTGTATCTATGGCGGTAGCACACGCAGCTGCTGATTACTTAGATGTTCCTTTATATCAATATCTAGGTGGCTTTAACTCTAAACAGCTTCCTGTTCCAATGATGAACATCTTAAACGGCGGTGAGCATGCCGACAACAACGTAGATATCCAAGAATTCATGATCATGCCAGTAGGAGCTGAATCTTTCCGCCAAGCACTTCGCATGGGCGCTGAAATTTTCCACAGCTTAAAAGGCGTATTGAAAGAAAAAGGATTAAATACAGCGGTTGGTGACGAGGGTGGATTTGCTCCAAACTTGAAATCTAACGAGGAAGCACTTGCTACTATCATGACTGCAATCGAAAAAGCTGGCTACAAGCCTGGCGAAGAAGTATTACTTGCAATGGACGTAGCTTCTTCTGAGCTATTCAACAAAGAAGATGGCAAGTACCACTTATCAGGAGAAGGCGTTGTAAGAACTTCTGAAGAAATGGTTGATTGGTATGAAGAGCTTTGCAACAAATACCCAATCATCTCTATCGAAGACGGTTTAGACGAAAACGACTGGAATGGCCACAAGCTATTAACAGAGCGTATCGGAAACCGCGTTCAATTAGTAGGAGACGACCTATTCGTAACAAACACGAAAAAACTTGCACAAGGAATTGAGCAAGGCGTAGGAAACTCTATCCTAATCAAAGTGAACCAAATCGGTACACTTACAGAAACATTCGACGCAATCGAAATGGCAAAACGCGCTGGCTACACTGCAGTTATCTCTCACCGCTCTGGTGAGTCTGAAGATGTAACAATCGCAGACATCGCAGTAGCAACAAACGCTGGCCAAATCAAAACAGGAGCACCTTCACGCTCTGACCGCGTAGCAAAATACAACCAATTACTACGCATCGAAGACCAACTCTTCGGAACATCTCAATACCTAGGAAAGAACACTTTCTACAACCTACGATAAGAGAAATATAATGGGCCGCCCACATTTGTGTGGGCGGTTTTTTGGTTGGTGTGGGTAAAACACTAGGGATTGTAGCAAAAATGAAGGTCATTGTAGCAGAAATGGGCTTGATTGTAGCACTTTTTCTTTCCGGGGGATCATTGTAGCAAAAACTATGGGGATTGTAGCAAAAATGGGGGTCATTGTAGCAGAAATGAGCTTGATTGTAGCACTTTTTCTTTCGTGGGAATCCATTGTAGCAAAAATGCTAGGGATTGTAGCAAAAATGAAGGTCATTGTAGCAGAAATGAGCTTGATTGTAGCACTTTTTCTCCGAGGACATTCATAGAGAAAAAGAATGTTGTAAAAACAGGCTCCAATGTTGTAAAACTTGGTCCTAATGTTGTAAAAATGAGCGATAATGTTGTAATTCTTCTTCCGGAGAGAAAGAATGTTGTAAAAATAGCCTCCAATGTTGTAAAAACAGACCATAATGTTGTAAAAATCACGGCCAATGTTGTAATTCCGACCCAGCGATCACCTAAAAGCAAAAACCCCTCCCCAAAACAAAAAAGCTGCTTCCCCCGAAGCAGCTTTCCCATGCCATCTTATCCATACATATAAGGTCCAATCAGTAAACAAACGACCACCAAGTTGAACAACGTCGTAAATATTACTGCAAAATGAAAGGTCTCGTCTGTCACCCGCAGCTTGCTAATCACCAGCGGCACAAGAGATAAAAGAACCCCGCCCAATAGCACGCCCACTAATTGCATGCTACTTTCCACAAATGGCAATGTGCTCAGCAGTGTTTCAATCGAAATCATCTGAGTAAAAAAGATTGCCTGGGAAATGAACAGCAATAAAACGAATAAGCCAAAAATCTTGCTATGCAAGTTCAAAATATTCTTCTTTTGTAGCCCCATCAGCAATCCATAGACAATCACCAAAGTAGCAACGATCCATGTAAAAGAGAACACAATGAGTATAAACCCATTAAACAACTTCGAAATCAACGTGTACAAAGCTTCCTTCAAGTCCCCATCTTGAAGCTGTTTACTTTCTTCAATTAATTCCGCCTCAGAGGATACAAACTGTAAATGCTTCTTCGTGCCCTCGATATCAAAAAAGAGCACGGTGTCCTCGTTCAGCATGGTCGGACGGTCGTTATGCTCACCCGCTTTGCTAAACGCCGAGGCAGTCACGACCAAATCCTCAAGCTTCCCTGCGTATAATTGGTTGGATGAAGAGAAGGCTACATAGGTTGCATCTTCCACAAAAAGAATGCTTGGTGTGTCTATGCTAGGTAGCTTGCGACCCGTCTCTTCATTGACAAAAGTTACTGTCTCAAACGCGAACTGCTGGTTTTCCGACAAATCAAATGCTGCTAGCTGAATCGTTTTGGATTTCGAGCCACCAGCAATTAGTGTCGTTTCCGCCAGCACCCCGAAGCCGTCCTTCATTTCCATAAAGTCCAGGGAGTTGACGATATCCATTGCTCCCAGCTTAAACGCAAAAAGTTCCCTTGCCTCACTCGTAAGCTGATAAACAACAAAATAGTTCTCTGTCTTACTCTTTGTTACCACGAACACCACATCATTTACCAGCTGCACGTCGTAGATAGGCTCATGAAAAGGAGTCACTTGGTCGCCTACTACAACCTCTTGATCCTTCGTCCAGTAGACAAGCTGCTCTTTATTCTTCACAAAGTTATCAACGCCCTGGGCAATCGTTTCTTCTCTCGAGGCGTCTTTGCGGATCAGTGCTTCATTGCGGTAATAATAAAATTCATCCCGGTCACTCCACGTATTCTTGGTAGTAGTGAAAATTTCATATGTATGCAAATGCTCACAATCTAACTCTCTATCACAGCCTAGCACGTATTGATGATCAAAATCTCTTAAACTGATTGTGTAGCCCGCATCCTCTTCTACAACCTGAATGACAGAGAATCTACTTTCTGGGGCATCTACCGGGAAAGCTCTACTCCATTTTTCAGAAGGGAGCGAAGTTTGCTCCTCCAAGGTAAACCAATAGTTTAGAACGATTAAGCCTAAGGCAATAAGGATGGCGGAAATCCATAGTTTGTTTTTCATGATGATAATTCCTTTTCTAAATATTTGTGTAAGTCTATTATAATATGAATTTCCTCTTTTTAGCAGATGGAATTAACTCTATATCTTTGTTCATACTATTGTAACTTTCTAATATCTTTGTTATGATAAGAGTTGTTGTGAAAGTTTCTATCAGGAGGTGTAACAATGAGTACATTTTTAATGGTATTATTAGTAATCGTGTCACTTGCTTTGATTGTGGTTGTATTATTGCAATCAGGAAAGAGTGCTGGACTGTCAGGAGCGATCTCCGGTGGAGCTGAGCAACTATTTGGCAAACAAAAAGCTCGAGGTATGGACCTTGTGTTACATAGAGTGACGATTGTTCTTTCAGTATTGTTCTTTATTTTGACAATCGCTGTTATGAAATTCTAATAAGCATGCGTACGCCTGGCCAACATACGATTGGTTAGGCGTTTTCTTTTCTATTTTTTTATACATAAGCTAAAATAAAAGCAATAGGTGTAAACGGAGGTTTTATTGAATGAGAATTACGACACCGAAGCCATTCTTTTTCCAGGCTGGGAAACGTGCGGTCCTACTGCTGCATGGTTTCACGGGGAACTCCTCGGATGTCCGAATGCTTGGGAGATTTTTAGAGAAGAACGGCTATACTTCGCTTGCGCCGCATTACAAGGGGCATGGGGTGCCACCAGAGGAGCTACTGGAGACAGGGCCACAAGACTGGTGGAAGGATGTGATCCGTGCATACGACCGCCTAAAGGCTGAGGGCTATGATGAGATAGCGGTTGCCGGCCTTTCCCTGGGAGGCATTTTTTCATTAAAATTAGGGTATACAGTCCCTGTAAAAGGGATTGTCACGATGTGCTCACCGATGACGATGAGAACAACGGACCTCATGTTTGAGGGAGTATTAAAATACGCAAGAGATTATAAACGATATGAAGGAAAGTCGGCGCAACAGATAGAAGAAGAAGTAGAGGCAATCCGTCAGCGACCAATGCAAACGCTTGGAGAGCTGCGCGAATTCGTCTACAATGTCCGCGAAAAAGTGGATCATATCTATGCACCGTTACTTGTGACGCAAGGGAAGAAGGATACCGTGATCGACATAAACTCTGCCAACTACATATACGAGCAGGCAGAATCGCTCGACAAAGATATCAAATGGTATGAAAACTCAGGTCATGTTATTACGCTAGATTCCGAAAAGGAGCAGCTACACGCTGATATCCTAAACTTTTTAGAATCACTGGACTGGAATGTGTAAAACGGACCGATTGCGCACACGCTGAAAAAGGAGGGATGTTTTAGGATGGACAATTTAAAGGAAACATTATTGGAATTAATGAACGATGAAGCATATAAGCCGATGACCACAAAGGAAATCGAGGAGCATTTACAATTAGAGGATGCAGACGATTTTAAAACACTCGTCAAAACACTTGTCCAAATGGAGGAAGCTGGGCAGGTAGTCCGCTCACGCTCTAATCGTTATGGTGTCCCAGCTCGTATGAATTTAATCGCAGGGACATTTATCGGGCATGCAAAGGGCTTCGGATTCGTTGCCCCAGAAGAAGATGGCATGGACGATATCTTTATTCCCCCGACGGAAACGAACGGTGCGATGAACGGAGACAAGGTGCTTATCCGCGTATCGAAGGAATCCTCTGGAGACCGTCGTGAAGGGTCAATCATCAAAATCACCCAAAGAGGAATCACACAGGTGGTAGGAACGTTCCAGGATAATAAAGGATTTGGCTTCGTCATCCCGGACGACAAGAAAGTGCCGATGGATGTCTTCATCGCAAAGGGTGACACGCTAGGTGCCATAGAAGGGCATAAGGTAGTAGTGGAAATCACCGAATGGCCAAGTGAAAGACGCTCGGCTACAGGGATTGTCACGAAGATTCTTGGGCATAAAAATGACCCAGGTGTCGATATCCTGTCTATTATCTATAAGCACGGCATTACGATTGACTTCCCGCAAGACGTAATCGACCAAGCGGAATCCGTGCCAGATCAAATCGCAGAAGAGGATTTAGAAAATCGTCGTGACCTTCGCAATGAAGTGATCGTAACGATTGACGGAGCAGACGCGAAGGACCTGGATGATGCTGTTACGGTGCAGAAGCTTCCAGATGGTACGTATAAGCTAGGCGTCCACATTGCTGACGTTAGCCATTATGTGACAGAGGGCTCGCCGATTGACCGTGAAGCATATGACCGAGGAACGAGCGTTTACTTGGCAGACCGTGTAATCCCGATGATTCCACATCGTCTGTCGAACGGAATCTGTTCCTTGAATCCACAGGTGGACCGTCTGACGCTATCCTGTGAAATGATCATCGACGGCTCTGGTATGGTCCTGTCGCATGAAATCTTCCAAAGTGTCATCAAGACAAAGGAGCGTATGACGTATTCCGATGTTTATAAGATACTAGAGGAAAAGGACGAGGCTCTTATCGAGCGATATAAAGACCTCGTGCCGATGTTCGAATTAATGGCAGAGCTTGCAGAGATTCTGCGCAATAAAAGAGAGCGCCGCGGGGCAATTGATTTCGACTTCCCAGAGGCAAAAATCTCGATTGATGAAGACGGCTGGCCAACTGGCGTATCCATTCGTGAGCGTACAGTGGCAGAGCGCCTGATCGAAGAGTTCATGCTAGCTGCCAATGAAACAGTAGCAGAGCATTTCAAATGGATGGATGTACCGTTCATCTATCGTATCCATGAGGATCCAAAGCCTGAGAAGCTACAACGCTTCTTCGAATTCCTGACAAACTTCGGCTTAGTCGTGAAGGGCTCTGGAAACGATATTCATCCGAAGGCACTTCAAGAAATCATAGAAAGTATTGAAGGAATGCCGGAGGAGCCGGTAATCTCAACAATGCTGCTTCGCTCGCTACAGCAGGCGAAATATTATGCAGAATGTCTAGGACACTTCGGTTTATCGACCGAGTTCTATACGCATTTCACGTCACCGATTCGTCGTTACCCGGACTTGATCGTGCACCGATTGATCCGTACGTATTTAATAAACGGAGATGTATCCTCTGCGACGATCAACCACTGGGGAGCAATCATGGACGATATTGCCGAGCATACGTCGAAGCGTGAGCGCCGTGCAGTAGATGCAGAGCGTGATACCGATGCACTGAAAAAAGCGCAATATATGGCCGATAAGATCGGAGAAGAGTTCGAGGGTATCGTAAGCTCTGTTACGAACTTCGGGATGTTTATCGAGCTTCCTAACACGATTGAGGGGCTTGTCCACGTAACGAACATGACAGACGACTACTACCGCTTCGATGATCGTCAAATGATGATGATCGGTGAGCGCTCTGGCAAGCAGTTCCGTATTGGAGACGAGGTTACCGTTCGAGTGGCTTCTGTTAATCCAGAGGAGGCTGCCATCGACTTCGAGGTAGTGGGAATGAAGAAATCCTTCGGCCGTACTCGCAAGGAGGCTCCTAAGGTCATCCATGCCTCTAAAAAAGGCAGCGGCAAGGATCGCAAGGATAAATCTCAGCCAGGACCAAAAAAAGGACCAAAACAGAAAAAGAAATTCTACGAATCCGTTGCGAAAAAATCGCAGCGTCGTAAGAGACCAAAGAAAAAATAGAGGAGCGTAACAGCGCGCTCCTCAACGCTGTGTAGGGGTGAATCTATTGGCAAAGAAACACGACGACAAGGTGCTTGCCCAAAACAAAAAGGCGAGCCATGACTATTTCATCGAGGATACCTTCGAGGCGGGGATCGTCTTGCAGGGAACCGAGATAAAATCCATCCGAAACGGGAAGGTGCAGCTAAAGGACTCCTTCGTCCGAATCCGTAACAACGAGGCATGGATCTCCAACATGCACATCAGCCCATACGAGCAAGGGAATCGCTTCAACCACGACCCGCTTCGTACAAGAAAGCTGCTGCTACATAAAAAGCAGATCAACACGTTAATCGGAGAAACAAAGCGCGAGGGCTACACCATCGTCCCTTTGAAGATGTATATCAAGAACGGCTATGCCAAGGTATTAATCGGACTAGGAAAAGGGAAGAAGGACTACGACAAGCGCGACGTCCTCAAGCAGAAGGAAGCAAAACGTGAGATGGAGCGTGCGTTCAAGGCACGGAATCAATAAAGAGCCGGACCGCAGAATAGCCAGAACTCTAATCCAAGCAGCAGGCAAGGAAGAACCTGCTAGCATTGGTATAAGCCTTTCCCTTGAATTTTGACCAACTTTGATGTATCATTATCACTGTAACGAAGCTTACATTATTCCATAAACGGGGACGTTATGGATTCGACAGGGATGATCTAAGCTTGAGTTGCGCGTCAGAGGCTCGGCTCTGTAAAAACGGACCTTATAATAACAGGCAAAACAAACAACAACTTAGCATTCGCAGCGTAAGCGCGGATCTGCTTTATCTATCCATCGCCCATGTGGCTAGGTAGAGCTCACTCTTAGTGGGATACGGCTGTCAGTGCCACTTGAGCTGCCAGCAAGAGATTTCCAAGTTAGCGTACAGGACGCCCGCTTATCGGCATAATGTCACGCGAAACCCAAATAGGTAAGCTACACGCGTAGAAGCTTAAGTGTTAGAGTTTCTGGACGCGGGTTCAAATCCCGCCGTCTCCATACAATTAGTTGATATATCAGCCTTTATAAGACTAGGGATATTGAACGGGAGTTGAACTCTTGAACAATATCCCTTTTCTTATACCTATGGAAATTTACATATTCTAAACTTATTCAAGAACCTTCTAATAAAGCATATTAGGAGGTTTTTTCTATGTCAAATAGGAAACGTAAGCATGGTATTTTTGCTGTGAAAGGGGATGTAGTAGTTTTGTCTAATAATAAGGATGAGCAAAACGAATGTATGCCAATTAGCGCAACAATGGATACAGTATTTAATCAAATGCGAATAGCAGGTAAAAGACCACGTACAAATGAAAGTTATATGTACATTTTTAATCAATTTATTGATGTTAGCCGTATAGCTTATGTGGAGGATATAAATATTGATAAATTGAATCATTACTTAGATGTTTTACAGGTTACTCCCGCGACTATACTAATAAGCTTAAAGTAGATTAAAGCGTACTAAGCAAGTTTTATAATAATGGATGGGTAACAGACGTTTCTGGAGAAACATCCAAATAAAAATTGATAAGGAAGTAAAAAAAGGAGCGCGACAACATTTATAGGTTTTAGTGATGCCGCTGTTATTAAATTAATGTACGTATTCGCACAATAGTGGAGCCGAGAGAACGTCACATCGACTTTTTAATAAGATGAATAAAAAAATGGATTTTGGTTTAATTACAAAAGCAAAAAATCATATAGCACAAACGTATACAGAAAGTGAAATAAAGTATCGGTAGATATAGATTTTATCGCTAGTGGGGGATTGAAAGAACTCTCTTTCGCAGCTTTAAAAGTTTTATTAATAATAGTTAGTTTCACCGATAATAATGGATATTCATGGATTTTGCAAGAAAAAAATAGGTGAATTAGCTGGTATTACTAGGCAACATGTGGGAAAGATTATTATTTTTTTAGTATAAAGAAGTCGACGTATGAATTAGGTATGATATAGAAGAACAGGGAATCTAGTTATCTGGTAAATATATTGAGGTGTGATTAGTTAAACGGGTAGATAGAGAGAAGCTTTAAGTTACTTAATCTTTCTTGTGTTTTTAGTAATTTAAAATATAATTAATTATAACGAAATACATATTTTGGGAGGTATTTATGAGTGGGGTTATAGGAAGTGCATTAGTTAGTATAGCTAGTAATTTTACTTGTGATATTTTAAAGTCATTTGGTAAATATAATTTGGAAAATGACATTGATAGAAAATTAAATTTTCATTTAGAAGAGTTCGAGGATTTAGATACTGATTCATATCATTTTGAGCAATTTTTAAAAAGTGAAAGTTTAAAAGCAGATTTTAGAGAGTACTTTAGAGCTAGGATAATAATAAAAAGCAACCAAGAAGATTACAAGTTTCTTTCAAAAGAGACATTTATCGATGAAGTAACTAAAAATGCAATCAATTATGTTAATGAAAAAAATGGAATTTTATTAAGAAAGGAGCTTGTAAATACATATTTTATAAGAATGTTTGAATTGCTAGAAGATGAATTATATAAAAATTTAGACGAAAATTCTAAAGGTACTATTTATTTTATAAATGATTCGTTAAAAGAGATTGAAGAAAGAATAAAAAAAAATCTATCTAATTTTAAAATTCTTGAAGATACAAGTATTTATGAAGATATTATTAAAAAATACGTTGAAATAATGTTGGACAGAAACAAAACCTCACATATCTATGGGATTGATGAACTGGATTTATATTCTTTTTATGTATTTCCTAAATTTAAATTTTATAAAAAAGATATCAGTGCCAATAATAAAAAAAGTAGTTTAGACTGGAAAGATATTTTTGTGGAATCTAATATAGTTTCTATAATCGGTGGTGCTGGGTTTGGTAAGTCATTATTTTTAAAAAATATAATTAATAAATATAATGAGTTAAATGTTTTTGATGCAGAAAAAATGGTACCTATCTATTGTGATTTAAAGAAGTTTAAAGAGTTTGAGGGGAAACTCGGTATCGTATCAGTAGAAGAATTTATAAGGTTAAGCATAATTGAATATACAGGCATGAATGAAAAAGAAATAAGTCTAGAATTAATTAAATACATTTTGGCGGAGGGAAAAGCTCTTATATTATTAGATGCATTAGATGAAGTTGAAATAAATGATAGAGATAGATTAAATGCAAAAATAATAAGCTTTTTTAAATTGTTTAATCAAAATAATAAAGTATGTATAACTTCTAGAGAAATCGGTTTCACACCTAAGACTAGAATCACTTATCAAGTACAAAAAATAAATTTAGAAGATGTTGAAGAATATATTTTAAAAATGGGGAAATTAAATTTTTTTAATAGTGAGGATAAAGAGGATTTTAAAAAGCAATGTAACAAGTTAATTCGTAGTGGATTTTTAGTAAGCTTTTTACAGTTATCATTACTAATAAATATTTTTAAAGCAGAAAGAGAACTTCCTGAAAATAAAATAGATTTATATGATAAATGTATTGATTATATTTCTAAAAAAAGAGAAAGAGACTATAATAAATCTACCTTTGATTTTAGGAAAATAAATCCTATTTTGAATAAAGAAGTGACGTTTGAAAAATTGTCTAATTTATCTAAACCAAATAATAAAGAAGTTTCTAAAGTACTAGTGGAAGAATGTTTATTGGATAGATATAGGAATACTTATAGTTGTGAGGCCTCAGCACAAGATGCAATATCAGAATTCTTGGATTTCTGTTCTCAACGTACGGAACTATATGTATCTGGAGAAAAAGAAGCAACTTATAAATTTTATCATAGATCATTCTTTGAATATTTTTATGCTAAGCATTTAATTTCTACTGAAAATAATGCGGGACTCTTAGAAGTCATTTTTAAATTTGGATTAGATTCTGAAATATTTGAACTTACATCTGCTCTTTTAAAAAAATATAACGATAATAGATATCTAAATATGTTAGAGTTATTAAACTTAAAATTAGATGAGTTAAATGATATTGAAAGTTTATTGAAAGTTTTTTTACTATTAAAGCCGGTAGAGGAAATTAACTATTTAGGAAAATTCTATAATATATTTTTTGGTAATAAAGATAAAAAACCGCTTGATTGGGAGAAAAAGGGTCCGATTAAGGGTATCAGTTTTAATTTATTTGAGGTATTTTTAAAATATAAAGAAGAAGATAAAGTAATAAAAGATTTATGGGAACATTATCCTATGGAAGTTTTGTACTCAAAATTTTTAGTATATTTTGTAGATGTTATTGATGTGAAATTCAATCGAGAGTATATGGACGCTTTCATAGAAATTAAAGAAGATAATACTCTGATTAGTTATGTAAACTTTTTTATCATAGTTGAAAATAAATTAGTTGAGGAATTAATGAAAAACAGTGATTTTAATAATTTGAAATCTAGATTCATAGAGTTTCTAAGCACTAGAATTTATTTTGATGAAAGTAGACTATCTAATGGGAAAAAATCTGATACAGTTATTCGTCTATTCGTACACAAATTTTTAAAATCTTTCATGAATTAAATTAGTGTTAGGAGAGTTTCTTGTTATAAAAATAGGTCATTGAACTAAGTTCGTAAATTTATAATACTCCCTAGAAAATGAGCGCGGCTTTGAAACGTGTAAATCCTAGTGATTCTAAGTGTCGGCATAAAGACTCGCGAATCGTAAATAAGCAGATTACACGCATAGAAGCCGGCGTATTGGAGCTTCTGGACACGGGTTCAAATCCCGCCGTCTCCATACTATAAATTTCATAGGAAATAAATGGTGGTTGTACTGAATGCATATAAGCAACAATTTGGAGACTTTTCTACACACATCACGATTCATAGAGATGGGCTTTGGCGAGAGGACACTGCACTTGGAAAAGGTATATTTGTGACGTAGTAGGGTGTCTATTACATTCAATGGGATGAAGCTTTTCTATGTGCTACTAATACGACGTTCACACCTCTTAAAATTATCTGAAATATAAAATTTTTTTAGAGAGGCAGAAAAACCCTTGCTATTCAAGGGTTTTTTCTTTTGCACTATAAGGAGTCAGTCTATAGTCATCTTACATAATATTCCCATGTATAAATATTGTGAGATGACTACAGGTGTTAGCAAAAGAGACAAAAACTATTAAGGGTGTTACCTTTTATTGTCTTGTAATGTCACTTATAATTAATTATGGGAGTGAATTTCACTTAATTAAATAGATTTACACATTTAAGGAGAATAACAATGATCAATTTTCAAGATAAAGTAAGTTTCATATGGTCAATTGCAGAGATTTTGCGTGGGCCATATAAGCCAGAAGATTACGGTAAGATTGTATTGCCATTAGCAGTATTACGTCGTTTTGACTGCGTATTAGAAAGTACAAAAGAAGAAGTATTAGCGAAGGCAGAGCAGTTCGTTTCAATGAATGAGGAAGCACGTGAGCCTATTTTAAATCGTGTATCGAAGCAAAACTTTCATAACACAAGTAAATATGATTTCAACAAGTTATTAACAGATTCAGATAACATTGCTGATAACTTACGTGATTATATAAATGGTTTCTCAAAAGTGGCTCGTGATATTATGGAACACTTTGACTTCGACCGTCAGATCGATAAGTTGGATCAGAATAACTTATTATACTTAACGATTAAACGCTTTAGCGATATCGATTTACATCCAGAAACGGTTTCGAATGTTGAAATGGGATATGTGTTTGAAGAATTAATCCGTCGTTTCAATGAAAATGCAGAAGCAGGGGATCATTACACACCACGTGAAGTTATTGGTTTGATGACACATTTATTATTCCTGCATGACGATGCGAACATTTTAACGAAGCCTGGCTTAACGCAAACATTATATGACTGTGCAGCTGGAACAGGTGGTATGGGTTCTGTTGCACAGGAATACTTACTGAGTCTAAACCCAACAGCGCATTTAGAGTTTTTCGGCCAAGAAATTAACCCTGAATCGTATGCTATCTGTAAAGCGGACTTGCTGATTAAAGGTGAGGATGCACGTAATATTCGTTTAGGAAATACGTTATCGAATGACCAATTCGCACGTGACCACTTCGACTACCTAATATCGAATCCACCATACGGAGTGGACTGGAAATCATATGAGAAGCCGATTAAAGAAGAACATGAGAAACAAGGCTTTGATGGGCGTTTCGGTCCAGGTACACCTCGTACAAGTGACGGACAACTATTATTCTTACTGCATTTGCTGTCAAAAATGAAGCCAGTAACAGCTGAAAATCCACAAGGCTCACGTTTGGCAATCATTATGAATGGCTCACCATTATTTACAGGCGATGCAGGTTCTGGTGAAAGTGAAATTCGTAAGTATGTGCTAGAAAATGACTTAGTAGAAGGCATTGTGGCATTACCAAACGACTTATTCTACAACACGGGTATTGCAACGTACATTTGGATTTTAACGAACAATAAAGCACCTCTTCATAAAGGAAAAGTATGTTTAGTCAATGCTGTAGACTTCTCGAAGAAGATGAAAAAGTCGATGGGTAGCAAGCGTAATGAAATTACAGAAGAGCAAATTAACGAAATCGTACGTTTATATGGTGATGCACAGCCAAATGAATACGTGAAGATTTTCGATAATGAAGACTTCGGTTACGCAAAAATTACCGTTGAACGTCCATTACGTTTAAACTTCCAAATCACTGAAGAACGCCTTGCACGTGTCGTAGAAGAAAAAGGCTTTGCAAACTTAGCGACAACGAAGAAAAAAGGTGATGCAGGTTACTTTGAAATCGAAGAAGGTAAAAAGCTGCAAACGCAAATTTTATATGTGTTACGTACGTTAGAAAGCGACACGGTATATAAAAATCGTGAGGAGTTCACGAAAGTAGTAAAGGGTGCGTTAAAAGAAGCAGACATCACAATTGGTGCGCCTGTATTAAAAGCAATTTTAGCTGGTTTATCTGAAAAAGATGAAACAGCGGATGTATGTATGAAGAATAAAACAGACATCGAGCCAGATACAGATTTACGTGATACAGAAAACGTGCCGTTAAAAGAAAGCATTCATGACTACTTTGCACGTGAAGTCTTGCCACACGTACCAGATGCATGGATTGATGAAACAAAAACAAAAATCGGCTACGAAATTCCATTCACTCGCCAGTTCTATAAATACACAGCATTGCGCAGCTCAGTAGAAATTATGGATGAGATTAGAGCATTAGAAACGGAGATTGCTGAGCAGTTGAAGAAGGTGATGGGATGACTACGAACTTTCTTAAAAGTAAATTAAAGTATCATTTAAAAGTAAAGAATGGTCGAGAAATAATAAATGAAGTGAACTATGATAATAATGCTATTGACGTATATGGTTCGGGTGGAATTTTTAAGTATACTGACAAAAAACTTTTTACAGGTCCTTCAGTATTATTTGGTCGAAAAGGGACAATAGGCAAACCTTTATATGTTGAAGGTGATTTTTGGACTGTAGATACTATGTATTATACTGAAATTTATTCAGGTAATTCTCCAAGATACTTTTATTATCTGTTAGAAGTGTTTCCCTGGGATCGATTTGTAACTCAAACAGCTTTACCTAGTATTGTAGGATCGGAAGTAGAGAATTATAAAATAAATACCCCTTCTGAAGAAGTACAAAATATCATAGCGAAATATTTAGATTGTAAATGTGCTGAAATTGATGGGCTATTAAAGCATAAAGGAAATCTAATAGCATTATTAGAACAACAACGCCAATCAATCATCACAGAAGCTGTTACAAAAGGTTTAAATCCGAATGTAAAAATGAAAGATTCAGGTGTTGAGTGGATTGGTGAGATTCCTGAGCATTGGGGATTATTGTCTTTAAAGCATATGGCTAGTGAAAAGAAGAACTCATTTGTAGATGGTCCATTCGGTTCCGATTTAAAAAACGAAGAATATGTTGATTCAGGAATACCAGTTATACAATTAAATAATATTAAGAATGGTGAACTAAGAGTTTTTAAAATGAATTTTGTAACTGAAAAAAAATCCGAGGAACTAAAAAGACATATTGCATATCCAGGTGACTTAGTTATAGCAAAAATGGCATCTCCAATTGCTAGGTCAGCAGTTGTCCCTGAAATGTACGATAAGTACGTTATTGTTGCAGATTGTATTAAATTAAAATTAAAAGAAAATTATTTGAATCAATATATTAATTATGCTATGAATACACCTTTTACTATCGCTCAAGCAGAATCTTTTGCGAATGGTACAACACGCTCTAGGGTGAATTTAGGAATAATAAAAAATTTAAAATTGCCTATGCCGAATATTGAGGAACAAAAAAACATAGTGAAACACCTAAAAATTAAAGTATCTGAAGTAGATAATTTAAAAAGAATTGTAGAAAATCAAATCGAAAAACTAAAAGAATACCGCCAGTCCCTTATCTACGAAGCGGTAACAGGCAAAATTGATGTACGTAATATGGAACTTGATTAAGTGAGGTGAGTTGTCATGGCAGTGGATACTTCAGAGAAAGGTTTTGAAACGAATATTGAAGCATCTTTAATTGCGAATGGTTATAAAAAGCGTGTGCTTGAAGGAGAGGCAAGTATTTCTTTCAAGCAACATGCTATTGACGTTGAAGAGCTATTTGTATTTTTAGAAGAAACACAGGAAAAGCGTATGCGTACGTTAGAGAAATCGTATGGCCCTTCTTATAAAGAAGAAGTGTTGAAGCGTATTAAAGACCAGCTGCATAAACAAGGTTTGGTTGAGTGTTTACGTAAAGGTATTAAAGACCGTGGTGTGACGTTACAGCTTGCTTATAATAAGCCACCTACGGATATGAATAAGACGTTAAATGAGCAGTATACGAAAAATCGTTTTAATGTGGCTCGCCAAGTGTATTACAGCGACAAGCATAACAATAGTTTAGATATGGTCCTGTTTTTGAACGGATTACCGCTTGTTGTGATGGAGCTGAAAAATCCATTAACGAATCAAACAGTAGAGCATGCGATGAAGCAGTTAAAGAATGATCGTGATCCACGGGAGCAACTGTTTAAGTTTAATGAGCGTGTAGCGGTTTACTTTGCGGTTGATCCAGATGAAGTATTTATGACGACAAAGTTGGATAAAGGGAAAACATACTTCCTACCATTTAACAAAGGTAACAATGGTGGGAAGGGTAATCCTTTAGCTTATGGTAGCAATTATCGTACTCATTATTTATGGGACGAGATTTTAGTACCAGATAGCTTGCTTGATATTTTATACCGCTTCATCTTTATTAAGAAAGACGACATTAAAGATTCAAATGGTGAAACGATTGGGGAGCGTCAGATGCTTATTTTTCCTCGTTTCCACCAGCTTGATGTAGTACGTAAATTAGAAGAAGATGTAAAACAAAAGAAAGTCGGTCATAACTATTTAATTCAGCACTCTGCCGGATCAGGAAAAACGAATTCGATTTCATGGCTTGCTCACCGTTTAGCAAAGCTACATAACGAGGACAATGAATCGATTTTTAGTAGTGTTATCGTGATTACCGACCGCCGAGTGTTAGACAAACAGTTACAAGATGCAGTGTATCAGCTGGAGCATAAAGCAGGGATGGTTGAGCCGATTGATAAAGATTCAGAGCAATTAGCACGTGCTATTAATAATGAAACACGTATCATCATTACAACGCTTCAAAAGTTCCCGTTCATTTTAGAAAAAGTAGCGGGCTTAGAGCGTAAAAAGTATGCTGTTATTATCGATGAAGCACACTCGTCTCAAGGTGGTAAAGCTTCTACGGCATTAACGAATGTTTTATCAGATAAGACGTTAGAAGCAGCTTATGAGGAAGACCTTATTGCAGAAGAAAACTTAGATGATGTGGATGAGAAAATCGTGGAAGCTATTATGAAAAGTGGTAAGCAGGATAACGTTTCATTCTTTGCGTTTACGGCGACACCGAAGCCGAAGACGTTAGAGAAGTTCGGTACAGTTGGTGTAGATGGTAAACCAGTAGCATTCCATCAATACACGATGCGCCAAGCGATTGAAGAAGGTTTTATTTTAGATGTGCTTGAGAATTACACGACCTATAAAACTTTCTGGAAAATTGCGAAGACAGTTGCTGATGATCCAGAAGTATCACAAAAGCAAGCAACGAAAAAACTAGCACAATATGTGTCGCTACATCCACATAGCATTGCACAAAAAACAGAAATCATTATTGAGCATTATCGTAATTTCGTGAAACGTAAAATTGGTGGTCGTGCAAAAGCAATGGTTGTCACAGCGAGCCGTTTACACGCAGTTCGTTATAAAATCGCTTTTGATAAGTACATTGATGAAATGGGTTATAACGACTTAAAAACAGTGGTTGCATTTTCTGGAACAGTTAAAGATGGTGAAATTTCTTATACAGAGCCAGACATGAACAAATTCTCAGATAAAGAGCTACCTGAAAAGTTCCATTCAGATGAATACAAAGTGTTACTTGTAGCAGAGAAATATCAAACAGGATTTGATGAGCCGTTGCTACACACAATGTATGTAGACAAGCCGTTAAGCGGTATTAAAGCAGTGCAAACATTGTCTCGTTTAAACCGTACTTGTCCAGGTAAGGAAGATACATTCGTACTCGATTTCATCAACCATCCAGAAGATATCAAAAATTCATTCCAGCCGTACTATGAATCAACAAGTTTGTCTGAAATTACAGACCCGAACATCCTATATGATATGCAAGCTGAAATTGAGCAATATCAGGTGTTTACAGAAGATGAAGTAAAGAAGGTCAATGAGCTAGAAGTAACAGGCGGTGTGAAGAAGTCAACAAAGGCACAAACAGAGTTGAATGCTATTCTTGACAAAGGTGTTGAACGCTTTAAAAAAATGTCTGATGAGGAGCAAGAGGCCTTTAAACAAGTCGCTACAAAATTCACTCGTACGTATGGCTTCGTGCTACAAGTCGTAACATTTATCGATTTAGGCTTACACAAACAGTATATTTACTTAACGTATTTATTACGAAAACTTCCACGATCAGCAGGCGATAAGGACGTTTACTTAGCAGACGATGTAGCATTAGAATACTATCGTAACCAAAAGGTGTTTGAAGGCAGCATTAAGTTAGAGGTAAAAGGTGGCGAAGAGCTGGATCCGCAAAAGTACGGTGCGGGTGGGCCTGGTGAAGATGAAAAAGTTCGTCTATCAAGTATATTAGAAAAGCTTAATGAACGCTTCGGCACCCAGTTTACAGAGTCAGATTTCCTTGCTCGTGAGCAGGTCAAGGAAGACATGCTTAACGATAAAGACATTCGCCAAAAAGCAAAAAACAACACAAAAGAAAACTTTAAATTTGCTTTCGAAAAAACATTTATGGATTTTGTCATTGACCGTATGAGTAGCAACCAGGAGTTTTTTATGAAGATATTAGAGAATGAAGAGTTTAAGTCATATATTATGGAAGATATGATGCATGAGGTTTATGGGGAAGTGAATGGGTAAAAAAATCATAAAATTTTTGAATTTAAGTATTTGACTATAAGTGTTGCATATAATATAATAATCCTAACGATCAAGCCCGTGTTCCTTCCGAGGACCGGGCTATTTTTTTATAAGGGTGATACTAAGTGAAACCATTTAAAACACATAATCAACAATTAACGTTACTTAGATCAAGAAACATGGTAATATCAGATGGTTCAAAAGCTAAAAGGATTCTGGAAAGTGAAGGTTATTATAATGTTATAAATGGTTACAAAGATCTTTTTTTAGTCAAAGATGCAGTCAGTGTCCCTGTTACCCCAGAGTTATACATACAAAATACTAAGTTTGAAGAAGTACATGCACTTTATGTGTTTGATAGAGAATTAAGAAATATTCTACTGAAATACTTATTAATATTTGAAAAAGACATTAAATCGAAAATTTCATATAGATTTCCTGAAAAGTTTTCAAGTGCAAATGCATACATGGATATAAGAAGTTTTACAAATAATCCAGATCAGCTAAAGCAAATAGTTGAATTAATATCAATTATCACAAGTACTATTTCAAAGCATGCGAAGCGTAAAAATAGTCCCATAAAGCATTATCTTGACAATCATCAAGAAGTGCCATTTTGGGTACTTTCCAACCAACTTACAATAGGGAATATTAATAATTTTTATGAGTGCCTTGATGATGGTCTAAAAGAGCTAATTGCCAAAGATTACTCTACTAGTTTTAGAAGAAATTACAATTTCTCTGCTCACATTCCAAAAGAAACATTACTGGATATTTTAAAAACTGTTAATATGTTTAGAAATGTTTGTGCGCATGAAGAAAGGTTATATTGCTTTAAATTAAACAGACGGGCAAGGAGTAACCATATCTCTAATTTGTTGAACATCCCTACTAGTTTACTTGTAGGTAATTTATTTACAGTCATTTCTCAACTTAAGTTAGTTTTAAATAAAAAAAATTTTAATGAATTATTAAAAAGCATAAAGGAATTATTTTTAAAATTTGAAGGGAAATTTTCTACAATTACTTTTGATGATATTAAATCAGTTATGGGTTTTCAGCATAGTTGGGAGTCTTTATTTTAATTTAAAAGTATAGTGATTTTTCTAGAAGTCGCGCCTTTTCCATAGGAATGGTAAGCAACTTTTATTCTATTAAAAAGAGGATTTAAGCGTTTTGGAGTAATCCATGTAATTAGACACATTTATAATATTAAAGGAACTACTGAAGATATTAACAGAGCTAAAACTCTAGTTTAATGTCTTTTTTATTTGTTCAAGAAAATAAATTGAAAAATAAGAATTGACACAACAATAATCATATTGGATAATTGGTTCATCCAATTTTATTTTAATATGAGTATAAGGGGTGAGTGTATGGGGATTGGATTTTTGGCATTGCTTGTGTTTATTGCTTTAATTATTGTTTGGACGACTGTCTTGAAGCGTAGCATTGGGGAGGCTATGGTTGTAGGGTTTGTTATCACTGCTTTGTTTGGAGGGACGAAGGCGCTTAGTATGATGTGGGATGGCATTGTATTTGGGGCGACGAATGAGGTTTTATTTGCAGCGCTCGCGTTCGTGTTTATGGCGTATGTTGTCGATAAGACTGGAATTATTGCGTTATTGATAAATATATTAAACTCCCTATTAGGGAGATTACCTGGTGGCCCTGCACACGTGGAGACAGCTGGATCTGCTCTTTTCGGTTTAATCTCTGGATCAGGATCAGGAAATACTGCTACAACCGGCTCGGTGACGATACCATGGATGATTAAATCCAAGTGGTCTCCAGAGCTTGCAGCTACCGTGTCCGCTGGAAATGCGGGTCTTGGAATAGCATTACCGCCTAGTAGCTCGATGTTCATATTACTTGGTTTTGCACCTATCGCTGCTGTAGTTTCCGAGGGAGATTTGTATCTAGCATTACTAATAGGTGGATTATATCAAGTACTGTATCGTGTCATTTTAACGTTTTGGTTTGTAAAGAAACATAAGATTGAAACACTTGGGAAAGAAAACTTAGAGCCGCTTCGCAAAACGTTTGTCATGGGCTGGAAATCGTTATTCATTTTCTTTGGTATTTTGATACCGCTTACAATTACGATTGGTCCTCTTGCGGAAAGGCTTATGGCAAATCCGAATATCGGAGAAGATGCGATTAATAGTATCTCAATATTGGTATGGGTACCGATTTTGATCACATTAATCAGTATGATAATTGGTTACAAGAACCTACCAAAATCCTTTACTGGCTGGAATGAGTTTTTACATGGGGCAACGGCAAAGTTTTCTGTCATAGGTGTTCTGTTGTTATTTGCTTTTGCAGCAAGTGAGAATTTGAAACAGCTGGGGTTAAGTGAAGATTTAACGAGTATGATGGCAAACCTAGAAATGCCAGCTTGGCTTGTTGTAAGTATCGTGGGAGCTCTACTTGTTTTAGTAGCTGGTCCGCTTTCCGGGACTGCTACATTAACAGCGATTGGTCTAGTTGCCTTTACGGTATTAGTGAGTGCAGGGGTTCATCCTATTTTAGCAGTAGTAGCCATTTTAATGTTTGCTTCTACAGAAGGGGCTTCCCCACCTTCGTCTGCTCCAATTTTTATTGCAGCAGGTATTGCCGGAGCAGAGCCTGGGAAGACATTTAAGCCATTAATCTTCTATTATGTCGTGCCTGTTTACTTGATTGGTGTATTAATAGCTTTAGGATTCTTGCCAGTACCTATATAGGAGGAGAAGGATAGATGTTAAAAATACTAGATAAAGTTTTTATTGTCGCTTTAATCTCATTTTTATCGTTAGGGTTCATCATCGTCTTAACTCAATTAATTGGATTGATTATCCAGAACGGAGAACTTATTATTAAAGTGAATGATCTATTAGCAGAACCTGCCTTTATCCTAAGTGCTGTCGCAGGGGTATTAGGGTTCTTGATACCGGTAATTAAAAATAAATCATCGAACGTCCTTACCGAAGAGGAACTAGAGGAACAGCTTTTAGAGAAGCAGACAAAAGTAAATGAGCTAAGGGGTTAAAGACTATGGGAATTCAGCATCAGCGTTTATATGAACAGGTTATTACCTATATAAATGAGAAGATCGAACAGAATATTTTTCAAATAGGGGAAAAGCTTCCGACCGAACGAAGTCTAGCAGAGGAGTTGAATGTAAGCAGAGGAACTTTGCGAGATGCCTTTCGGGTGCTAGAGTCGAAAAATATTATTCGCACGATTCCTGGTGGTGGAAGAATTCTCATCAGTCCAATTGAATCAAATCTAACCTATGAACAAGATATATTAGAAGAACTAAAAAAAGCAGAGATACTGGAATTGTTGGAGGCGCGTGAGCTATTAGAAATTGGTATGTGTAAATTAGTATGCGAGCGTGTGACAGATGAGGAACTAAGTGAGTTGGATGATATCATACGGGGCAACCATGAGAAGGGGGCATTTAATGCCTCCACCTATTTTCATTTAGCCTTGGCCACAGCGACACATAATCATGTGTTGGAGAACTTTATTAAATTAAACCTCCAGCTTATTAAGGAAGTGCGTGAGCAGAACTTCCAACATCCAACTAACAAGAATCAAGCATTCAAGGAGCACTTGGAAATATTAGAAGCAATTAAAAAGAGAGATGTGCAAGCATCTGAACTAGCAGTGAAGAAACATTTTAAGAGGATGAGAGAACGCTTGAACTAAAGGAGTGAGGCTGTGTTACATCCACATCGTTCTAGACTTATCATGCCAATTACCAATGAAAGGTTTATTCAAAAGGCGCCTTTACGAAATGCCGATATTATTGTGCTTGATTTAGAGGACAGCATTCCGCAGAGTGAAAAATTAGTTGCAAGGTCTTTGCTTGAAAGAAGTATTAAAATTGTGTCACAGGGCGGTAGTGCTGTTTATGTAAGGGTGAATAATCAGGAGGGGCTTCTGAAGGATGACATCCGTGCTGCCATACATAAAAGGCTGACTGGAATCTATGTACCAAAGGTGGAGTCAGAGGAGCAGGTGAAGGAGATTGACCTTTATTTGTTATCGCTTGAGCAGGAGAGTGGTCTAGTAGAAGGATCCATCCAATTAGCAGTCTTAATTGAAAGTGCCAAAGGGCTATTGAATATGAATGCTATTTTACAGGCGAGTCCACGAATCCAGTCTGTCAGCTTAGGAGTGGAGGACTTGGTGGAGGATATGCATATGAAAAACAATGACCAGACAGCAGACGTATTGAAAAATATTCGGATGCAGGTGTGTATTGCAGCGAGGGCAAACAACATAGTTCCGCTAGGGCTTATGACCAGTATTGCGGATTACAATGATCTGGAGAAGCTTGCGGAGGGTGCAAGGCTTGCGTATATGCATGGCTTTGCTGGGAACAGCTGTGTCCATCCTTCCAATGTCGAGGTATTCAATAACGCCTATATGCCGACGGAAGAAGAAGTAACGAGAGCGAGAATGCTTATGGAGGCATTCGAGGAGGCATTGCTTCAGAAAAAAGCGGCAATTACGTTTGAAGGGAAAATGATTGATATCCCTCATTATGAAAATGCGAAAAAATTAGTTGCCCAATATGACATGTATGTTGCCTTTGATAAACAAAAACATATGCATATGCAAAACTATAAGCAAAGTTTAAAGGATGTTTGATAATATGCTACCTCTACAAGGACTGAAAATCATCGACTTATCAACCATGCTAGCAGCCCCCTGGGCCAGTACATTTCTAGCTGACTTTGGGGCGGATGTGATAAAGATAGAGCATCCAGTAAACGGAGACCATGCGCGGAAATATGGTGCACAGAAAAACGGGATAGGCGTATTTTGGAAGACGTTGAATCGAAATAAAAAAGGTCTAACATTAAATATTAAATCCGAAGAGGGACAGAAAATATTTTTGCAGCTACTGTCGGAAGCAGATGTATTAGTAGAGAACTTCCGTCCGGGCACGCTCGATAAATGGGGCTTAACATGGGAAGTCATGAAAGAGGCTAATCCCAAGCTAATATTGCTCCGAACATCAGGCTTTGGACAGACTGGACCATATGCCAAAAAAGCTGGCTTCGGAACGGTGGCAGAGGCAATGAGTGGCTTTACCTCCATTAATGGGGAGAAGGGGGGCAACCCTATTTTACCAGGCATGGCACTAGCAGACGGTGTTTCCAGTATATTTGGAGCCCTTTCCATTATGATTGCATTATACGGGCAAATAAAAAATGGCATATCCGAAGGACAGCAGATTGACATCAATCTCTATGAACCATTAATGCGACTACTGGAGCCGCAAATAACCGCGTACGATCAGTTAAACAAAATCCCTGTCCCGAACGGAAATAGCAGCCTACAAACCGCTCCACGCAATGCCTATCTGACAAAGGATAATACATGGATTGCCCTCTCAGGCTCTTCTCAATCCATCACCGAGAATATATTTAAAGCTATTGGGCGAGAGGACTTAATTACAGACGCCAAGTTTTGTACCAACGAGCAACGAATTAAAAACGTTGCAGAATTAGATGGTATCATCGGTGACTGGGTACGAAAACATACATTGCAGGAAGTCGTTGAGCGCTTTGACAAATGTGGTGCCATCGCAGGGCCGATGTATAACATTGCCCAGCTATTCGAAGACCCTCACTATCAACATAGAGAATCCTTCATTCGAGTGCCCGATAAGGACTTTGGAGAAATGCGGATTCCAAACGTCGTAGCGAAGTTTTCTTTGACTCCAGGGGAAGTACGAACACTGGGACCAGATAAGGGAGAGCATACGATTCAGATATTGAAGGAGCAGGTAGGGTTGTCCGATGAGAAGATAGAGCAGTTGAAGGAATTAGGTGTAATCTAAAACGTTACTAATGAATTAATTGATAGGGTAGATATTGCCTTTTTAAGGATATAGAAATCTATAAATAATAACAAAATGTATAAACAAGTTAATCTGCATCTTCCTAAACATTATTGGAAGATGCTTTTTTATATTAAAATAGTATTAAAAACCAACATTAGCTTGTATGTCAGAAAGGTCCCTTATTGTTTGATTCTCAGTTTAACAGCCAATTTCATTCACTTTAATATTCCTTGCTCAAATTTTTAATAATTATAATGAATTTAGATATGACAAAATATGAAATTAAATCTATTATACTTTTTGAATTTTTGCGGTAAAATTTTACTTAATAGACAAACAAAAACAAAAATCTAGTGAGAGTTATGAGTGCAATACAAAAAATAAGGAGTACATTATGAAAAAAATTTTATCGTTTCTTTGTTTTCTAGGTATAACTACAGGTATTTCTGGGTGTTCTAATGAACAAGATCCAAATTTATTAAAAGTAGGTAAATCTTCAGATGAAATAGTGGGAGAAAATTATCAAACAGTTATTTCTGAATTGGAGGAACAAGGATTTTCAAATATCGAGACTAAGGTATTAGATGATTTAATTACTGGATGGTTGACAAAAGATGGAGAAATTAATCAAATAGAGATCAATGGTGATACTGAGTTTAATTCAAATGATAGTTTCCAAAAAGATTCAAAGATTACCATTACATATCATACATTTCCTAAAGAAGAGAAAACGGATACCCAATCTACTACTGAAAAGAGTTCTGAAGTAGTTGACCAATCAACAAATGAAACATCTGCAGAAGACAAACAAGAAGTATTAACTGCAAAAAATAATAAAGATTTAGCAGCTGTTTTAATGGTCAAGGATGAATTTCATCCAATTGTCCTTGAGTTTGCAGATAAATATGCTGGTCGAACCATTGAATTTGATGGAAATATTGCACATATGATGCAACATGGTAATTACACAACAAGATACGATATTTTAATATATGCTGGTGATTATAGTGAAACGAATTTTATTGGACCTATCTTTAAATTTGAAGATATTAATATTTTGGATTTAAAGCTTACTGGCTCAGTAATACCAGATTATATTGATGTAGGACAAAATCTTCGTATTACTGCAGTAGTTGGAGAATACAATGAAGATTCTGGACTTTTCTTTCTGAAGCCACTTTCGACAGAAATAAGATAATTGTTACAAATTATAACAAGAAAAAGAGTTGTTCGCTTAAGAACAACTCTTTTTCTATGCGTGAAAACATATGTACTGAGATCACTTAGTTATTTATCTTACTTTTTGTTTCCTCATCCATTGTGTTGCAACCCACTTTTCACCAGTTATGACTGGTGCTCCACCGTGTAAAGTTAACTCGTTTAATGTTTGATCGTTATAGAAATATTCGAAGTAAACCGCCATCCCTTTTTTAGGAGAGACAGTAAAATTCAGTTTAGGGAAGTAAGTTTCCCCGCCTTCTTCCACATCATTTAAGTACATTACGAGCGTGCTGATTCGATTATTGCTTATGATCCTACTAGTAGAAGTAAAGTAATCATAATGGGCTTTATATTCTTGACCTGGTGTATATTGAAGGATTTGAAGGCCTTCGCCGTGTTCAATAGGGATATTCATAATAGAAGATATCCTTTGTTCGATTCTAGCCACCACATCATTTTCGCTTTCTTCAATAAACGAACCACTGCTCGTCCTTTGTTCGTTTTCTACTCTTTCCGTTCCAATTTTGGAGCGTTTCATTCTGTCTTTAGACAGCCTAATCAGCTCATCACACTCTTCATCACTTAACACATTCCCTAAAACCATTACTAGTGGTTCTTCTAATCTAGCGACTATGTCAATCTCTCGATCTGTCATGATTTTATTCCCACGGTAATCAAATACCGTTTGTTCTCTCATTTCTGTTATCAACTTCATTACCCCTTTTAAACTTTAATAGTTAATACAGTACATTTGGGAAATAAAAAGTAATCCTTTATACCTTTTTATTGGAATAAATTCCTTTTTATTTTATCATATAATTCTAATAAATTTAAATAGTATAAACATTATATTTTATCATATAATTCTAATAAATTTAAATAGTATAAACATTATATTTTTAAATATTTTCGTAATGATATCCAAAAAAATAAAATCTTTCTCATATCAAAAAACTGCTATTAACTACCTTTCACGGTAACTTGTTATTTATATAAAGTTAAATATCATAAAGTAATTTTCATAATGCTTTCACTATTCCGGGGACAATAGAGCGCAAAATTGTATAGATTGTCGTTATACTTATAGTAAGAATCAAAATGATATAACAGTTTGAAATATTTTAATTGAATGGTTTAAAATGGTGGTCTTTAATTGACTTTAAATTTTTCTGGATCAGAGGAGGGTTATTATGCGTGAAAGTTTTTCATGGTCTAAACCAGAGGGTATTCCCGATTTAATTGCCAGGAAAACTGTTGATTGGTCGATTTTTGAATCCGGCTCTACGATTCCGACAGAGTTTCATCCTGACTTTGATGAAGTCAATGGTGAGAAGCTAAATCGTGGGGAGAGTCGTTCTATTAAATTAAGATATTATGGTCTTGAGTATCCTGCCCAACTAGTCAATGTTAAAAGAAAAGATACTAAGTCAGACGAATATCAGATTCGTTATAGTGATAAAATTTTAAAAAACATATTCATTACTACTTTTACGTTTAGCTATAACTATATAAAATTAGCTAGACAAAAACCTAGAGTTGGAGAGGTTAAAAAAGTTTATATAAAAGTACCTGAATCTCAGCGAGAATTTATCGACTTTATCGCAACAGATGAACTGTATGTGTATGAGTTGAGATTTTATGTCTTTAATGAAGAGGTTTATCATGATGAAGAATACCAATATGAGATAGATATTAAAACCAAAGAAAAGCCTATCCCATTTAAAGACGAACCAAAACCCAAGTCTGAAAGAAAAAGTTCGAATAGAGCCGCCTTTAAACGTGACAGTCAAGTTGGGTTGAATGCTTTATCTTCTGCTAATTTTGAATGTGAAATTAATGCCGATCATAAGGATTTTATATCGAAGGCGACAAAGCAAAACTACGTAGAAGCACATCACCTCGTTCCATTGCAGTTTCAGGATTTATTTGAAAACAGCTTAGACTTGGAGGCAAATGTAGTGTCTTTATGCGTTGGCTGTCATAAAAAACTACACCATGCATTTTTCTCTGTAAAAGAAGAACTACTGGATTATTTATATGAACAGAGAAAAGATCGGTTATCAAAGTGCAATATTAACATAGAGAGAGAAACGTTAATGGAGCTTTATAACAAAGAAATATAGTGTTTTTAAAAGTTTTATTACACCTGCCAAGCTGTTAGTAAAGTGAAGTAAAAGGAGATGTTGATGTATGTATATCGTTGGAAGAAATGAATTACAGCTGCTAGATCAATATACGTTGTTGTGAAAGAAGTGGTAAGGGAGCTTCCTAATCAAGCCACAGGTGTAATTGCCCTTGCCAGGGTGGCGAAAACGGTGGATATGGCTTGTAAAAGGCGGAAGCAGGGATGTTTTAATAGGGTTCATCACTTCAATTTCTAGCCCAGGGGATTAATACTATTATTATGTGAATGCGATGAAGCAAGCTGAAAAAGTTATTTAATTATGAGAAAGAACATCTGTATAGTTTGCTATGTGAGGGATGTTGAAGGTTTAAAGATTAACACACATCGTCATAATATTGTAAAGACATTTTCCTTTTTATTAAGGTAGATGTCTTTTTTAATGATTGTTTTTCCATTATAATAAAATATGGTTTAAATTTACTTTTTATTAGTGAACTTAGTGGGGGATTTAGTTTAAAGAGATCTCTAATTTCCTAAGTGATAATATTTAGAAGTTAATATTAAGTTCTTTTGAACTAGTTACAATTATGTACTTAATCAACTTACTTATATAGATAGATAGGGGAAAAATATGAGCAGTAATATGTGGCAGTTTTCACAGATTCCAAATATTGAAGAATCTAATTTCAATAAAATATTAGAGCGGTTTTATAGTTTAGGGGTTGCGGGATTAACAAGAGAAAACATTCAAAATTCATTGGATGGACGTTTGCAGGAAAGTGAACAACCGGTTGTAGTGAAGATAAATTTAGGAATGGTAGATCGCAATGAGATACCTGGTATAAATGAAATTGTTGAAAGGATCGATAGCTTAGAAGGAAGAAATGGTTATACAAAAGAAACGATTAGTCATATGAAAGCTAATATGTTAGAGCCTACAGTACGATATATATCCTTTGAAGATGTGAACACACGTGGTTTGACAGGTGCTAAGTATGGACAAAGCCATAACAAACAACATACATGGGGGATCTATGCCTATAACAAAGGAGTACATTTTGAGGAAAACGATCAAACCTTTGAAGCCTCCCGAGGGGGGTCTCACGGAGTTGGAAAGATAGCTTCTAATGCAGCTTCGGATTTACATCTTATGTTTTTTAGTAACTGTGATCAAGATGGTGAACAACACTTAGGAGGAACAATTCAGCTTATTGAACATAAATTAAAGGACAAGTATTATCGTTCGTCGGGTTACTTTGCAAAATTAAAGGAAGATGAAGGAACAACGAAGTTTATGCCATTTGAAAATAACTTCCATTCCATTTTCGAGAAAAATACCCGTGGTTTAAAAATTGTGATTCCCTTTCTAAGAGAAAGTTTCTATAAAGAGAAAGAGATAATAAATGCAGTATGCGATAGCTTCTTTATTTCTATCTTAGAGAAAAAGTTAATAGTACAAGTAAATGATCTAGTAATTGATGCAGATTCTATTAAATTAATTGCTAAAAATCCAGAGTATTATAATCAAGAAATTGAAGCTATGAAAAAGAATTTTACTCCTTTATACGTAGAAACATTTTTAATGGAAGAACCTAGAATGATAGAAATCCCACATCAAGAAAAAGTATATAAGTTTAAGTTGTACTTTCATTATGATGAACGAATTCCTAAAGGAAGAGTAGCAATTGTTCGTACAATTGGCATGAAGATAGAAGACTTTGTTGTAAAGAGTAACGCAACTAAACCTTTTAATGCCGTTTTAATTGGTGGAGTTGAAGAAGATAGCTATTTAAAATCTTTGGAAAATGAATCACACACAAAAATATCAAACGATGATATTAAGGATCCTAAATTAAAGAGTTTAGCAGGAAAATTTATAAATAACTTAACAAAATCTATTATCAATATAATTGAGGATGAAATTAGAAAGCATAATCCAGTAGATGGAAAGATCAATACATCGGATCTTTTATATACGACTGAAGTAGATTTTAAAGAAAATTTAGCTACTTCTTTTGGTACTGTTAAAATTAAAAATGGAGCTAATGTCGTTACCACAGGAGATAATAACGTAGAAACTAAAGGTGCTAAGAGACAGCGTATAAAAAAGAATGCAACTAAGGTAGAACCAAAAGAGACAGGTATTCGAAGAAAAGGTAAAGCGAAAGAAAAGGGTGAAAGTCTAAGCTCCGGGGAAGAAAAGAATGAGCAATACAAAATTCATTCTTATCGAGTTGAACGTGTAATTATACAGGATAAAGAATTTATCCAATTGAATTTAGATAGTCCTGAACTGAAAAAAATAGATAAGTGCGATCTTAGATTTAACATTATTGATGGTATGGGAAAAGAGTATAACAATGAATTTAACCTTGTAGAAAATTACACTCAAATCATTGATAGAAACCTAAACAAAACTTGTAAAATTGAAAACGGATCTATACATGACGTTTCTATTAAAGATGGGTATGTAAACTTACAACTTTCTCTCTCTTCAAAGTTTAATAAGTCGTTAAAATTTGTTTATTATATCGAGGTGTAACATGATTTATAAAAAAGAAGCAAACTTTCCATACCCAATTCTTTCATCTACAAGTTTAGGTTATCAGGACAGTGATTTTACTATTAAGGTTAGTTTTGAAGAGGACACAGATGTATATAGATTTCTAATAACGAGCAATTTAACTTCTGATTTTATTAACCACTTGCTAAATAATGATAAAGCGAAATACTTGCTGGTAATTCAATCTAAAGACACGAAGTTCTTCGATTTAAGTAAAGATAACTTACAGGTTGAGATACCAAAAAGTAGAATGTCTTTATCAAACAGAACATCTATCCAGCTTCATGTTATTTCTAATGATGCAATTTCGTTTTTATTTAATAATGAACTTTCTAGTTTTTATAATGATATGAAAGGTGAACTTGTTGTCCCAAAATATTCGCTTTTGGGATATTCAAATATTGTCACTTTTGAAGGTGGTATGAAAAATCCACTTGAATTATTTGAAAAGAAGTTAAATCCTCATTTAAGCTCAGCTATCAAGTATGAATTGGGAAATGAAACTATTATTATTCATTTTCGTGAGGAAGAGTTTCAATTTAACTCAATGGCAAATAAAAATAGTTTTCTCAATCCATATTTATATACTGGTTTGAGATTTGCTTTAGAACAGTTTATACAGAAGTATTCTGAAGAAGATGAATATGTCGATTTATTGCAAATAACACAACCTGAAAATTTGCTTGATTTTAAACTATATAACTTGATGATCAGCAAATCAGTTGTAGAGCTAAGTAATGAAAACATTGATGAGGTTATTGGTAGAATTTCTAATCAGATTATTGAAAAATATGTCCGTTCTATAAAGGAGCTGGTCAACCATGAAAATTAAGTTATTAAAAGAAGGTTATAAAAAGGATGAACAGCTATATCAGGCTTTTATAGATGGAACGTTAGCAAATCGTGAGGAGTTTTTCTCAGGAGAAGTTATTGAAATTGAGCATGCCCCTGATTTTCCTTTTTATATGGGAAGAGGAAGTGAGCAACAGAAAAAGGCTGCTTTTTTAGAAGCTTTTGATGTAATTGCAGGATTCTATATCCATTTGGACAGGGACATCCACTTTGATGAGCGATTTTGGCACTCTTTAATGGTAGTTGAAAAACGAGATTATATCATTACAAATTATCCTCAAGTAGTGGATAATTATAATGAGTTTTGTAAGGTAGTAATAAAAGATTTTGATTGGGAAAATTATATTTACAAATGTATTTTAGCAGTGGAATACGTGGAAGATTCAGATGATCTAGTTTATGAGAAAAAGAAGTATTATGAACTCATTATAGATAATTTAGACATCTTTAATTATATTATCAAGTACTCGCTATTTAGAAATAGGCAATTTTTAATAAAAATATTAACCGTCATTCATGAATTAGATATAAGCGAAATCATGAAATCAAAGATAAAGGATAGACCAGATCTGGGGAATGACGAAAGATATGGCAGAAGGGTAATTTTTGAATTAAATAAAAGCTATCCTGTTTTAATGAGTCCTCTATTAGATGTCGAAACCCTAAAAAATGAGTGCTTAAAAGCACTAAGTCTTTATTATGATGTCTCACAAATAAATGAAAGACAGCTATTAATGGTATAGTTATATTTCTAAATTGGATGGTGTAAGTAGTGGCAATTAAGAATTTTGGTTTTAATACAGTAGAAAAATTTTTAGTAACGAACAAATATTATATACCAGATTATCAAAGAGAATATTCTTGGGATCAAGAGGAACAAATTAGCGACTTTTGGCTCGACTTAGTAGACTTAGTGGAGAACGAAAGAGAGAACCACTTTTTTGGTCAAATTGTTGTTCATGATGATATGGTAGAAAAGAGAAAATATATTATCGACGGCCAGCAAAGAAGCTCTACCTCTGTTATATTTTTTGCAGTTATGCTGCGTTTATTTGATGAACTATATAATGAAACAGCAAAAGAAAGTGCGAGAAACAAAGTTGAAGATATTCGAGTGTCTATAATGGGCCGTTGGAGTGAAGAAGAAAATGAATTAAAGTTCCATATGGGTAAAATTGATAACGTGTTTTTTAGAGATTTTATTCAACGTGGAAAACCTATTTACGGAGAAGTCACTGAAGCATCTCATGTAAGAATTAAGAAGGCATACGACTATCTCTATAATAAAATGCAGGATCAAGTTGCTGGTTTAGATAGCCACGAAAAGTATGAGAAATTACTTTCGTTTTATAATGCATTTAAGGATAGGTTTACTCTGATGTATGTGGAAACAGACGATATTAATGAGGCATTTATTATATTTGAAACGCTCAATGCCCGAGGGAAAGAGTTAGAGACATCAGATCTTTTAAAGAATCATTTGTTTAAAACAGCTAGTAATTTAATAGATGATGTAAAAGATGAATGGTTAAAGATGCAAGGGAATGCAGAGGGTATTGATTTAACAAAATTTATAAGAACGATATGGAATTCAAGTAATGACTTTTCAAGAGAGCGTGAGCTGTATAAAAATCTTAAACGTTCCGTTACTAAGCCGAGTGAATGCTTAAAATTTACACAGAAACTTGTTGGTAGTCTAGAACCATACAAAGTTTTAATAGATCCTCAAAATGAAAGTTATTTTACAGATAAAGAAATTGAAAAACATATCGCAAACTTAAAAGTTCTTAGTGCAAGCACCTATTACCCAATTGTAATTGCTATGACTAATGCTGACTATTCGGAAGAGGATATTAAAAAAGTTTTACAGGCCATTGAAAGCTTTATCGTAAGGAATTGTGTAATTGCTGGTAAGGTCGCTAATAAATATGAAATGTTATTTGCCAAAGTAGCTAAGAAAATTAGTAATGAAAAATTATCTTACACAAATATAGTGGCAGAGTTAAAACCTGAAATGCTAAATGACGATGATTTTGAGAATTATTTTGAGGTTGCAGTAATTAAGAGCGCTCCTGTAGCTAAATTTGTTTTAAGAAGAATAGCAGATCATCAGCAAAAAGAAATCATGGTAAATCCGAATAATATGGTCATTCATTTAGAACATATCATGCCAAAGAAAGTAGGGAAGTGGAAAATCTCTGAGGAGCTGCACCAAAAATACCTACATAGAATAGGAAATCTAACTCTATTAGCTGATGAATATAATACTTCTATCAAAAACAAAATATTTAGCGAGAAAAAAGAAATGTACAAGAAATCTAAGATAGAAATGACAAAATCACTATCAAATTATACTGAATGGACTGTGTCTAGAATCGAAGAACGTCAAGCAGAATTATTTCTAGTAGCAAAAGAAGTGTGGAAGGATTTTATTGAGGTTTAAAGGTAGTCATGCTTAGTTCTCTTATTTTACTATTGAAATTTTAACTGCGTTGGTAATAAATCAAAAATTTGAACAGGCTTTAATTTAAGAGTTGAAAAAGAGGTGATTTTATGTCAGGTTTAACGGAATCTAATATAGGCAAAGTTTTAGAATGGGCATATGATAAAGCAGTTAATGGGCTACCAGGCACAGATACTGCATACGAATTAGCGGAAAGTTATTTAAGTAAAAATAAAAATGTTGAAGAAGCAATTAATAGTCTTGTAAATTGGCAAATCACCAAGTGTGCTACTTCAGGTTTTATAACTGGGTTAGGTGGGGTAGTTACAATGCCGGTTTCGATACCAGCAAATTTAGCTTCTGTACTATACGTACAGATTAAAATGATAGCAGCCATAGCGCATATGCGTGGATACGATTTAAAAGACGATCAAGTGCAAACTTTTGTATACGCATGTTTAACAGGTCAAAGTATAAATGAGGTTGTCAAAGGAGCTGGAATTAAGATTGGCATAAAAATTGGCGAAGCTCAAGTGAAGAAAATACCTGGTGAAGTAATCAAGAAAATTAATCAAGCAGTGGGCTTTAGACTCGTCACGAAGTTTGGTCAAACAGGTGCTGTAAACATAGGAAAGATGGTTCCTCTAATTGGTGGAGTGATTGGAGGCGGTTTTGATGCAATTAGTACGAAAACCATCGCTTACGCAGCTAAGGAAACCTTTGAAGAGAATAGTAGTCATCAAGTGATTTTAGAAGTGTAGCATTAAATTTATATCAATCTTCACATCAGCAATAATTTGAGAGATCCTTGCTACAAATTAGTTCAAAATTTTAAATAGACATCTTCCTTAACAAACCTGGAAGGTGTCTATTTTTATTGCCATAGAGTTCACAATTAATTGTGTGAAATGCAGAACGGCTTCAATATGACTTTTAGTCAAGTACCCATATTGATGAAATCACATCCTCCAAGAAAGCAACCATCACAAACAGAAATAAACCTCAAGTTATGGAAAAGAACTAATTAATTTATAAATTTCAGTCATTTACCAGAATTTACATCTAGAAAAGTTTGTTTATAGTCTTTCATTACTAATACTATTTTTAATATAATAACTTGGCGAATTATAATAATCATTTTAGTTTTAAATGGAGCCCGTTATCTCGCAGGAATGGGCAGTTTTCTTTAGTGCGAGATTCACATAAGAAAAAACAAAACTAACATGGTTAAAATAATTCAAAAATGAATAGCAAAGGAGGACTTTAAATGAAACAAAGGGTAGCTAAAGGGTTATTAGTTACTGTAGTTGCGTTGAATCAGGTTCTCGGTTCGGGTATAGCAGCATATGGTATGGTAAACACCGATACTTCTGAGATACTACTAGAAGCCAATGACACCCATGATGTTACAACAGAAGAATCTTCTACGGCTGTAACGGACGAAACGGTAGAAAATGAGTCAGATGTATTGGAAGGAACAGATCCTTCGATTAATACGGAAGAGCCTTCTACTGCTGTAACAGACAAGCCAGAAGAAAATGGAACAGAAGTATCCGAAGGAACAGATTCTTCAACTAGTACGGAAGAACCTTCTACAGTTGTAACAGACATACCAGAGGAAAATGAAACAGATGTACCTAAAGAGACAGATTCTTCTACTATTGTGGAAGATTTCAAAACAGAAGAAGTATCAGAAGCATACATAGACGTACGAAAAATTCCTCGATTTACATCTTCGGCACAAATCCAACCGACAAAAGTTGTCAATGTTTATACGGAAGCTAATTTAAGAGATGCCATAAACAGTGGCGATACACTCATTAAGTTAGAGAAAGATATAACATTGACAGCCCCTTTAGAAATAAACAACCAAAAAACAATCGTTCTTGATGGACAAGGCCATACGATTAAATTGGATCAAAGCCCTAGTAACACAACGAACAGGTTTGTCGTGAAATATGGTAATGGCATTGTAGTGAAAGACGTTACAATCGAAGATTACTACACAGTTGGTATCTCCTTATATAAGGCAGCCAATGTATTCTTGGAAGAGGTTGAGTTAAACGGACAAGAGGTAACGAATGCAAGCCGAAGTAATGTTGGTATCGACTTAGATGGATCGACTGTTAAAATTCGTGATATCGAAAGTAAGAATCATCGATATGCTGGGATTCGAGTTAGAAACGTGTCAGAGCTTAGACTAGATGGCTGGAATAAACATTCGAATGATACAAATGATATAGACAGCCAAGTAAAGCCTGGAGAAAACGATAATGTGATCCACGACAATAGTAGAAACTATAGTGAGTGGGAAGTGAAGCCGGGCTCGAATCATACAAGTACGATTTATAAGGTGAAGACTAAAGCCGATGTCTATGACTTAAAGGGATTTAAAGACGCAATAGCCATTGCCAATACGACGATTGAATTAATGGCTGATATTGATATTAGTGAAAATGTAGAAATTAAAGCAAAAGACGTTGCGATAAACGGAAACGGTCGTAATATCAATATTATTAGTAAGTCTTCAACGGAAAATGGTGCGTTGGCCGTAAAAGCGGAAAATACCATTCTTTCTAATTTCACTATTCATAACGGTACAACCAAGCCAGGTTTAACATTATATAACGCGAAGAATGCAGAATTATATAACGTTCAAATTATAGGAAAAGATCCAAATAGCGTAACAGAGCATAAAGACAGAAGTGGCGTCGCGCTTGATATCTATAATACAACAGTCAAATTAAAGAATATTACGAGTGCCAATAGCTTGTATCGAGATTTTCAAGTTAGAGGTGGATCTCAAGTAGAGATATTATCACAAAATGTCCATTCAACAGGTGGTGCGGTTCATATCCAATCAATCCAGAAGCTAGGCGAGGCTGAAAATAAGGTAATCGATGCCTCTGGTTTCTATTATGCTGGTCGTCCTTTTGAAGAAAATGGCGAGACGAAAGTGGACTACTTCCTAAAGGTTGAAAAAGAGGCAAAAACTCTTGAAGACATTTTAGATGGGGTACAATATGCCGGTACGGTTGTGAAGCTAAAAAATAATATCACGATTAAACCAACCGACATACCTGCAGATAAGAAATCTTTAGCAATTGAAGTATACCGTAATGTCATGATTGACGGTGATGGTTACACACTTGATTTGAATGGTTTAGCTACATTCGTGCTTAAGGGAAAAGACATAACTGTGAAAAACCTAAAAATCAAGAATTCCTATGAATACGGTGTGAATATATACAATTCTAAAAATACGTTACTTGATAACGTAGAAGTAAGTAATTCTAATTCACATGGAATCTTTGTTAATGGTAGTGCGGTTGTCTTAAAAGATGTTTCTACTTTTTATAATAAAGACGCGGGCATCAACATAACAAGATCTAGAACACTTAGAGCTCCAGAGAATGTTGATTCTGAAGTAAAAGTAGAGGGAAAACTTACACAGAAAGAATCAAATGTAAGTGTGAAAGTTGTTAACTTACAGATGCTAGATGGTAAGAAACAAGATAACAAGTTCATCCCTCAACCGAATACGTATATTCATCATGTAAATGATGAGGTTTATCAAAAATTGCTTCCATCTCAGATCGAGCTGTTAGGGATTCAAGGGACAGATGCGGCGGAGAAAGAATATTGGGAACAAGAGCATGACTATCTCGTGCTGAAAGAACGAATCGATGTAACAAAACAAGATATGCTGCTTGATGAAAATAACCAACCGATTCAGTTGAGTGCTGATGGTACCACTGATAATACGGAAAATTTAATCAAGCTGATTGAATTTGCGGCTTCTCATAGTCTAGAATTATATTTCCCAGAAGGAACCTATAAGATTACGGAAGACATCGATTTATCTAAATTACAATTACCTGCTGCATCCAACTTTAAACTTGTAGGTGATCCTACTGGGTTATCAGTCATTGATGGTAGCGGTAATCCAGACAAGATGCTGAAAATATTTAATGATACTCATGGTTCCAAAATGAATTATGTAGATTTTGAGCATCTTGTATTTAATAACGTAGGGGTACTATTCGACGGACCTCATAAAAGAGGAATTACGTTAAATCATAATGTTTTTGTGAATGGTGTGTCGGGTGCTTCCATGGACCCGTATGTAGAAGTAAAGAACAGTAAATATGTGATTGAAAATAATATCTTCTTACGAGGACAACAATATCCAGGTGAAGGTATTGCTACTTACGGAACAAAAAACACAACAATCACGAATAACTTCTTCGGTGATTTGAATAGTATCGATGATGCCAAAGAGATGATTTCAGCAATTGGATCTAAATTATCATTAATCAGCACATCAGATATAATTGATGGAGAACAAGGAAATTTCATTACGGCTATCCATAATGAAAGATATGATAAGAACGTATTAGTTCGAAACAATTATTTCCATTTGACTGGTGATGTAGTGAGTGACTTTTCAAGCATTTCTTCGAAAGGCTACGACAACTTACAAATTGTCGGAAATTACTTCAAAGGCCAAGAAAATGCTACCGATGGAGGCGTAAAAATAAGCAATGGTAAAAACGCTTATATCGGTGCGAACTACTTTGATGATGTTCCTTTATTGACCTCTATTAATACGGATTTAACAAAGGCGGAAACGTACCTACACAATACCGTCATTTATAATAACTTATTCCATCAAAAAACGAACTTTGGCATGCATGGAACAGGCATCGTATACTCCCAAAGCTTCCGAGATGGCGATAACCTAACGTTTGGTGACGGTGAGACTACAGATGATGCTTCTGGCGATGTGAAAGATTTTATCATCTATCAGAATGAATTTAAAAGTGATGAAAGAAATGGAATTACCATCTCAACTCAAGCGGATAAAGCATTTACTGCGAACGAGTTTTTAGCTTTTGACAATCGATACAAGCATACAAATAAATTAGTCAATTATAATCCACAAGGCAACAAGCTAACGGAATCCACTGAGGCTAAAATTCAACTAAAAGTGGTAAATAACGATGGATATAACGCCTTTAAATCCGTGGATATCCCATTGACACCAGCGAAAGTGGAATATAAGTATCTAAAAGAAATTCATAATGAAGCGCAAGCATTCTATGACCAAATTGCAAACGATCAGTTAATAGCAGATATGGTAGGATACTTCGACCCAACAGTTGCAGAGGAATTAAAGAACTTACTAGAGGAAGCGAAAGAGCTAGTACAAAACAACGGGTCGCAATGGGAAGTAAACGTTAAGTACACTCAAATTCTAGAAACATTCGAACGATTAAAAGATACGGAAGACGAAGGCTTTGAGGATGTTCCTACTGTACGACCAGACGATGTCCCAGTAGATAATAACTATAGCGATTACGTAGGCGATGATGAGATGTTTGTAGATCCAGACAAAGACCAAGTAGTGGATGACAAGCCTACTACATTGCCAGACGATGTCCCAGTAGAAGAGGATAAACCGACTACTGATGAACCAGATAAACCTGCTACTAAACCAGAGACTGATGAACCGTCTGAAGATATAAAACCAGAAAGCAAACCAGAAGCAGATGGAAACGGAAACGGTAACTTAACAGGCTCAGGTAACGGATCAAGCACAGGTACTGGGTCAGGTAACGGATCAAGCTCAGCAAATGGAACAGGTTCAAGCACTGTTCCAGGATCAAGCAATAGACCAGGAGCAGGTGTTGGGACTGGATTAGCATTAGGCACAGGAACAGGTTCAAATAATGGAACAGGCTTAAGTCTTGGAATAAGTTTAGGAACTGTAACAGAATCAGAATCAGACAATGAATTAGGTTCTGTTACTGAATTAGGTTCAGGCACTGAAACAGATTTAGGAAACGACGAAGATTCCGTAAATGGAGACTCGATTTCCGAAAAAGAGAAGGAATCGTTTGTTTCAAAGACTTTTGAAATAGTGAAAAAACCATTCGTATGGTTACCTTTCTTATTACTTCTTTTACTTCTTTTACTTCTTTTATTTAAAAGAAAAAAGAAAAAAGAAGAGGAACAGCAATAAGGATTAGGATTGCATGTAAATAATATGTAGTAAATATATAGAGTGTCGGCATAGTCGGCACTCTTTTTTGACAGTTTGCATTGTTGTTGCATTCACTAGATCTAACATCAAGAATCCATCTGCCTAGTGTGTGTATAGATAAAGCTCAATGTTACGATTGATAACATTTATTTTTTAAAAATTTCAGTTAATTGACAGAAATTACACATATAAAATATTGTTTATAGTCTTTCATTTCTATTACTTTTTTTAATATAATAATTTGGCGGAGTATAAAGACCTATGTTTACGTTTGTGCTATTTCTAAAGAAAACAGCAAAACTAACATGAGTAAAATAATTCTAAATGTATAGGTAAGGAGGAGTTTTGATGAAAAAAAAGGTAGCTAAAGGGTTATTAGTTGCCGTAGTTGCGTTGAATCAGGTTTTTGGTTCTGGTATAGCAGTTTATGGTATGACAAATACCACCCATACTTCTGAAATACCCCTAGAAACCAATAATAACACGGATGTTATAACCGAAGATTCTTCTACAGCTGTAACAAATAAAACAGAAGAAAACGGGTCAGATGTATCGGTAGAAACAAACTATTCTACTAGTACGGAAGAACCTTCTGCAGCTGGAACAGAAGTATCTGAGGGAACAAATTCTTCTACTAGTACGGAGGAACAATCTACAGCTGTAACAAACAAAACAGAGGAACATGAAACAGATGGTCACGAAGAAACAGATTCTTCTACTATAACGGGAGATTCCAAAACAGAAAAAGTATCAGAAGCATACATAGACGTACGAAAAATTCCTCGATTTACATCTTCGTCAGAAATTCAACCAACAAAAGTAGTCGATGTTTACGATGAAAATGGTTTAAGAGATGCGTTAAACAGTGGGAATACGCAAATTAACTTAAACGAAAATATAACATTGACAGCCCCTTTAGAAATAAACAATCAAAATACAATCGTTCTTGACGGACAAGACCATACGATTAAACTGAATCAAAGTTCTACTGACACAACTAACTGGTTTGTGGTAAAACATGGTAATGGAATTGTAGTGAGAGACGTAACGATTGAAGATTATTACACGGTGGGTATCTCACTATATAAGGCAACCAATGTATTTTTAGAAGAGGTTGTGTTAAAAGGGCAAGGTGTAACAAATTCAACCAGAAGTAATGTCGGCGTTGATTTAGATGGATCAATCGCTGAAATTCGTGATATTAAAAGTATGAATCATCGCTATGCGGGTATTCGGGTTCGAAATGTATCGGAACTAACGCTAGACGGCTGGAATGAACATACGAATGATGTAAATGATATTGATAGCCAAGTGAAAACTGGCAACGATAATAATGTTATCCACGACAATGGTCAAAACTATAGTGAATGGGAATTGAAACCAGGTTCTGGTCAAACGAGCACTATTTATAAGGTAAAGACAAAAGTCGATGTCCATGACTTGAAGGAGTTTAAGGATGCGATAGCAATCAACAATACGACGATTGAATTGAAAAATGATATTGACATTAACGAAAGGGTAGAGATTCTAGCGAAAAATGTTACAATAAACGGAAATGCTCGTAAAATCAATATTATTAGTAACTCTTCAACGAATAATAGTGCGCTGGTCGTAAAAGCGAAAAATACCACTCTATCGAATTTCATCGTTAATAATGGTACAACGAAGCCTGGATTGACATTATACAATGCTGAAAATGCAGAAGTATCCGATATTCAAATTATAGGAAAAGATCCTGCTACTGTAACAGAGAATAAAGAACGAAGTGGCGTCGCGCTTGATATTTATAAGACAACGGTCAAATTAAAGAATATGAAGTATGCCAATAGTTTGTATCGGGATGTTCAGGTTCGAGGTGGATCTCAAGTAGAGTTATTATCAAAAAATGTCCATTCAACGGGTGCCGTTCATATCCAATCAATTAAGAAGGCGAACGAGCAAAATAACACCATCACGGATGCTTCTGATTTGTATCTTGCCGGTGTAGAGTTTGAAGCAAATGGAGAAACCAAAGTTGACTACTTCTTAAAGATTGAAAAAGAGGCAACTACGATTTACGATATTTTAGATAATATAAAAACTGGCGGTACGGTCGTAAAGCTTCAAAATGATATTACGTTGAACTGGGACGAGTTACCTGAAGATGTTTTGGAGTATCTAAACATTGAAGTCGGCCGCAACGTCACTATTGACGGTAATGGACACACGCTTGATTTAAATGGGGTAGGTATATTCGTGCTTAAAGGAAAAGACATTGTCGTGAAAAACATAATCATTGATAATTCCTTTGACCACGGTGTGAATATCTATAATTCCCAAAATGTTTTACTTGATAAAGTAGTATTAAGTAATTCATATCAGAGTGGAATATTTGTCAATGGTAGTACTGTTGTATTGAGAGATGTTTCTACTTTGTATAATGTAAGCGAGGGAATCAAAATTACGAGATCTAGAACACTAAATTCCCCAAGTCATTTCGATTCTGAAGTAAAAGTAGAGGGAACGCTTACACAGAAAGAATCAAATGTCAGTGTTAACGTCACGAACTTAGAGATGCTAGATGGTACGAAACAAAATAACAAATTTATTCCTCAACCAGGTACGTATATTCATCACGTAAATGATGAGAAACATAAAAAACTAAGTGACTATTATATTGAGCTTTTCGGGATTCAGGGGACACCTGCAGCAGAGAAAGAGTATTGGGAACAAGAACATGACTATTTAGTGTTAAAAGATAGAATCGATGTAACGGAAGAAAATATGATTCTTGATGAAAATGGACAAACGATTCAAATTCAATTAATCGGTGATGGTGAAACGGACAATACGGAAAACTTAATCAAACTGATTAAATATGCGGCGTCTCATAGTAAAGAGTTATATTTCCCAGAAGGAACGTATAAAATCACAAAAGATATCGATTTATCTAAACTCAGTTTATATGCTGCGTCGAACTTTAAACTAACAGGTGATCCGGATGGTTTATCGATCATTGATGGTAGTAGTAATGTAGACAAGATGCTTGAAATATCAAACTATAAATATCAGGCATCAATGAATTATGTAGATATCGAACATCTTGTGTTTAATAATGTAGGCGTATCGATAAACGGTCCATATAAAAAAGGTGTTACGCTGAAGCACAATGTTTTTATGAATGGTAACTATACAAGAGAAAAAAGAGCAGACGGTAGCGTATCGAAAGCGACGATGGAACCATATATCGAAGCGAATAACAGTAAATATGTAATCGAAAATAATATTTTCTTACGAGGACAAAATTATCCAGGTCGAGGTATTTCTACTTACAGAAGTACAAACACAAAGATTAAAAATAATTTCTTCGGTAGTTTGGACGGTATCGATGATGCAGTGCAGATGATTCCAGAAATCGCATCAAAATTATCGATGATTAAAGGATCGAATTTAGTCAATGGTGACCAAGGGAATTTCTTTACGGCGATTAATAATGAAAGATATGACAAGAACGTTTTAATCCAAAACAACTATTTCAATTTAATGAAAACCCGCAATGTAGTGAGCGACTTTGCAAGCAATACATTAATTTCAGGTATCAATGTAGCAGCAGACGGTCAAAGAAGGGACCACATCATTTATTCAAAAGGCTATGACAACCTACAAATTGTAGGGAATTACTTCAAAGGCCAGGAAAATGGTGCCGCTGGTGGCGTAAAAATAAGAAACGGGAAAAATGCGTACGTCGGTGCGAACTACTTTGATGATGTTCCGTTATTAACGTATATTTATCCGGATTTAACAAAGGCGGAAACATTACTTCACAATACGGTCATTTACAATAACTTGTTCCATCAAAAAACGAACTTTGGCATGCAAGGAACAGGCATATTATTCTACCAGAGTTTCCGAGATGGAGATAATCTAACTTATAAAAACGGCGATGTTTGGGATGATGCTTATGGCGATGTGAAAGATTTTATCATCTATCAGAATGAATTTAAAAGTGATGAAAGAGATCGAATTACCATCACAGGTCGAGCAAAAAAAGCTTTTAATGATAACCAGTTTTTAGCTTATAACAATAAATACAAACATACGAATGAGTTAGTCAACTATAATACCCAAGGGAATTTTGGGCTAACTGAATCATCTTTCACTAAAATCCAAGATAAAGTGGTTCAAAATGATGGATATAACTCATTTAAGTCTGTGGATATTCCTTTAACACCAGCTCAAGTGGATTATACGTACTTAAAGGAAATATATGACGCAGCCAAACCATTCTTGGACAACATTGTGAACAATGGTTTAGTCGGAGATTCTGCTGGACAATATAAGCCAGATTTGGTAAAACAACTACAAGAGATGTTAGAGGAAATAACGAATTTATATTCAAATGGTCAATTACGCCAATTAGAAACGAATCGTTATGTAACAAGTCTTGACGAGCTCTATAAAAAAGTTAAAGACAGTTTGAAGCTTCCTATCACTCCGGCTCCACCTACTGGAGATGGATCAGATTCAGACTATGACTCTGATTCCGATGATGAATCAGATTCAAACGATGGACCAGGTACAGGAGACGGATCTGGAACAGATGATGGTTCAGGTTCGGATAACTTATTAGGTGCTGGAACAGGTTCAGGTAGTGGAACAGGCTCAGGTGCTGGAACAGGTTCAGGAGCAGGTACAGGCTTAGGCATAGTAATAGGCACAGGTTCAGGCACTGTATCAGGCTTAGCAACTGGAACGGGTTCAAGCGCAGGTTCAGGCACAGGAACAGGTTCAGGTAACGAAACAAAGCCTGGTACTGGAACAAGCTCAGACAATGTTTCTGGTTTAGGTCTAGGTAACAGAACAGAACTTGGTACTGGAGCAGAATCAAGCGACGAATCTGATTCGGTAAATAGAGATTCAAATATCGAAAAAGAGAAGGATTCGTTTGTTTCAAAGGCTTTTGAAATAGTGAAAAAACCATTCGTATGGTTACCTTTCTTATTACTTCTTTTACTTCTTTTATTTAAAAGAAAAAAGAAAAAAGAAGAGGAACAGCTATAAGGACTAGGGTTAGAATCCGAGATATATAGTAATTGTTAGAGTGCCGGCATAGTCGGCACTCTTTTTTACTAGAATATGAATATATCATTAAAAATCTATGCAGTTCAATGAATAGTAAAATTATTTTATTAATATAGGATTGTGTAAATAACAATATTGGATATCATAAGTAGTGAACATGTGATGAGGGGCGAGTTAGATGTTGAATAGTTCATTAAAAAAGGAATTGATTGCAAAATTAGAAAATAAAATAAAGTATTATGAGCAGTTATCTAAGAGAACCCCAAATTACGCAATTGATTTACATAATTCCAGAACAAGAAGCAAGATAGTTACAATAAATCCAAGGCACAGTTAGTATTGGATCTTTCCAACCAGCACAAGGACTGGGGGTTAGATGAAATTCGAGAAAGAGATATACGGATTACTGATGAGTTGTTAACCTTATTTAAGGACTGGGGATTAAATTAACCAGAATTGAGCCCCCGAGGGAGAGTTAAGGATGGAAAACTAAAAGCGTCACATCGTGTGACAACGTTTTCCTGACGAACATCCTTTTGGCCTCCGTGGAAAGCATCCGGCTCAGTGGAGAACCAAGCATTTTAAAAGTAACAAAGCACTTACGATTTAATAAAAAAATGAAGTGACCCCTAAAAGTTAGACACGGTTATTTCATCTAGGCAGCTTGTGTAAAATGAGTTCGGTACTGTACCGGACTCATTTTTAATTTTGCCTTTATGCGTTTCGTGTTGTAATACTTTATATACTTTTCTAATTCGACCTTAAAATGCTCCACACTTTGAAATTCCTTTAAGTAGAGAAATTCGGATTTCATAATACCAAAGAAGTTCTCCATGACAGAGTTGTCGTAACAGTTGCCCTTTCGAGACATACTCTGCTTGATGTTTTTGGATGCAAGGACGTCCCGGTATTTTTCCATCTGGTAATGCCAGCCCTGATCTGAGTGCATGAGCAGCTTATGTTTCTCAGGCAGGTGTTCTATCGCCCTATCTAACATCTCTGCGACAAGTGAATAGGTAGGCCTAGAGCCAATGGTGTAGGTGATGATCTCGCCATTGAACAGATCTAAAACAGGGGACAGATAAAGCTTTTCGCCGAACAACTTGAATTCGGTGATGTCCGTCACCCATTTCTCATTTGGTGCATCTGCTTTGAAATCACGATTCAAGTGATTCGGTGCCACTTTCCCTACTTTTCCTTTATAGGACTTGTATTTCTTCATGCGCACGACACACTTCAAGCCAAGCTCTTTCATGATGCGTTGCACCTTCTTGTGGTTCACTTTTTGCCCACGATTCGCCAGTTCATCACGGATACGTCGGTATCCATAACGGCCTTCATGATCATTATAAATCTCTTGGATTTCGGTCTTCAGCTCGGCATCCGGATCTGGTCTGTTCATCTTCTTCACTAGGTTGTAGTACGTGCTACGAGGAATTTTTGCAAACGTCACAAGAGCCTTCACCGGATACTTATGCCTTAATTCATAGATGACTTTTACTTTGTCTTCTTTGGTGACTTTTCCTTGGCTTGAACTAAGGCATTCAACTTTTTTAGATACTCGTTTTCCATCTCGAGTTGTTTGATACGAGCTTCAAGTGATTGTGTAGAGCCTTCGGCTAGTACATTTTCAGGCTGTTTTTTAGATTCTTTTTTCATGGACTGGGGCCCCTTTTTCTTGGGGAAGAATGCGTCGTACCCTCTTGTCTCCAGTTGTGCCCGCCACTTTCGAATCAGTCCTGGTGAAGAGATTCGAAAGAAAGCTGCAGCCTCGTTTGGAGAGACGTCCTTCTCCCTCATAAAGTTTAGTACGTCCATTTTAAACTGTGGCGTGTAAGATGTATAGGTTTTTTCAAAGGCAGCCAGCCCATGGTATTTGAATTGCTTGACCCAGTTGCGGACAACAGACTCGTCCGTACCGATGGATTTCGCAATCTCCGTCATACTCTCTAAACCCTCCTGGTATCTCATGACAACTTCTATTTTTTTATTCATCGTATACTTGGTCATAAAAAACTGCACCTCCAATTGTTAGATGTGTCTAACAAACGGGGTGCAGTTCAAAATCGTAAGTGCTTTAAAATTGTTTTGTCCCTGTCTCAGTCTTTTTGATTATTCTATATCTAAAATTAGTGACTGAATGTCTACATCATTTTCAATCATTTTATTTTCTTTCATGAATTCGACTGTTTTTTCCATGCTTTCGATATCTGCAGGTTTGATTTCCATGTCGAAATCATACATTTCATACATTTCTTTTACACCCTCTAGAGGAAGATCCGTTTCTTTTGCGGTGATTTCCATGATTTCCTCATAATTATCATCCATGTATTGCAATGTTTCTTTTTGTACTTGTAAAAACTTTTTCACTAAGTCTGGATTCTTGGAATAGAAATCCTCACTAGTTGCCACTACAATCGTTCCGTCAACCAGTCCTTTACCATTCGTCACTACATGGTAACCGTCTTGAATCATATTATAGGCAGTTGGACCAGCTGATAACGCAAAATCTACTTCTCCTGCTACTAGTGCAGCTTGTGCAGAAGGAATATCTAGTTGTACCAATTCAATGTCCTTCTCTGTTAAGCCTTCCGTTGCTAAATAATTGATCAGTAACTCATGTAAAACAGTTCCTTTTGGACCTGCGACTTTTTTGCCTACCAGGTCTTTAGGTGAAGTGATGTCTGCCTTATTTGTGAATAACATAAAGGCTTCAGGTGAACGACTATACATACTCATAATTTTGATATCTGCTCCATTTGATGCCGATAAAATAACAGATGTGGCACCAACTGCATTCAGAAATTGAATATCTCCAGAAGCTAAAGCTTGCGTCTGCTCTGGACCAGTTGTTAAATTAGAATATCCGAATTCGATTCCTTTTTCTGCAAAAGCCTCATTCAACAATCCTTTTTCTTTCTCTACAATAGAGGGTACATTTAAAGGAGATTGTACATAAGTTGTCTGTACTTTTTCTACTGTAGAAGCATTCTCCTCCTTATTGTCCGCGCTGTCTTGTCCACATGCAGCGATTACGGAGATAAGTACAACAAGTAAAGCTAATAACCATTTTTTCATTTATCATTCACTCTTTCCTGCTAATTTATTGATGATCTTTCTTTTTATTTCTATAAGAGAAGGGGAGAATACATCTCTAGGATAGTCATAATTCTCTAACTGAAAGTGAGCATGAACTCTTCCTTCGTTCAATACAAATATATTTTGCCCTATAGCGATTGCTTCTTCAATACTATGTGTTACGAAGATGATGGTTTTCTTTTTTAGTTGGTAAATTCTTATTAATTCCTTCTGCATAGCTTCACGTGTGAAGTAATCTAGTGCAGCAAAAGGTTCATCCATTAAAATGATGGATGGGTCATAGGCTAATGCTCTTGCTAATGCAACTCTTTGTTGCATGCCACCAGATAATTGGTGTGGATAGGCCTTTTCAAACTTTTTCAAACCTATCAAGTCCATTAACTCTTCTACTTCTTCCTGTTGAATCTTTTGTTTTTCTAACCCGAATGTAATGTTCTTGGATACAGTTAACCATGGCATCAGACGCGGTTCTTGAAAAACGAAGCTTATTTTTTCATCCCTATCTATAAGTACTTCTCCTTGATCGGATTGCTCAAGGTTAGCTAGTATGCGTAGAAGCGTTGTCTTTCCACATCCACTTTTTCCTAGGATGACACTGATGCTATTCTCTGGGAAATCAACATCAATATTTTGCAATACATCATGCTTTTTCCCATCCACCATAAAACTTTTATGCAGTTGGTTTATTTTAATCCCAGCTATTTGTCATCCCTCCTAAACGAGTGAATTTCTTACTGATGAAAGTAAACACTTTATCGCTGATGACTCCAAGGAAGCCGATTACAAGAATTCCTACAATCACCTTGTCAGAGCGTGACATCATCTGTGCATCTAATATGAAGTATCCTAACCCACTTGCAGCTGCAATCATTTCTGCACCAATAATTGCCCTCCAGCTATATCCGAGACCAATCTTCATGCCCAACAGAATATCTGGAATAGCAGCTGGGAGTATGATTTTCATAAACCTTTGTCTAGAGGTTAGTCCTAAAACCCTTCCGACCTCTAGAAGCTTATGATCACACGACCCAAAGCCTTTTTTTATATTCAAGAACATCGGGAAGAATGAAGCTAAAATGATGATGATAATTTTGGATTCTTCTCCGATACCAATCCACAAAATGAGTAAGGGAATCAAGGCTAGAGGAGGAACATGTCGGAAGAACTCCACAATAGGATTGTAATAAGGAGAAAGAGAGGGCTTTAAACCTGCAATAATACCAAGTATAAAGGCGAATACAAAGGCAATTAAAAAACCGACTAATACTCTTTTCAAACTTGCAAGGATATGAATAAACAGTTCTCCGCTTTGTACCATTACTAGAAAGGTATCCCACACCTTCATGGGACTTGGCAGAAGATAGGCACTCCAAACTTCGAAATAACTGAACAAATACCAGGCAATCAGGATAAACGCAATTGGTATTAATTTTTTTATCATATTACTCATTTGTTATTCTAACCCCATCTCCATTATGGCAACCACCTTGACAATATAACATCTCCACTAATTGTTTCTCTTGCTTCGGAGCACCCTGGAAATAAGCGTCTATATCATCCTTAGATGAAAGGCTGATGACACGCGGGACATTATCAAAAAAACCTGGCGGAATTGGGCTTGATTCAGTTGGTTTAGCACTTAGTATGATACGATGATTTCTACAAAATTCAGTCCATGTTTGAAATATCGTATTTTTCAATGTTAACTTATTACCTAAATCTCTTATATCTGTACAAGGAGTTATAATATATAATTCTGCCTCGTCATTCTTATATCTATTAGCCAGCTCCTTAGCACTGTGGATTAAAATAGGATCGATTGTTGAGTACTCTAAGCTAGTATGATGATATTTCTTTTTCACATAAGACATAGCTTTAGGGCATCTATTATCACAGAGAGTCCGATTACAGCCTTCATAACTCTCTTTGTACTTGTTTTTCACGGTTTGTATGTGATTTTCTTCACAAGTAACAATCTGAAAACCTAGACTTACTAAAGTAGATTTCAATTCTTCCTGATTGTACATTTTTAAAACAACAGGATTTAACCAGATATATTTTTGCACTTTCTTCTCCTTTCTAATCAGAAAGCGATTCAAAAAAATTATTCCGGAGTAATACTATCATAAATGATAATAATTATCAATGAGCTTCTCGTTCGGAAAGTTTTGGTGTGTGTCCCTGTATCACAAACATTCGTGATAGTTTGAACAAACGTGAAATTCATGTTTGTTTGCAACACAGGGACGGTTTAATGATTATCAAAAAAATATTAATACATATAATTTTTTTATAATTTATATATACGTATATGGCTTATAATAGTATAATTACACTACTTCTGTTTTTTAGATATATGCTAATTGACTGGGTGATTTTTGGTTTCTATGAAACAAAATAAATATATAGGTAAAAAGATCGGGGAATTTTAAATGAGTAACTTATTAGCAATGAAAGATTTAACCTCACAGCAACTAGCAATGGTGCAAGCGGAGGTTAAGGGTAAAGAAAAGTCAAAAGGAATAGCATACGCAATTTGGTTTTTCCTTGGCGGTCTTGGTGGGCACAGATACTATGCAGGAGACATTGGATTAGGGATTGCAATGACCCTTACTTTAGGTGGTTTGGGAATATGGTCTTTTATAGATGTTTTCTTTATCGGATCACGTATTGAGAAGAAAAATGAAATGCTTGAATATGAAACTATCCAAAAAGTAAAAGCTTTTTCGAACTAATAACTTAATTAATAAATAGCTAATAAGCTACCAATGTTCTGGTAGCTTATTTTTTTATATCATTTTTGAAGATATTCTAAACATATCATTCGGCGTCTGTAAATTTTACATAACCTATATATAATATTAGTAATAGCTTCACTGGTTCGCCTACTTCAAATTGATTGCTTTATTCCGATCAAGCTGAAAGATAGGTGAAGTAAAAGGAGATGTTTCTGATATGTATATTGCTGGACAAAAAGAAATGCAATTGCTGGATCGATATACGATGGAAAACCTCGGTTTGCCAGGCATAGTATTGATGGAGAATGCAGGAGCAGCAGTTGTGAATGAGGTAATGAAGGACTTTCCTGATCGGGGAACAAACATCGTCTTGCTTGCCGGTGGTGGTAATAACGGGGGAGATGGCTTTGTTATTGCTCGTAGGCTGATGGATTTTGGCTATGATGTTAGGTTACTACTTGCAGTAGAGGAGCATAACTTGAAAGGTGATGCGAAGTTGCATTATGAAGTGTTTAAAAAACGTCAGCTTCCAGTGGTAGAAGCAACTGACTTGAAGAAAGTGCATGTCATCATCGATGCTCTTCTTGGTACAGGTGTTCAAGGAGAGGTTCGGGAGCCTTTTTATTCACTCATTCAAGAGGTTAATGAATCGGCAGCATTTGTTTATGCGGTCGACGTGCCTTCAGGTGTTAATGCTAATACTGGGGAAGTGGCGAATGTTGCTGTTCGTGCAAATAAGACGATAACATTTGTGCTGCCGAAAAAGGGGTTTTATTTGCAGCAAGGCCCTGAGTATGTTGGGGAGGTAGTATGTGCGGATATTTCAGTACCGGCATCACTCGTACAAACCCTCGAAATGGATTTGCCGAGATTAATTACGCATGAGTTAGGCAAAGGAGCGGTACCTAAGCGGAAAGCGCATGGCCATAAAGGAACGTTTGGGCATGTGCTCGTCATGGGGGGATGCAAAAGCTATGTCGGTGCCACTGTGTATACAGCAAAAGCGGCATTTCACTCAGGGGCTGGACTGGTCACACTAGCCGTTCCAGAGACCATTTATCCAATAGTAGCCTCTCAATGTCCGGAGAGCTTGTTATGGCCTTTGCAGGATGAGAATGGGGCAATTGCAGCGTCATCCATTGCAACTAGTGACATTGATTTTTCATCTTATAGAACAATTGCTTTTGGACCGGGGCTCGGACGACAAACAGAGGGAGCAGCTCTTGTACGTCATCTACTTGGGAATCTATCAGGACAGCCGCTTGTTATTGATGCAGACGGGCTATATTTTGCAAGAGATTTGTTAGAAGAACTCCGCACATATGAAGGGGACGTTATTTTGACACCTCATCCAGGAGAGATGGCGCATTTAACTGGTCTCACAGTGGCTGAGGTGGAGAAAAATCGCTTGGGAATCGCAAAACAGTTTGCACAAGAGCATGGGGTTTACCTTTTACTAAAGGGGCATCGTCCTATCATTACAGCACCCGATGGTAAGCAGTTTATTAATCCATTTGGAAATGATGCTCTAGGCAAAGGTGGGAGTGGTGATGTACTAACTGGATTCATCGCTTCATTCATAGCACAGGGGGCTAGTACGGTAGAAGCATTAATTGCTGCGAGCTACTATCATGCCATTGCAGCCGAGCAGGCTGGTACAGAGTTATCAAATTATGGTACAACACCTCTAGATATTGTGGAATATGTGAGGGGGATGTTGTAGGCTTATTGTTTGCGTCCCTTTACCAGAAACATTCACGTTTGTTCAAACAAACGTGAATGTTTTATTTTTTTCGTTTGTTTATAACACAGGGAACCACCACCAAAAAGTATCATTTTATATCTTTTATCTTGACAGAAAAAGCGAAATTCTTGTCATTTTTAAATTTACTTTATGTTATTACTTTATTAGAATAGTTTGTCAGGTGTTACTTAATGCTTATTTTTTTGGTGTTTAATCATTTCTTCAATGATATTAGGACTATATTATCTGTTAATTTTAAATAAAAATGTTAAAATATAGTCAATGTTTGTTGGTGCATATAGAGATTGGTTATTGCTTTAAAAAGGGGCGTTATGTTTATGGATACTAAAACACAAATACAGACTAAAATCGATAATTTAGAAGAAGTTGTTAGGTTAATGTTGGAAGAGATTGGAGATTTGCGATCTTTTCTAGAAGTTACATACATAGAGGGACCTAAAAAGGGAGATACCTTAGGGAACTATAATAGACTAGAAATTAGAATATCTCCTGATTCTTTTATAACGTTCAAACTTCCGGAATCGAACACTTTTGAAGAATTAATTTTTGAAGAGAATAAAGTTTTGGATGTTCCGAATGATATGGAGAATATTCCTGACTTGCGAAATAAGCAAAATGACGAAGCTGAGTATAGATATTTTGAAGAATTAAGTAACTACCTAAATACAATAGTAAAAAAGCCAATACGTTCTAGGTATCAAGTTGCGGATTTGTTTGAGGCAGGATTACATGCTGAGACTACTTTAAGTGTCGCAGAAGCACATAGAAAGAAAGAAAATATTCAAAGCATGATGGCTTCTCCATATTTTGCACGGCTAGATTTAACAATATATGCTGAGAATGTCCAACAAACCTTTTATATTGGTTATGAAGGATTTGATGGAGATGGGAAAGAGGAGTATGCAATAGCCAGCTGGACTACAAAACTTGGCAAGCTCTTCGAAAAAAAAGAAAATATTTTTAACACTATTATAGAAGATCCAAAGCTAGGTAAAGTTAAAATGACTTTCGCTAGAAATATAGAGATAAATCATGGGAAAATTATAAAATTACATAAGCCTTTTGGAGAGACTATTTACAACGAAGCTTTAATAGATAAATTGGCATCCAAACATGGTATTGACATGGAAGCAATAGTGGAAACGATTGAAGCTGAACAAAGTGAGATTATTAGACAACCAATCCGTACTGGGGAAGCAATTGTGATACAAGGATCGGCTGGAAGTGGTAAATCCGCAATTGCTTTACAAAGAATCAGCTTCTTGTTAAATGAATACAGAGATGTTTTTAAAAAAGAAGACTCTATAGCGTTTTTTGGCCCCAATGAATTGTTTTTAAAGCATATTAGTAGAGTACTCCCTAGGTTGGGTACCTATAGAGTAAAACAAACAACTTATACAGATTATCTTAAAGACATAGTTTCTATTAAACATACGAAACCTATATCTGATGAAGGATATATAGCATTTAAAGGAAGCATAGAATACAAAAATTTTATTGAGTTTCAAACAAATTCCCTTTTAAATAACCTTATGCCTTGGAATGAAGAGCTTTATATAAGTGAATATGAGAGGGTTACGGAGTTAGATATATTATCTATTATTGATAAGAGCCTACAACTTCCTTATAAAGAAAGAAGAAATATGGTTCTAAACCAAATAGAACAAAAAATAAAAGAATCCATTCTATTTTATGAAGAGCTCATTGTTGCACTTGAAGACAGAATGCAAGTGTATATAACTCAAGAGGTACAAGAGTTAATTAAAAAAAATGTCGGGGAAGAAAAAGAACATCTATCTTCTATACTGAGTAATAAGACATTAGATATTCTGGTCTTGTATGAATTACAAGTTAAAGGAGATAAAAGAAAAAATAGTTCTGATACCTTTTATTATTCTCCTCTAACGAGTGAAGCTAAGGAATTAAGCACTACCTTACAAGATCTATTTACGGAAGATATAAGGAACATGATTAATAATTATATGAACGAATTCAAACAATCTTTCTTGGTATTTGATTCTCAAATATACTCATTTCTTCAACCATTTGAAGAACAGTATATAAAAATGAAAAAACAGATTTTCATAAGCAAACGATTGTCTGAACATTTTAAATATATATATCCGTATTTAATTACACCACTCCAAGAGCTTTTAGAGAGTGAGGAAATTACAAGTATTAGACTGAAAGCAGAAAAGGAATTTGAGCAGTTTTATCTCATGCATGCGAAAGAAGAGATAGGAGAAATTTTTCAAAAAGTTCTTAGAAAGTTTGAGGATTTATGGAATTTTACACTTGAAGATGAAACAAAGAAATTAATAAAAAGGATATATTTGAGAGAATTAGTAGAAGTTAATTTTAATCATAGAGTATTTAATAAACCTTCCGTATCGAAAATTCCATTGGAAGACTCTTCTATAGTGAAAAAGAAAGTAGTTAACTATTTAGAGAGTAAATGGTTTGAATCTCCAGAAGACGTGTATAAAGTAATAATGAAAGATCCATATAATATTATAGAAAAGTATGATAGCTCCTTTATCAAGCAGAACCAATCCTATATCACTAATAAGGATTCCATACATGATATAGATTTGCCCGCACTTTTCACGGTTTACTTAATTATGAATGGAAAACTAGAGGATTCTAAGAAGCTTAATTATCTAATTGTTGATGAAGTTCAAGATTACTTAGAGTATGAACTATGGTGTCTAACACAGTTAACCAAAAAAGGTAGTATGACACTTTTAGGAGATTTAGGGCAGAATCTTGCACGCTATAATAAACTCGACAATTGGGAATCTTATGCGAAGATTTTAGGAAATGTCTCATTTTATAATTTAAAGAAGACTTACCGTTCTACAAAGCAAATTGTTGAATACTCAAATCATATAATCGAACCGTATAGCAAGGGGAAATTTGAATTACCAAACACTATTTTCAGAGAAGGCCCTGAGGTAAAAGAGAAGATGATTTATTTGGAAAATAAGATGTCTTCGATTTTAACCGCAATAAATGAGTTGGAAAATGCAGATGATTCGTATGAAACCATTGCAATCTTATGCCATGACGAACAGGAAGCAAAAGATGTTTACGAACAACTTTCTACAAAAATTGAGACATTACATTGGCAAAAATCATATAATAATTCAATTAGAACGAAATATATTGTTTCAGAAGTTAAATTAGTTAAAGGATTAGAATTTGATTGTGTCATCATCCCGGATGTTTCTTTGTATGAAGATAATGATTTTGAAAGAAGATTGGCTTATGTAGGAGTAAGCAGGGCCCTGCATGAATTACATGTACTTTATACGGGGAAAATTCCATTTAATACGTCCCTGTGACAGAAACAATCACGTTTGTTCAAACAAACGTGATTGTTTTATTTTTCATGTTTGTCACAGGGACAGACACAATACAAAACAAAACAACCAGGAAAATTTCTATTTTCCTGGTTGTTTTATGTGCAGGAATAAAAAAATATTTCCTATCTTCCTGTTGTAATAATCAGAATTTATTGTATAATTTAACATAAGTTAATAAATAGGCAGAGACGATGAGATGAAAGCCTAAATGTGAGTCTTTTTGAAAAGGCTTACATTTGGCGTTCATCTTTCTTTTTTGCCGTTAACTCAAACAAAGGGGGATTTACAGTGAAGAAGATGACAGGGTTAGTTGCAAGTGTAATGCTTGCGGGGAGTATTCTAGCGGGCTGTGCTGGGGGAGAGTCTGGCGGTGAAGGTGGAGGAGATCGAATTACGCTTTATTCTCCTGAAACACCTGACTTTGCTAAAGAATTAGCAGCGAAATATGAAGAGGTGCACGGTGGAAAAGTAGATGTGCATTACGCTGGAACGAATGTACTGGTGAATCAAATGCTAGCTGAAAAAGATAATCCAAAGGCTGACGTATGGTATGGCGGAGGGGGAATCCTACCTTTCGAAGCAGCAGTGGATAAAGGTATTTTGGCAAATTATATTCCAGATTTTGCAGCAGATTGGGACATTGTAGAAGATGGCATCAAAATGAAGCATGAAGACGGAAAATATGTTGGGGTGGAAATTTTCGTTTTAGGTTTTTCTTACAATCCGGAATTAGTGTCTGAGGAAGAAGCACCAAAAACGTGGGAAGACCTATTAGATCCTAAGTGGGAAGGGAAAATCCAATTCCCTAATCCAGCTGCTTCTGGGACAGCAACTTTAATGGTAATGGACCAGATGATGAGAAAAGGGGAAGACGAGGCTTGGAAATACTTCGAGCAATTAGTGAAGCAGTCTAACTCGATGCCTGACTCAGGTTCAGCGCCAACAAAAGCAGTAGCAATGGGTGAGGCTCATATTGGAGTTGGATTTGACTTTATGGCATATGAACAAAAGGCTAAGGGTGAAAGCGTAGACTTTATCGTACCAGATAAAACGCCGGTTCTTGTAAACCCAGTTTCCTTAATCGAGGGTGGTCCAAATGCAGAAGGCGGAAAGAAATTTATGGACTTCCTTCTATCTGAGGACGCACAACAAATCATGGCTGACTGGTATCATATCCCGATTAATCCAAACGTAGAATCTAAGACACCATTGAACTTAGAAAAGGTGAAAGAGATTGCAGTTGATTTGGATATCGATTGGGTGAATGAAAACTATGACCGAGTTCGAAACGAATGGAAAGATAAATTTCAATAAATAAGGGTGAATATAAATGGGATCAGTAAAATTAAGTAACATCACAAAAAAGTTCGGGGACGTTACTGCGCTACATGATATTAACCTTGATATCAAGGAGGGCGAATTTTTCGCTCTTCTTGGTCCTTCGGGATGTGGAAAAACAACCACTATGAGATGTATTGCTGGATTTGAGAACCCTACTTCTGGAGAAATTTACATAGGAGACAATGAGGTAGAAAACATTCCCGCAAACAAGCGTAACTGTGGCATGGTTTTTCAAAGCTATGCACTATTTCCTCATATGAATGTTTTTGAAAATGTCGCGTACAGTCTGAATATCAAAGAGTTAAACTCTAGTAATCCATTTAAACAATTAGGCATTTACGCACGTTTACTGAATAAAAGATTAGGTAAAACACCAAAAGCCACTCAAGAGAAAGTGATGGAAATACTTCAATACGTTGAGCTAGACCAATATGCGGATCGTCTAACTAGCGAGCTTTCTGGTGGACAGCAGCAAAGGGTTGCCCTAGCTAGAGCCTTGGTAATGGAGCCAGCCGTTCTATTGATGGATGAGCCACTTTCAAATCTTGATCAAAAGCTTCGACACTCTATGAGAAATACGATTAGATCGATTCAACAAGATTTAGGGATTACTACTATTTTTGTTACGCATGACCAAGAAGAAGCGATGAGTATGGCGGATCGTATTGCAGTAATGGACAAAGGGGAAATCGTGCAAATTGGTACCCCGACAGACCTATATAGTAATCCACAAACACCTTTTATCGCAGACTTTGTTGGAACCTCCAATATTTTAAAAGGTAACGTGGTAGGGGATGAAAACGGTTTGCTCCTTGTTAGCGGAGATGGTTTTCATTTGAAGTCCTCTAATCATACGACGAAAAAAGAAGTTGATATTATTATACGCCCAGAGCATGTGAGAGTGGAGCCTGTTGATAGTATAGTAGATGCTTCTACTACAAACGTGATAGAGGGTACAGTGCTCATGTCTACCTATTTAGGTTCGATTGTTCGCTATGATGTTCAGGTTGGAGAATATCAACTAATTGTGGACACCACATACTCTACAGGGGCAAATATATTTGAAGAAGGGAAAAAGGTGAAACTGACGATAGAGTTTGAAAGGGTGCTATTGATATGAAGAAATCATTCAAGAACTTCAGCGGATTATCAGTAGTTAAAATATTTATCTACGTATTTTTTGGCCTTTTCATGATACTCCCGCTTTTTTCAGTGTTTCTCGTTAGCTTCACGGGGCAGCCAATCAATATTTTAGGTTCAATCACTGATCCGTCTATTTTTAGTTCTACTATGGAAAAGTTGAAGGGCGTATCCTTAGACAACTATAAAAAAATCTTTACAAACTCAGGCTATTTAGATGCCTTAAAAAACAGTTTATACTTGGGCTTTTTAGTAACTGTAATTGTTATTACGCTCTGTATCCCAATGGCATACGGGATTGCTAGAACAAAAATGCCCTTTAAAAAGATCATCTCAGCATTATGTACCATTCCGCTTATCGTTCCGACTTTTATCTCCTCCTATGCATTTATTATTATGTTCGGAAGAGCAGGATGGGTGACGGAAATTTATAACATGTTAGGCGGAGAAGGGATGCTTCTCGATCCTTACTCTATGGCGGGAGTTGTTACAGTACAAGTATTCTTCTTCTTCCCATATGCACTTTGGCCGTTAGTTGCGGCATTTAAAATAAGTGATATTAGCTTAGAAGAAGCCTCACATAATTTAGGGGCAAAGAGCTGGTTCACTTTTATCTTTGTCACGTTTCCGCTTGCGCTTCCAGGGATTATCTCTAGTGCGCTATTAATATTTACGGTAAGCTTCTCTGACTTTGGAACTCCGATTGTTCTTGCACCTAAAGAATTAAACCTCTTGGTGGTAGAAGCATATCGTGAAATGGCAGGCTTCTTTAACTGGGGCGGTGCTGCTATTCTAACGGTAGTTATGTTGGTTGTTGCTGCATTCTTTTTCTGGCTTCAGCATTTATTTACGAAAAGCAGAAACTATGGATCTGTTTCTGGAAAGCCTAAAAAACAGAAATTAATAGAGAACAAGCTATTAACCAGAATTCTGTCAGGCTACTCTTTCTTCGTGGTGCTAATTCCACTTTTAGCGATGCTGTCAGTAGCTCTACAATCTGTCGCTACAACTTGGGGAAAGGATTTACTTCCGAACGGATATACACTAGATCACTATAAAACAATCTTCTCCACGTCTATGGGGAATATACAAAATAGTATTATGCTTGCCGCAGGTGCGCTTGTTTTAAGTGTTGTCCTAGCGACATTTGTCTCTTACTTTGTGGTTAGACAAAATTCATCTAAGCTAGATTTCATGGCTTCCATGCCTTTAGTGGTTCCAGGAATCGCATTTGGTATTGCTTTAATCCAGACGTTTAATACAGCACCGTTACAGTTAACCGGGACTGCTGTTCTATTAATCATTGCCTATACCATTCGACGACTGCCATATATGGTGAGGTCTACAATGGGAGCGATGAGGGCAATAAAACAGGATATTGAGGAGGCTGCAATCAATCTTGGGGCAACTCCTTTAACAGCGGCTATCACAATCGTTGGGCCACTGATGCTACCAGGTATAGCGGCTGGCTCTGTCTTGGTGTTTATCACTGTTATTAAAGAGGCCAGCGTATCTATCTTACTTGCACCTGCAGAATGGGCACCAATGAGCTTAGTTATTTTCCAAAATATCTTACGTGCTGAATATTACACCGCTGCCGCTATGTCAGTCGTTCTAGTGGTACTTGTGCTCGTGTTACAAGGATTGGCTAATTTCTTATCAAGAAAACAACAGTTATAGTCTATTGGGGTGAAAACGTTGAACGGATATATATTTGATTTAGACGGAACAATCTATATTGATTCGGAGATTATTCCAGGGGTGCCGGAAGCGATTAGGGGCTTGAAGGAAAGAGGAGATAGGGTAGTATTTCTCACAAACAAATCGATCGCTAGTAGAAAAGATTACGTAGAAAAATTAAAGATGTTAGATATTGAAGTGAAGCTGGAAGAAGTAATTAATTCCAATTATATAACCGCATTATATTTAAAGAATATCATGAAGCCGGAGGACTCCGTCTATGTCATTGGAGAGGAACCCCTTTTCGAAGAGCTTAGGGAGAATCAAGTAAAACTGACGGACTCCTCCTCTGAAGCCTCCCACGTCGTTATTGGATGGGACAGGGAGTTTAACTACGAGAAGTTAAACCACGCCTATCAAGCTTGGAGAAATGGAGCGGAAATAATTGCTACAAACCCTGATCGTACCTGCCCAGTCAGTGGAGGAGAAATACCAGACTGTGGGGCCATGATTGGAGCTCTAGAAGGGGCGACAGGTGAGTCTGTCAAAATTATTACTGGGAAGCCATCCTCTCTTATGGCGAATTATGTATTAAACAATGTACTGCAGATGGAAGCAAGTAATTGTTACATGGTTGGGGACAGATTAGAGACCGATATAAAAATGGGAAATGATGCTGGCATGCAATCTGTTTTAGTACTGACAGGAATCACGACAACGAATATGCTAGAAAATCCTGTACATAAGCCGGAATATGTATTAGACAGCGTAAGGGACATACTTTCGTTATAGATTAAAACTCCACATCTCTGGAATCCCAGCGGATATCGCTAGAGCACCGTTTTCTAAGGCTAGATGTACCTCTGATATATTATCTATCAGACCTCCAGCTATTATAGGAAATGGTAGACTTGTAGAAAGCTGATCAATGACCTTTGGCATAATACCAGGCATTACTTCTACAGCATCAGGGCGACAGGAGTTAGCCATTTCAATCCCTTTCATGACAGCATTCCGATCTAGCAAAAATATTCTTTGGATAGTCATGAGGCCAACTTCTTTAGCAAGCTTCACTACATTGCTCTTCGTGGTGATAATCCCGGTCGGTTTCCATTTATCAGCTACGAAAGTTAAGGCTGTTTTCGAGCTTGAAATACCGTCGATAAAATCTAGGTGAATAAAGACGTATTTATTTGCCTGTTTTATCTTTTGTATATGCTCGCCTGCGGTCATGATGTTTCCGGTAAGTAGAAAGACAATATTGGATTTGCTGGCAATCGCCTGTTGCAAATCTTGTTCGTTCGTAACAGAAGCTATTATTTGTGATTCAACCATATCAACTAAACTCATACGTGCACCTCTTCTATCTTTTGGTAGTTATTATAGCATATTTACATTTTTTGAAATAAATAATTTTGGTCAGAGAATTGATGAGAAGACCGTTACAATACTTGCCTAGCTGCGAGTTTCTTGTAATGGTCTTTTTTCTATGGAAAGGAGAAAAAAATGAGGAATTTTTCATATGAAGCGAGAAGCACCATCTTATCCAATCTTGAAGAAACGAACTACGATATTCTAGTTATTGGAGGGGGTATTACAGGGACGGGAATAGCATTAGATTGTGCTACGAGAGGCTTGAAGGTTTTAGTAGTAGAAATGCAGGATTTTGCAGCGGGCACTTCTAGTAGATCCACGAAGCTGGTTCATGGAGGCCTTCGATATTTAAAGCAGTTTGAAATTAAAATGGTAGCGGATGTCGGGAAAGAGAGGGAAATTGTTTATTTAAACGCCCCACATGTGACTCATCCAGAGTGGATGCTCTTGCCTATTTATAAAAAGGGTACCTTCGGGAAATATTCTACTTCCTTGGGGTTGATGGTATATGATTTTTTAGCAGGCGTGAAAAGGCATGAAAGAAGGAAAATGTTAACGAAGGATGAAACGATACAGAGAGAGCCTCTATTGAAGCAGGAAGATTTGATAGGCGGTGGCTACTATGTCGAATATAGAACGGATGATGCAAGACTAACGATAGAAGTTGCGAAGAAAGCGTCTGAAAAAGGGGCAGATCTCTTGAATTACGTGAAAGCAGAGAAGCTACTTTACACAGATGATGGACGGGTTTGTGGAATGACCGTTAAAGATGTCTTTTCGGGAGCTCACTATAATGTTTTCGGAAAGAAAGTTGTGAATGCTTCGGGACCTTGGGTAGAAAATATCATTGGCTTAGACAAGAAAATTCAAGGGAAAAGTTTACTGCATACAAAGGGAGTTCATATTGTCATAGATCAACAAAGGTTTCCATTAAGACAAGCGGTATACTTTGATACACCAGATGGAAGAATGGTATTTGCCATTCCGAGAGACGGTAAAACGTATGTGGGAACAACGGATACCGTATTTGAAGGGGATTTAGTAAACCCTACAATAGAAGAAGAGGACAAAGATTATTTAATCCAATGTATACAATTTATGTTTCCACACACGAATGTTACAGTAGAGGATATTGAATCTAGCTGGGCAGGGGTAAGGCCTTTAATTAGAGAGGAAGGGAAGGGGCCTTCTGAAATATCAAGGAAAGATGAAATTTGGACATCAGAAACTGGCCTCCTAACGATTGCAGGTGGAAAGCTGACAGGATATCGAAAAATGGCCGAAACGATTACGGATATTTTATGTAAGGACTTGCAAAATGAAGGTATTGCAGCTGGACCTTGCATCACCAAAACGTTAAAGCTTTCGGGAGGAGAATTTGATAGCCCAACAGACTATGCAAGTTACACTGCCAAAAAAGCAGAGGATTTAATGGAGCTCGGTCTAACCAATCAAGAAGCTATCGCTCTAGCAACAATGTATGGAAAGAACACAGATAAGATTTTGGAACTGGCAGATCGAGTACAGACTGAAATTACCCTGCCACTAATTATAAAATTAACACTTCATTATGCAATCGAGCATGAGATGGCCATGACTCCTGTAGACTATCTACTAAGAAGAACAGGAAGCATCTTGTTCAACATCTCTTTTGCACAAAAGTGGAAGCTAGAGGTTACCGAATATATGGCACAAGTATTGAACTGGGATGAAGAAACAAAAGAGAGAATGTGGGCAGAACTAGAGTTACAGCTTCGACAAGTTGTGTCTTTCCCTGGGTAAGAAACAATCACGTTTGTTTAAACAAACGTGATTGTTTTTATTTTCATGTTTGTTTGTGACCCAGGGAGCCAGGCTACTGTTATAATGAAAAGAATATTTAGCTAGGTGTCCCTTTGACACAAACATTCACGTTTGTTTGTGACCCAGTGACAGACACAATTTAGGAGGTAAATAGATGATTACAGTCAATCATACGCCTAATATGACAGGTGTTTTAATATGTGGAGATAAAGACGATTTAGAACAGCTATACGATGCCCTGCATCAAATTGTTGGGGGAGAAGGAGATTCACCTGGTTTAAAAAATGCGAGAATGCGAGTGCTCGGTTTATGCTACGACCTACGTCATGCACTAATGGGACATCGCAATGCGGGGTTCAAGGACCATGGTCTCGATCATGAGCAGATGAAATATCTATCATTGGTAGGGACAAAGCAAAATTTGTATTTATCCTTTGAAGCATTTTGGCCAGAGATGCTGTATATTATGTTTGTTTTAAATACGTTCATTGAGGAATATGAGCGAAGAGAGAAAGTACATAAGTGGGATGGAAATATAGCAGCAGTTCGTTTATTTCAACATCAGTTATTAAATCTAATAGAAGAAACGGTCACTCCGAGACAATTTGCTACTGTGAGAAGATATGCCGAAAGTAAATCAATCTTTGACTATAGTTTTTATAGGGATACCTATACTCAGTATATCGATTATTTGAACATGGAATGGATGGAGCTTGAGCTTGAAGAGCGTGTAAAAAAGCTAAGTGTTTTTGCAAAACGAGTATCAGAGAACACAACCGATTACGAGCGCTTTAAAGCTTATGTGGATGAAGAAGCAATTCGCCATGGTGTTTCATCAGGAGAACTGAGATATGGAGATTATGACCATATCATTTGGTAGTCACATGGCGTATAGTTTTGTAAAATTAATTGAGAATGTGGGAAGATAATGCACCTTTACGAGCGGGGGTTATGTAAGTATAGAAGGGAGCAAAGTGATGCTACAACTTAGAGTGGAAAAAAATCGGGATATATTTCGAGTTATCCAAATAAAATCTGATCAAACACTATATGATTTCGAGTTAGTCATTGGTGCGGCTTTTGAAATAGAAGAAATGGTAGAGCCTGTCTATCAAATCATCCGCCGAAATGGTATGCCTGCTGAAGAAGCATTTGCATTTTATGACGATGAAGAAGTTTTGGATAGTGAGGAAGAGCTAATTGGAAAGTGGTTTATAAAAGAAGGAGACGAAATGCTTGTAATCTTGGACGAACAAGAAGAACTAAGCGTAATGTTGGAGAAAGTTATGGAAGATACAGAAAAGCCATATCAATGTGTTGCTGGAGCCGGGAATTTATACGACAGTAACAAAGAGGTAGATATAGAGGCCATTAATGATAACCTTCGCTTCCTGGATGAGATGCCCTATATGGAGCAATTATTAGAGCCCGATTATTTGACCCTGCTTGGGTATGCGGATGAACTAAAGAAGTTAAAGCCGTGGCAATATTTTGGGAATGAAGACATCATTGCCCTTCATTTAAAAGGTGCTACTTACTTTGTTTCTGTTATGGGTGCTGGTGGGGAAGAGTATGGCGTTATGATATATGACCAGGAACATGGGTATAGATCACTTGCTGCTATTCTTGATGGAGGGTATCTGCCTGATGATTTTCACTTTGATCTTAGTGCCTTAACGGTAAATTACCTCGACCGTGCTGAACTAGAAAAACAAGATTATGATCTGATAAAGGATAATGGTTTAAGCTTCAGAGGCAAAAAAAATTGGATTTCTTTTCGTTCTTATGAGCAGGGACTTGAGCCAATCATCCCGTTATATTCTGACGTAGAGATTATGAAAATGATCGTACATGGGATGATCAAAGTAACGCAAATGCGAAAAGAGGGTTGGCAATATCCGCAAGTTGCTACCCATGAGTTTCCTGCATTCCATATATATGATGATGGACAGGTGAAATTTGAAGGACTGATTAATGTCCCACTTCAAAAGAACAAGCTAGAAATTGAAGTCAACGATATTGAAATAGCTAGGATTAAGAGAAATAAGAAAAGTAGCTTAGAGCTGGAATATGATATGTTTTATTTGCCATTTGGAATTTCTGAAAAAGAAGAACGTACAATCTATCCTCTTTTATACATCGTGATGGACCGTATGACCGGTCAGGTTTACGTTAATGAAATGATGCCCTTCCCAAAAATTCCAATTTTTCAACAGCAAGTTTTTTGGACCATGCTCCTAGAACTACCTATCCGTCCAAAGAAGATTTATATGAAAAGAGAAATGATAGATATCCTACAACCACTTGCCAAATTAGCAGGAGTAGAATTAGTCATCAGTGAACTACCAAAGATACAAAAATTAAAAGATATGATGGATCAAATGCCTCCGGTCTAACAGAAATGCTATAGGAATCAACAGAACGTGATTGTTCAGACTATCTAAAACTGGAGTGTGCCATATGGGAAATGAAGTGAATTGTCCCGTTTGTTTTTTTCCTATGGAAGATGGGGCTGGTTATTGTATCTTATGTGAAGAAGTTGTATATAAAGATGAGGATGGTAAATTGACTAGCGATTTTTTAGAATTGATTGAAAAATGATATTTGAAAATAAGAGTAGGTTTGCGTAAGGATCTTTCAAATTCAGTCTAATTGAGCGAGCTGAATTGCATATCGTATAAAAAAGGTCATCTTCTAAAATAATAGGAAGATGACCTTTTTCTATAATGTTTATTTCCCACAGCATTTTTTGTATTTCTTTCCACTACCACAAATGCAAGGATCATTGCGACCAATTTTCCCATATGTATCTCGCATGATGGTTTTCATATCGATTGTTTTCATATCTTTTTCAAACTGCACATTCCGTTCGACAACTTCATTACGCCAAGCTTCTAACTTTGGATGTTCACGATTCATTGCTTTATAAAACGCATAAAATATTTCTTCCATATCACACATTCCAGCAGTTTTACCATTGGCAATATATTGCTCTATCAATAGAAAGGTATGCTCAGAAAAATGAGTTGCTAACGCTTCAATGAGTAGCTCTTGTTTTGTCACATCATTTGTTTGAGAATAGGCCTCGACCAAAGCTTTCTCTGCTAAAGGAGTTTTTATTTCTTTTAAAATGGAAATTGCAACTATAAATGTATCTTCTTCTGCTATAAGGGGAGCAACTGCACTGACTACCTTGTCAGATTGCAATGAAATAAGTGCTTTGCAAACTTCTTCTATCAATACATCCTCATAGCGTGGAAGCAACTGTACCATCTCTGGTATCAAGTCGTGCAGTTGAAAGATGCCAGCTGCACGAACGGCTAAAATACCGTTTGGACTAAATGACTCTTCTTCTAGCTCGTCACGAATAACTTGGCGTGCTTCATTTTCATCATATTCACCTGTCTGAATGAGAATATCCTGCACGAATTTAGCGCTCCCAAATGCGCCCTTATCAAAGTTACGATTTAAATCAGAGGTAAATTCTCCATAGAGCTCCCATAATGGCTCTAAGTCCTCTTCTGTTTTGTCTTCAAAAGCTAAGAAGCGTTTTCTCGCATTCATATAGATTTTAGACATATAAAAGGTTAACTGTTCCTCGTACTTCAATAAAATATGGGGAGGTGTGTTTTCAAGAAATCCACGAACTAAGTGAATTTTATTAAATGGCCATTCAGGAAGCCATTGCAATAATAATTCGATTGTCTTTTCATCTTTTGGAAAATCATCACCATGTAACAATAGTGTCTTTCTTGCTTCCTCATGCTCACCGCAAAAAGCGACTATTTCATTTGTTAAGGAAACTGGAACCTTCGGATACTCCTGTAATTGAGCTAACCAAAAATCGCGCAAAACCTGGTCAGTCGATAACACATTGGGCATAACTTTTTGAAAAAAAGTGTTCATAATTAGCCCCCTCATTTAATTTAGGATATGTTCAGTTTACCCTAAAGGTTGTCCCTATGTAAAAAACAATCACGTTTGTTTAAACAAACGTGATTGTTTTAATTTTCATGATTGTTTGTGACCCAGGGACAGACACAACTAGAAGAATTCAAAGTTCTCTACTTTTTTGCCTTCTTTTCGTTTTTTAGCGATTAAATAGGCATCGATGATGACTACTGGCATTGTAATATATACGGAAAATCCTAAAGTAATGATACTGAAGATGATAGAAAGAACGAAGAACAAAATTCCTTTTGCTACTTGGCCATTCACGATTTGGCCTAGCCCTGTAAGTAGGAAAGATAATAATGCAGGGATTGCTGGATGCATTCCTTCTCCGTTTGTAGATTTACTTTTCTTTACGTTCACTCCGCAAGCTGTACATATTTCTTGAACGTCACTTACAGATTCTCCGCAGTTGTAGCAATAGTTCTTGACTGTATTCTGTCTTACTCCACATTTTGGACAGATTTCTGCTAACTCTGAAATAGTCTCAGAACAATGTGTGCAATACATAATAGTACCTCCCGAAAACTTTATAAAATATTGATTTAGAGCAACAAAATCTATTAAATCGCCCAAGTCTATGACCGGACGATTCTTGTATTTGTATGGCACCAAAAAGAGTAGAACCTTTCAGGTAGGCAATGACACATATAAATATCCTGAGAAAGCTACTCTTTCCGTTTTTAATTCAACAATATTAAGTATAAAGGATTTTAGGAGTATTCTATCAGGGGATTGGTTGCTCTTTTGGTAGTGCTTCCCTCTAGCGGAATAAAACAAAGAGCCAACGTAACAAATAATGAGAGACTTATGTATGGTATGTTAAGTTTAAAAATATCCATCCTTTTAAAAGAAAAGGGGTGAAACAACAATATTAATCCATCTATCTAAGAAGTGTAGGAAGCTAAACTAGTTTATCTTCCCTTATAAAATTTGTCGGCTCTATAAACCATTAACCATAATAAGATTTGTGAAACGACTAGAAAAGCCACCCAGTAGCTATTGTCGATTGCTGCAAGATAAATTGCGATTACACTTAGTATGAATGAGATGATAAAGCCGAATAGTGTATTAGATTCTTTTAATAAGCTCATTTCTACCTCCTAAATATATATTTTTTCTATTTATTTAATAATAAAGTCATCAGGTGCAGGACCCTACTCACGCTAAATTAATAGATTTATCAGATAAATTTATTATATACCAAATGAATAGCCAAGTTTATACAAAAGTATATTTGTTTTTTATACGGCCTTGCTGTGACACTCTTTACCTGGTTAAATAAGGAATAGATATAAGTGTTTAATTAGCAAGTTGAATGGTCTTTTTTTTATGTGGACAGCCGAAGGAGTGATAATGATGAGCTGGGAATTAAACGTAGCTGAAGCGAAGGAAGTGTACCTTACGGAAAGTGATATGTGGAGGTATACCCAGCATTTTTTGATGCACGCCCATCATACGACTACCTATAAGCATGTGTTAATGAAAGCTTTACTGGAGAGCTTGCCGGAAATCAGTGATAGTGGTCGACTGAGTTTTTTGCAGGTGACGAGACATGTGACGAAAATCTATTGGAATCTAGCGATTACCTACCAGCTGGGGCAGATGAACTCCAAGGATAAGCGGAGTGGGGTAGAGCAGGTTATTTTAGATTTTCAGCGAAAGCACAATATACCGAGTGAATGGAATTTTGAGAGAATACCAGAGACCCAGCAGGAGCAGTTAATTAAAGATGTTTCTGTTATCTACAAGAAAAATGTCTATGGCTCCTTTTATAAGTCCTTTAATGGTACTATTTATTCTTTTCATAAAAGAGAAGGCTGGCTTCAGCTTGCCCCTCCTTATATCGTTTTCTTTGAAAAGTATAAGAAAATCCTGATGAATGTAACGAATTATCAGCTAGCACTATTTTTAGAGAAATACAATACAAAGGAAGCGATGGAGCACATTTTGACGAAGGTCGAGTTTGTCTCTGCTAGACAGTCGCTTGCAGAATTCCAGTTGTTGTTGAAGCAATATGGGGAAGAGCACTGTTTTTATTGCAACAAGCCACTGAAACGGTCTCATGTGGATCACTTCGTACCTTGGAGCTACGTACAAAATGATGTCCTGTGGAATTTTGTCCTTGCTTGCCCTTCTTGTAATACAAGTAAAAGCAACCGCTTGGCACACGAGCAATATCTTGAAGAGTTAGTGAAACGCAACAATACATGGATCGCCTACGAGCAAATGGAGACGTATAGCGAGAGAAAGCTTGTACATATGTATGACTATGCCATTCAAAACGGCTTCTTAGGAGAATGGCGACCGGTCTCCCTGGGTTAGAAACATACGTGTTAGTTTAAACAAACGTGAATTTCATATTTGTTTCTTACACAGGGACAGAAACAATACAAAAAATACCCCTGCGTCAAAGCAGGGGCATGCTTACACTGGGATAAATCAATGCAAGTATTTAGAGGTGTCTTGATCTTGGGAGTCTGCGTTAAGGGCAGTGGTTCCTGTGTCGGCCTGTTGGTCATTTTTTTGTTTTTTAGGGGATGATGTTTGCTTATTTGTATTTTTTTCGCTAGATCCAGCATTAGAACCAGAGGACGCATTCTTTTGTTCATTGGAATTCCCCGTATTACTGTTTTGGGCATTTGAAGAGTCTGCTTGGGTTTCAGCCATCTTAGCCACGCTGTCAATGATAGTCCCTGCTTGTGGGGAGATAGTTTTTGCTATCGTACCTACTGCTTGGATAACCTCTTCACCGGTGCTATTATTTTGCGCGTTCTGCCCACTAGTATTATGATTGCTTTGTTTCCCTGAGCTTTGTGATTGATTCTTTTGTGTGCTATTCTCATCGGACATTGATTTTGCAATATTTCCTACGGTTTGCATTATATTGCTGCTATCATGGTTTGAACTAGCAGCATTATCTCCACTCTGTTGTTGAGTGTTACTATCAGAGCCTCCAAATAAAGACTGCGTAATACTGTTGTTCATCATGCTTTGCTTAAAGCTACCATCCATCATACTGGAAGTCATCGCTTTTCTAGGACAGTAATTTGTTACTCCTTCCGCTGCTTTCATTGCTCCGAAAAGAATAGCCAATTGTCCCTTTGTACTTTTGGGATCACGGATCAGTTGGATTGTGCCATAAGCCGTCATAATAGAGCCCACCATGAAGCGGATATAGGCATGTTTATTGCTAAGGTTTTGTTGGTTTTGCGTCATTATAGCATTCCTCCCAAAGGATAATTTTTCTTCTCCGTATCATCACGAGGAAGAAGGTAAGCGTAACAAGAAAAGAACTTAGAAAAGAAAGTTCCCCTTTATTTTTCCCATCCAATGCTTGATTATTCCGTTACCAAGCATTGAAACAAAAAGATAGATGCGCTAATTTCTTAATAGGTATTTTTTGTTAATAAATGAAACTATTTGTTTAAGAGAATTTTAAAAAATATAAAACATTTTACCTATTCCAAATATATAATTATTATATATTTTATTTATTTTATGAAAAATTTACTGTATAATAGAGTTGTAATCGATTATATATAATAAGTTGTTTAACGGAGGTCATCACAATGGGACGTTTAGAAAATAAAGTAGCAATCGTGACAGGTGCAGCACGCGGTATGGGTGAATCACATGTCCGAGCATTTGTTCGTGAGGGAGCAAAGGTAGTTTTTACAGACTTAAACGAAGAAGGCGGACAAGCCCTTGCGAAAGAGTTAGGTGAAAACGTATTATTTGTGAAACAAGACGTGACAAAAGAAGCTGACTGGCAAAAAGTTATCGAAGAAACGGAAAAGGCTTTTGGTCCAGCGAATATTTTGGTAAACAATGCTGGAATCAGCATGAATAAAACATTAATGGAAATGACGGAAGCAGAATATCGTAAAATCGTGGAGATCAACCAAGTTTCTGTATTCCTTGGAACGAAAGCGGTTGTTCCTTCTATGCAAAAAGCTGGAAGCGGCTCTATCGTAAATATTTCCTCTATGAACGGTCTTGTAGGAGGAGCAGTTGGTTATACAGATACAAAGTTCGCTGTACGCGGTATGACGAAAGCTGCTGCACTTCAATTAGCTCACTTTGGCATTCGTGTTAACTCTGTACATCCAGGTGTTATTGAAACGCCAATGGTTAGCCAAGGAGATGCTGTTGAAGCAATCAAAGAATTCGCTAAGCATATTCCATTAAAACGTGTAGCACAATCAGAAGAAGTTTCTAACCTTGTTCTATACTTAGCATCTGATGAATCCAGCTACTCTACAGGTTCTGAATTCGTTATCGATGGTGGATTAACTGCAATGTAATGAAATAAATCACCACACACCTCATGTTAGCAAATAGCTAGCATGAGGTTTTTTATGTTTAAAGAGATGCTATTCAAGGAATATTAATGTTAAGACCCACTAAATTAAGTATTTGCAAAGCTGCATTACTTAAGCGCTTGGTTTCCTGTAGAAGTTAAATGTACTGCTTTTCCTTCATGATGCGTATATATAGTTGGAGACATGTATCTCCATGTATAGAGGCTAGGTTTTTTCAAAAGCTAAGTTTAAATTTCACTGACTGATAAGACAGCCTTAGTTTTCATTCAAATTCGTTCATATAATAGACAAAAATTATTGACAAAATTGTGAACGAGTTTGATAATAAGAAACAAGAGGGGTGTTTGAAATGGAAACATACGTTAAAATGCTACACGCTACAAAGCTATTTGGTGCAGTTTTATTAACGATTGGGGTAGCAGTTTTCTTCTATGGAATAATGACTAGTGGGCAAGGAACTGTCATGGGAATCGGCATTGGCTTAGTAATGGCAGCGTCGTTCACATTCATTATTGGGATGATCCTAGTAGCGTCAGAAGAAATGGTTTTAAACGGCAAAAAATATAGAAATGAGAGCATCTAAAGCTTTCGTAAAAGGTATTTAGGGAGCAATCTCTAAATACCTTTTATTTTGAAATAAAGGACTGATTTGCATCATGTCAAAAAAAGTACTCTACATAACGGCTATCGTAGTGGTGATGACGGCTGTCATTATGGGGTTGGTCTTATTTATAATAAAAATTGAAGAGATCCCAAAATTAGCAGTTGCCTATGTTGCTGAAAAGGTTGAAACGGAAAGAAAGCAAGAACTCTTAAAAGACTATAATAAGGAAGATTTTCAGCATGTCACGATTTATTTTAGTGATTTTGATAAAGAGCTCATACCCGCTACGAAAGAAGCTCTAACCAAAGGAATGAATATAAATGAGAAGCTTTTAGGGTCTTATAGTAAACCGCTTGATGTTGTGCTTTTTTCTACTAATGAGCAAATAGAAAGCTTTTCAGGACTAGCCTATGCCATTGGATTTCATTCAGCACAACAAAATATGTTGGGTATATTACCGGAAAACCGAGAAGGTATTTTGAACGAAGTAGGACCAACCATTTCGCTTTACAATAAAAATGTAATACATGAGTATACGCATTATGTATTAACTCAGCGATTATCAGAGTTAGGCTTGACGACACAGATATTCCAAAATGGTTTTCGGAGGGGATAGCCGATTATTTTGGAAGTGATGGTCATGCTCAGCCTACTATAGATACTGAAATTATCCCTTTGGCACGCTTATCAACAAGGGAAGGTTGGAATGAATATAGAACCAATCCCACTTATGATATTTATTATCAATCCTCTTATTATATCCAATCACTTGCAGAAGAGTTTGGTAGTACAATCTTCGATGAAATCCTTACCGAAACAGAAAAGACAGGTGATTTTCAAAAGGGCTTTCAGCATGCGACCAAGATGGATGTACACGAGTTTGAAAATAAAGTGAAGGCCGCTCTATGAGATTTTGCAGTAATCATGGCTTCATTTTGCTAGGACTTGTTGGAGATAGTTTGGACAGGTTTCTCTGCTTTTACTTAAAGGATCCTTTAATAGATTACATTAAAAATACTACCATGAGTAGCACAAGCCAAGGTCATGGTTTGCGCTACTTTTTTATAATAGAAGGGAAGCGAAGTCAAAACCATTTGGAAATCATTTATATTTAGCAGTAAGCACTGTAGGTTCGGAGCAGCGTCGGCGACTCCAGTGGGAGCAAGGTGTCAGGCAAGACAGCGCAACCGCACGTGTTAGCGTTGGGTGCTGGCTTGCCTGGGGGAGGGAAAACTAAGAACGTCACATCCTGTGACAACGTTTTCCTGACCAACATCCTGTTGGCCCCCGGAAAGCGTCCGACGCAGCGGAGAACCTATACCCGCGCAAAATAAGAAAGCACTAATGATCTTATCAAAAGATAGAATCATTAGTGCTTCTTGTTTAATTTATTATATTTTACAGCCTCTTACATATCCCAAACCATTACAAGTAATGTACCAAAGATCGTGAAAAGGGCTATTAGCAGGCCATAGTAAACATTCGTGTAAATTGCTGCCTTGTCTTCTGACTCACCAGCATGCATGAATACTACTACCTGTAAACCGGCCTGAACAAATGCTGTAACTAGCAATATGGTCATTCCAACTGCAAAGGACATATCAGTGAAATACACCAGCAATGCTATAGCAGTCAACACTAGGGAAAACACAAAGCCCATTACTTGTTTAAGAGGAAATAATTCTTTCATATTACATCATTCCTTTCAAGTAGATGAAGCTGAAGATGAAAATCCAAACGACATCTAGGAAGTGCCAATATAGAGAGAAAATAAAGGACTTATTCGCTGTCTCTGGTATTAATCCGCGTTTTCTAATTTGCAAGAGGATGAATAATCCCCAGAACAACCCAAATGTTACGTGCAATCCGTGTGTTCCAAGTGTCGTTAAAAGTGCTGCTGTAAATGCACTTACCGTTAATCCAGCTCCGACATGTACGTAGTGAACAAATTCATAAATCTCAACGCTTAGGAATCCAGCTCCGAGAAGAAGGGTAGCGATAATGAAACCCATTGTTGCTTTTTTATTGTTCATTCGCATGGCATGTATTGCTAGACCAATAGTAAAACTACTAGTTAAAAGTAAGATTGTTTCAATCAAAACTGGTGTTAGCTCGAAAATATCTGCACCTGCAGGACCGTTACCTATGCGGTTCTCCAAGGTGAAGTAGGAGGCGAAGAGGGTAGCAAATAGCATAACCTCTGCGCCAATGAAAATCCAAAAGCCTAAGATTTTTAATCTGTTTTCTTCTGTGCTGTATTCAAGTGGAAGTGACTTATCTACCTTCATTTTTTAGCACCTCGCAGTTTTCTTTCCGTTTCTTCGACTTCTTCAACTGAAATATATCTTCCGTGGTCTTGCTCAAAGCAACGATATGCTAGACATCCTAAAATTCCAAGTAGGGAAGCAATCGCCAGCGGCCAGATACTGAACACCATCGCAAATCCGAAGACGAAGAAGAAACAGCTCATGATAAATGGCAAGCCACTGTTGTTTGGCATATGAATCTTTTCCACTTTGTTAGGGAAAAGTTTATGTCCATTTTTCTTAGAATCCCAAAATGCTTGTGTTGAAGAAACCTGTGGTAGCGTAGCAAAGTTGTATTCAGGCACTGGTGTATGAGTAGCCCATTCCAATGAACGTGCATCCCAAGGATCGTCTCCGATATCTCTTGGAGAGTAACGGATACTATAGTAAATGTTATATACAAGTAATATAAAGGATACAGCCATAACTCCTGCACCTACAAAGGAAATCATGTTCCACATACTGAATCCAGTAGCTTCAGAGTAAGTGTACATACGACGTGCTTGACCGTCTAATCCTGTGATATACATTGGAATAAACGCTAGTACGAAACCGATTGTCATTAACCATGCAGTCCATTTTCCTAGCTTTTCATTCAACATAAATCCGAAAATTTTCGGCCAGTAGTAAGTTAAACCAGCTAGCATCGCGTAAACCACACCCGGAATGATTACATTGTGGAAGTGGGCAACTAAGAACATTGTATTATGATATTGATAGTCTGCTGCTGACATCGCAAGCATTACCCCTGTAACTCCACCCAATGTGAATAGTGGGATAAACATCATGGAGTAAAGCATTGGTGTCGTAAATTCAATTTTCCCTTTCCAAAGGGTGAACAGCCAGTTAAAGATCTTCACACCGGTTGGAATGGCAATTGCCATTGTCGTGATAGAGAAGATACTGTTTGACATTGGTCCTTGACCCATCGTAAAGAAGTGATGCGCCCATACGACAAAGGACAGTAGGGAAATAATAACCATCGAGAATACCATTGATTTATAACCATACAGGTTACGTCTTGCAAAGGTAGGGATGATTTCACTGAATATACCGAAGGCAGGAAGAATCAGAATGTAAACCTCTGGATGTCCCCAAACCCAGAACAGGTTTGCCCAAAGCATATCCATACCACCGTTATCAGTAGTAAAGAAGTTAGTCCCAAACAATCTATCCAATGTTCCCATTGCAAGCAGTACAGTTAATACTGGGAATGCAAAGACAACAATAATATTGGCAATTAACGCTGACCATGTGAACATCGGCATTTTCATTAATGTCATACCTGGTGCTCTCATCTTTAAGATTGTTACGATAAAGTTAATACCGGTCATTAAGGTACCAAGACCAGCTATTTGAATCGCAAGCAAGTAATAGTTTGTTCCTACTGATTGACTGAATTCGTTACCTGCAAGTGGGAAGTAAGAAGTCCAACCTGCATCTGGTGATCCCCCGACAATGAAGGAGATATTGAATAGTCCCATCCCCATGAAGAACAGCCAAAAGCTTAGAGCATTTAGTCTAGGGAATGCTACGTCACGTGCACCGATTTGAAGAGGCACGACATAGTTAAAGAAAAAGGTGATAAATGGCATCGCCATAAACAAGATCATGACTACCCCGTGAGTAGAGAAGACCTCATTATAATGCTGTGAATCTAAAAACGTATTATCAGGCATAGAAAGCTGGTAGCGCATCATGATGGCATCCACGCCACCGCGGAATAACATTAGTAACGCTACAAGCAAGTACATAATACCGATACGTTTATGGTCTACCGTTGTGATCCATTCTCGCCATAAATAGCCCCATTTTTTAAAGTAAGTGATTCCAATGACAATCGCAACCATTGTAAGACCGATTCCTACCATAGATGCGTATATCAAAAAGCTTGGATGTGGAACGGCAAAACGCTCAAAGAAATCCATTCTATTGTACTCCTTTCAGAATCTATAGCTTGTACTATAGGTATCTAGTAAACTTTCATTTTAATGATGAGAGTGATCATCTGCATTTTCATCTTCGGAATCTGATGAATCAGATCCGTGGTCATGACTTGGTGGTGGAGAGAATTCTAAGTGTGTCCCCACATAAGTTGAACGTCCAAGATGGCCTGGCTCAAGTAGTTCTTCAAACTTTTCTTCTGTTAATTCTGGTGCTGTCTCATGAACTTCTTCAACCCACTCATCAAAGTCAGCCTGTGACATAGCAGTTACATCAAAAACATTTTCAGCAAATCCAGAACCACTAAAGTTTGCGTTTCTTCCCATGAATTCACCCTCTACATCAGCAGCTAAGTGAAGAGTAGTAACCATGTCGGCCATCGCATACTTTTGACCTCCAAGTTGTGGAATCCAGAAGCTAGTGATTGGTCCGTGTGAATAAAGCTTAAACTCAATTGCTCGGTTAGCAGGAATATATAAGTAGTTCACTGTTTCAATACCCTGCTCTGGGTAGCTAAAATGCCACTTCCAGTTTGAAGAAGAAGCGTAAATAGTTAATGGCTCCTGATCCTCATAGCCTTGTGGTGTAGATTCTACTATATAGTTACTTTTCACAGAAACGACAGATAGAACAATAACTATAATGATAGGAATCCCGATACAAAGTGCTTCTACATATTTATTTCCTTCTATATGAGGTGGTTCATAATCCTCGCTTTGCTTAGAAGCTCTGTATTTAAATAAAACAAAAGCTAAGATAGCTAAAACTACAATTACGATTCCACCCATTAGCCAGATGGAGAACATAATATCACTTGCCTGTCTTTCGGCCATTGGACCCTTCGGATCTAAAACAAGCAGCGGCTCACAACCGGTTAACACTGTTGCAATAGTGAAAACCATTAACAAAAGAGACCACTTTAATTTTCTTTTCATCATTGTACCCCTTTCTACTCAATTAATAGTAAGTAGTATCTAATAATAATTATCGAGTAATTCCTCTCGTGCTTTTATCTTATTCCCATTTGTCCAAAAAAACTAATAAATAAATCGGACTTCACAATTTGTTCAGGAAGATTTGAACTTTCCGTAACAAGATTGAATTTATGACAAAATTGTGGAGGGAAAACTGGTAAATAAGGGTGGTAACTTTCTAATGAGTCGCCTCTAAAATGGTAATCAAGAAGTATTTTGACAAATATTAGAGAATTTTAAAGTGAAAATTGAAGAAATATTAAAAGAAACTAGAGTCTGTTATAGATGGGAATTTTCAGGTGTTACTTGTTCGATTATATGAAAAGGTAGATTAGTCGAAGGAGGTAGAGATAGAGGGACCAAAACGGAGTTGTATATAGAAGCTTTTTTTCAGAAAAAACAACCTTTAGCTCTCAAAGAACTAAAGGTTGTTTAGCGAATATTATATTTCTCCAGCCGCTAACCATGGAATAAAGCCCATTAAAAAAAGCTCTGTTGCTGGCATGAAGTAGGAGCCAAAATGGAAGTCTGGATCTAAAGTAGTCACAATCCACGTACCTTTCGTGCTCACTTTGTCTACATACAACAAGGACCCGCCATCCTTCATGTCGATAAGAGATTGCATGCCATCCTTTAGATGGAAAACACCATGCTGGTGCCAGGTACAGGCTTGTAAATCTAAATGGCCATCACGGAATAAAGGGTATTCAGGGGCTACTAAACGTAATCCACTGTCTGCGCCTGGCTCTAGCCACCACCAAAAGTTTGTTGGACGCTTTTCCCACTGCTGATTCGGAATCCATTCCCACGGTTGAGGTCCAAATGCAACTACAATACCACCTCGGTCAGCAAAACGGATAATCGCTGGTGCGGCCTCTAATAGAAGCTTGCCATGTAGCTGAGAAGGAACGATTAATACATCCATACCCTCCAGTTCACTTTCTTGAAAGCGAGGAAGGTAAATGATCTTTTCTATGTACTGATTTATTCTTGGTTCATGGAATGTACGGTAGTGTGGAGCATGTCCACTATATAAAACAGCTATTTTTCTCATGCTTGTTGCCTCTCTTCTAATCTCTCAATTTCTTCCTCTAACCATTCAAGTGTTTGAGGAGCTATCAGCTGAGTTGTGTTCTGACCAGTCGCGTAAGATAGGAGGTCACGTGCGGAATGTGCTAGTATTGTTCCTTTTGTAGAGGTTCTATCTACAAATGTGATTGGTTCACCACTTTTGAAAGCAAGCCATACTTCAACCTCTGGGTTTGTAACAGGATGATATCCACGTGCGTAAAATCCGGAAACTCCTTTGCGATAAGCAAGCTCCTGCATATCTACTCCACGGAAGACAGAATCAGCCTTTCTGATTTCCATTTCGTAATCTACATGCTTTGTGATTTTCTTTGGCATGAAAGGATTTACCCTAGGCAGCCAGCTCCGAAAAATATGGGTGCAAGCGACAACTATTTTCCCGGCATTTAAAAACTGTTGTATGATTTCTCTATTCTCATATAGGTACTCCTGGTCAATGAAATCTGTAATCACCAACACATTGTAGGGAGAAAGATCAGTTGTCCCAAGCTCATATTGATCAAGGTTTGTAACATGGCCCATCGGTTCATTGGAGGCAGCCATTGCACGACCATCTAAGCCAAATGCATGTCCCCCGTCTAGCTTCAAAATATTTAATTTTGACATGTAAAATCTCCTTTTTATAAATAATACTAATAACTAACTATATCAATATAACTTTAAATGATACATATTCTCATTTAAAGTTGCACTGATAATCATTTTAACACTGCCTGATGATGAGGCAAAGTCACTGGGTATTTCTGTTGCTGGCCTTAAATGGATTGTGATTGCAGGGGCGACCCTCTGTACAGCAGCAGCGGTATCCATTGCAGGAATCGTTTGATGGGTAGGACTTATTATTCCTCATATTGCTAGAATGCTAGTCGGCAACAATAACGAGAGGGTTTTACCGCTGTCGCTTGCACTCGGGGGATCTTATCTCTTAGTAATCGATACACTTGCGCGTTCCATTACAGCTGCAGAAATTCCATTGTCCATATTAACTGCTATTATCGGTGCGCCATTCTTTGCTTATTTATTGCGCAAAACGGGAGGTAGCTGGTCATGAAAATTGAAGTACGTGAAGGTAACTTCTTCTATGAAAAAAAGCGGGAGCAGAAGAAGTCCTTTATTTATGAATCGAACATAAATTTTACGTTAGAGCGCGGGCAAATCATGGCTATTCTTGGTCCTAATGGTGCTGGAAAAACGACACTCTTAAAATGTATAACTGGTTTATATGAATGGAAAACCGGGGAAACGCTCATAGATGATGTCCCTCTGACTAATGTGGCACAAAAGGAGCTATGGAAAAGAGTAGGCTATGTGCCACAGGCGCACAAAATGGTATTTGGATTTTCTATAGAGGATTTAGTGGTAATGGGTCGCGCTCCATATATAAGCTCTTTGTCCAAGCCTCGTAAGAAGGATTATGAGCGAGCGCATCAAGCGTTAAATGAAGTAGGTATCCTGCATTTAGCCCAAAAATCCTGTAATGAAGTCAGTGGTGGCGAGTTGCAGCTAGCACTTATTGCTAGAACATTGGTATCAGACCCAGAAGTACTTATTTTAGATGAGCCTGAATCTCATTTAGATATCCAAAAGCAAGTAGTAATTCTGGAAACTTTAAAAAAACTAGCTCGAAATCACGATATTTCTTGTATTATCAACACACATTATCCAAATCACGCTTTTTACTTGGCAGATCAGGTATTGATGATAGCGAAAAAGAAAAAAGCGATAACCGGAACGGTACAGGAGGTAATGACGGAGTCTCGTATGCGTGATTATTTTAATATTGAGCTTAAAAAGTTAATCTTTGATGAAGAGGATTTGCTATTTGAAACAATGATCCCACTTGCACTTACAGCAAAGCGTGAGGTAAGTGAATGTAAATATCATGATTTTAAGGAATAGATTGAATGACCTCCTTTCGTGCAATCCTTAGCACTTATTGGAGGTCTTTACTTATTTATGCTATCTAAACGTATAAAAATATTTGATTTTTAATAAATTCATCATAAAAATCCTCTCTCAAATATGTTATTATGTATTTTATAGAAATACAAATATCTTCTTAGAGAATACAACAGGAGGGGAAAACATGAGAAATTTATTATCGAAATGGAACAAGCTAAGTCTCGTAACAAGAATAGTAGTAGGGATTGTCATTGGTTTGATTTTAGCCCTTACGGCACCTGAAGCAGCAAGCGGGGTTACGATTCTCGGTTCGTTATTTGTCAGTGCATTAAAGGCGGTTGCACCTATCCTGGTTTTCTTCCTGGTTATTACTGCAATTGCCAAACAAAAACTAGGAGCAAAAAGCAATGTTTTCTCCATTCTTGTCCTATATGCGATTGGTACACTTTTGGCTGGAGTAGTTGGCGTCGTTATGAGCTTCCTTTTCCCGACAAAGTTAACATTAGAAAATGCTGCACAGGATCTAGCACCTCCTGGTGGAGTAGGAGAAGTATTAGAAACGTTGGTATTTAATATTGTAACGAATCCAGTAGACGCTTTAATGAGTGCTAATTACATAGGAATTTTAGCTTGGGCTGTCGTGCTTGGTATTACACTGAAGCATGCAAATGAAACGACAAAAGTAGTTTTAGAGAATATATCGGATGCTATTTCGAAGGTAGTACAGTGGGTTATTAATCTAGCACCACTAGGGATTTTAGGTTTAATTTTCGACGCTGTTGCAACAAATGGCCTTTCCACACTCCTAGATTATGGACGCTTACTACTAGTGCTAGTTGGTTCCATGTTAATCATTGCATTAATTATTAACCCAATCATTGTATTTATTTATACAAGAAAGAATCCATATCCGTTGGTGTTTACGTGTCTGAAGGAAAGTGGGATTACAGCATTCTTCACACGAAGCTCTGCTGCTAACATCCCAGTGAATATTCGACTTGCAGAAAAATTAGGATTAAACAAGGATACTTATTCCGTATCTATTCCACTAGGGGCGACTATTAACATGGCAGGTGCGGCAGTCACTATTTCCGTGTTGACATTAGCAACTGTACATACGCTTGGGATTGATGTGGATTTTGGAACGGCGGTCATCCTCATGGTGTTATCCGCAGTATCTGCAGCAGGTGCTTCTGGAGTTGCGGGAGGTTCTCTACTATTAATTCCACTAGCTTGTAGCCTGTTCGGTATCTCAGATGATATCGCAATGCAAGTAGTGGCAATTGGCTTCATCATTGGAGTTGTACAAGATTCATGTGAGACAGCATTGAATTCATCCTCTGATGTATTGTTTACAGCGACAGCGGAAATTGCAAAGAATCGATAAGAGAAACAGGTGGATCACTTCCACCTGTTTTTTCTTTTTCCCTATTAGTAATTAGATTCAAAAAGGAAATACGTGCGGTGACCTCTAATTTACTTGCGGCGCCGGATAGATTACTTGCTTACTGGTCGAAGTTACGTGTGGTAGCCAAGAGAATACTTACGGTTTTGTTTGATTTACTTGCGAAAGTCTATATGAGAAAACCTCCTAGTTGCTGACTAGGAGGTTGTATATTATGCTGCTATTCTTTGTTTCTTCGCCTTTCTAAAATAAAGTAATTCATAAATGCAAGGCACGACGATTAGTGTTAGAAGCGTCGCCATTGCCAGACCGCCGATTACGACTACTGCCAGGCTTTGCGATACAAGGCTGCCTGCTTCTGCTTGCTTCCATAACAGAGGGAGCATAGCGGAAATGGTGGCAACTGCTGTCATGAAGATGGGACGCATTCTAGTCGCGGTTGCTTCAAGGATAGCTTCCCGAATGCTCATGACCTTTTCGTTTTGCTTCACGCGGTCTAGTAGCACGATTGCGTTCGTTACGACGATTCCTATCAGCATTAATGCACCAAGGAGGGCAGTTATGTCAATGGAGATTCCACTGATTATAATCCCTAGAATTGCTCCGATAGCTGCTAGAGGAAGAGAAAACAGAATCGCAATCGGTGTCCGAATGGATTTAAATGTTATCACCATGATGAGGAAAACGATTCCGATTGAGACAAGCATCATCAAGAAAAGGTCTGCAAATTCGTCAGCCTGCTGACTGCTGGAACCTCCAATAAAGACGTCTGTACCAGCTGGGATGTCTATCCCGTCCTTCTCTTCATTTCCAAAAATAGCTGTATTCATCTCGCTTGCAATCTCCGATAGCTTATTAGGGTCTACAGAAGCAGTTACACGTAAATAGGTGTTTCCATCCTTATGCAGCTGTACGGTAGAGCGTTCTTCTTTTTGTAAGGAAGCAACGGATGACACCGGGGCAGGTCCTTCATTTGTCATAATTTCTATCCCTGACAAGTCCGCAGATTTTTCTACTTCAATCAGCGGCTCTAGGTAAACAGCTTTAGTTTTATTATCTAAGCTGATCGTTCCAATTGGTGTTTTGTTCAGCATGACACCAAGTTGCTGCGCTACTTGCTCTGTATTCCCCTTAGAAGGATTCACAACAAGGGAATAGACGGTTTTCTTTTCGTCTTGATTGCTCGTGACCTTTTCTACCCCGTCTATTTGTTTTATTATCGGTACGATTCTCGTTGCTACGCCCTCTAAAGCTTCCTTGTCATTCCCAACAATGTCGATCCTGATACTCGTGCTAGATCCTCCCATCATGAAAGAGGAGGCAACCACTTCGAAATCTGCGTTTGCATAGTTATTTCTTTTTGTTTCTAGTGCCTTTATTACCTCTTCAATATCTTTTTTGTCATGCAATAAAATACTGAAGGTGGCTTCCGTAGAGGAGCCGACATATCCATATTGCGCAGATTCAGGAGCTGATCCCACTTGCATAAAGACAAATTCCGTTTCATCAAGTGTACGGATAAATTCCTCTAATTCTATTGCCTTCTCTTTCACCTCTGGAATCGGCGTTTCCGCTGGGAAACTTACCGTTGCGTATACATAGTCGGCAGATGAATAATCGACCGCTCCTTTTGGAAGGAGGAAGTATGCGCCGATGGAACCGACAAAGAGGAGTCCAGAAATGCTGAAGACGATCCATTTGTGTTTAAGGGACCAAGCAACTACTTTCGGAAAACGAATTGCAGGCTTGTGCTCTGGCAGCTTCGAATTCTTTAACAGCGTGCCGCCCAATACTGGAACAACAGTTAAAGCTACGAGTAAAGAAGCGAGTAAGGAATAAGTGACTGTTAGAGCAAATGGTAATAAAAAGGATTGTAGAGAGCCTTCTAGTAAGCTCATTGGTAAAAACACTGCAACAGTTGCCAAGGTAGATGCAGTGATCGCTACTCCTACTTGCTTCGTAGCATCGATTACCATTTGAATAGAAAACTTCTCTGTTTGCATTTTCCTGAAAATATTCTCAATAACCACAATACTATCATCCACTAATCGTCCTACTGCTACTGCCACTCCACCTAGGGTTAGGATATTCAAGGTCACCCCTGAGCACCAGAGTAGGAATAGGGTAAGGCATAGAGAAAGTGGGATGGAGATAATCGTGATAAGCGTGGAGCGGATATTTCGTAAAAATAATAGTATGACGATTGTTGCAAATAAAGCTCCAAGTAGAAGCTCCTTCATCATCGTATGAACAGAATTTTGTACGATGTCAGAGGAAGAAACGTAAATGACAGCCTCTTGATGTGGAAACTGCTCATTTAGCTCCTTTGTTACCTTTTCTACTTCCTTACTGATTGTCACGGCATTCGACTCTGCATCCTTCATGATGCTGATATCTAATGCATCTTTTCCATTTAAACGACTCGTATAATCGGAGTCCGTTATTTCTTTGATTGTTGCCACATCTCCAAGGGAAACCTCTGGTGATAGGGATAGCCCCTTTAGTTTTTCAAGGCTCGTTAAATCTCCTATTACTTTGATGTTGCTTAATTTATTCTCCATATTCTGCTCTGCAATGGAAATGGTGGCATTTTGACCTTGTAACATGGTCATGATGGAGGTGATAGGAATTCCATATCCGGCCAGCTTCTCTTCGTCTACATCCACGGAGATAATGGATTCTGTTATTCCATAAACGTCTACAATCGAAACGCCCTTAACTGCTTGGTACTTTGCCTTGATTTCATTGCTAGCAAATGCAAGGTTCTCTTCTGTCAAGCCGTCTTCAAATGTTACGGCGATATTAATAATTGGAATCATCGAGGTATGCAGCTGGGAAACAGTAGGCTTTCCAATATTGGAAGGGAAGGAGAGATTTGCAATTGCCTCTTGAACCTCCTGCTTTGCCTGCTTCATATCATAGCCTGCTTCATATACGATATCGACTAAAGAATAGCCATCACCCGTTCGCGAATAAATAGATGATTTTCCGTTCAAGCCAGAGACAGCTTTCTCTATAGGGGTAGTTGCCTCCAGTTCCATTGTTTTGGAATCCGTTCCATGACCCATTGTAATGATCGTTACTTGGGGATTATCTGCAGAAGGTAAAAATTCCATAGGCAGTCGAAAATAACTGATGATCCCCATTACTAAAATAAGTACGGTTAACACACTAATAGCGGCCTTGTTTCCGAAGGCCCATCTTGTAAAGCTCGACATGTTCATTACTCCTCCTAATTGGTGTGACAAAGATTCTTCTTTATCATAATTATTAGAAAAGTTTTCCACATGGAGCCGAAGCTTGAATTTGATGTAAGACTGGAGGCTGAGAAGGGGGTAGGGCCACCCTATAACGGGGATTATTAATTCCATTGGAGATGGAAATGACATGGTAATACGTGCGGTAATCAAAGATTTACTTGCAGTTCTCGGTAGGTTACTTGCGCCTCTGCTGATTTTACTTGCGGTACTCAGGAGAATACTTGCGAATTCACTTGTTACTTGCACCTAGAGGAAGGGGAAAGTAAAAAAGCACAGTCAATTTCCTTGTGAAATTGCTGTGCTCTACCTTTATTTTATAAGCTAGATTTCATAATGCAGTTGACCTCTGTAAATCCCATTTTTTCATATATCTTTTTGGCAAAATTGGTGGAAAAGACGTTTAAGCGCACCTCATCGAATCCTTTATTCTTCAAAAAAGCCTTCCCTTCATTTATTAGCTTGCTTGAAAGTCCTTTGCCTCGGTGCTCCGGAAGGACGAAAATCTCATAGATAAAGCCATATTCCTTTGCTGAAAAGTAATCCATATTTTGAGCGAGAAGAATCCACCCAGTAATAGAGCCTTCTTCCTTTGTCAATAAATATGTGGCTCCTCGGTTTACTATAGGAGTTAAAAGCTCTAAAGCCTGTTCTTGCGTGATTTTCATTTGTGCGCCTTCGCTTGCAGATTGACCAGCATGCGAGAAAATAAATTCGATATCTTCCTCAGTGGCAATTTCAATCATCGAATTCCAACCTCTCTTCTGTAATAAATTTCTATTCTATATAACTCTCTTTAATTCCTTCTCGATTTTAAGAGGAAATTTTAAATCGGCGGCGAATAGTTAGAGAAGAATCATGGAAATGGAGCGAGTATATATGGATATAATTACTTCTATGTTTACCTCACATTATGACCTCTATATCCGATTGGTAGTTGGAACATTTATAGGTTTTTTAATAGGCTTGGAGAGGGCTATCAAGCATAAGCCCGCTGGTATTCGGACGCACATTTTGGTCTGCTTGGGATCTACGCTTGCGATGAGTCTTTCTACTTTAAACCAAGGACCTTATATGGATCCAATGCGCTTGGCAGCTCAGGTAATCAGCGGAATCGGGTTCTTAGGAGCAGGTGTTATCTGGCTTGATAAGGATAATGTGAAGCGTGGACTTACAACCGCTGCAAACCTATGGATAACGGCTTGTGTCGGTTTAACCATTGGCTATGGAGCTTATGATCTAGCGATTATTACTGTATTTCTAATGTTCATCGCTATGAATTTGCCTAAGGTTGTAGAAAAAATAGGCATACTGCCAAGAAGCAAGGGAGCAGATGATAGCGATAGTGATGGAGAATAATATACATACCATGCGCTAACAGAGGACACCAGTGTAATGCTGGTGTTTTTATTATGAATAGCTTTGTTTTGTAAAAATGTCACAAACTTACATACTCGATTGTCTTAGATGTAGAACAGCATCATGTACAACGAATAACAAGCTTTCTCAAATGCACTACTTCTTTATTAAAAAGAGTGGTGCATTTTTTGGTTAAGTTCTGTTTTGTCCATCTCACCGAATATAATTTTCTAAGACAGTTTTCCAAACGGACGGAGGATGAAGTGGAGTTAATTGTTATCCAATCAACGAAGCATTTACGTACGTACAAAGAGGAATGGGATGCTATTTTACGAGAAGCGGACAATAGATATCCTTTTTTTGAGTATCCTATTTTCTCAAGCTGGTGGGATACCTTTGGCAGGACTCAAAACATGGTGGTTTATGCTGTAAAGGAGCTTAAGAGAGTAATCGCGTTCTTTCCTTTTCAAGTTGAACGGTCCGCAAGCTTGACCACTTTTCGGTTTCTAGAAGATCCTACTCAGTTATACAAAGGGTTTGTCATCGGTAAAAAGGATATGGCAAGAGTGTTTATGTATTTCTTTGATGAATTAATGAAGAGAGAAAAAAAGTGTATCTTCCAGCTCGATGGGTTTATTGACAAGGAGCAGGTTTCTGCTTTGTCAGACTACTTACAGGCACGGAATAGTAAATTGGAGGAAAGAAGGTTGGATATCCCTGAAATATCCTCCTCTACATTGCCTTATCTCACCTATATTCCTTTAAAGGAAAAAGTGTATTTAGAAAGTATAGGCGAGATAGAGATAAAGAAAGTAGACCTAGACGGGGTTATTCCCTTTCTGCCAAGTGAGGAACTTTCTTTTTATAGAAGAGTTATCGAGGAGCGTTCGGACGAGCTTCATGTTCATCTTTGGACTTTATCGCATGGGAAGGAGGAGATTGCTTGCTATTTAGGCTTTAGCTGTCGCGGAAGGTTTGTTGGACACAGAAGCTTTTGGAAGGAGGAGTATAAGCTCTTTAACCCAGAGAGAGTCCTGTTGTCTGAATGTCTCCAGCTTCTTGCTTCGGAAGCAACCTACTTAACGGTAGAGGATAGCAATTTACCTTTCGTAGTTAGTAACTATGGGCAAAATTCTATACATACCATTTGTTTTTCTTCCAAGAAGCTTTTTTCTTGGCTTCCTTCCTCACTTCCAAACTGTGAGCCTTTAAAAGATAGCATTTCAGTAACCTCCTCTCCAAAATTACTTTTGGCTAGGCTCTCCAATAATAAGCTGCGAGCACAGAAAACTTATAAAAGATTAGAGAAAGAAGAGTTTTTGTCACTAACATCTAGCAAGAAATACACACTTCAAAAAATAGCAGAGGGCTTTGAAGGGTTTTATAGTAAGCAACCAGAATGGTGCTTTTGGGTGAATCCCTCTCACATTGTAAATGCGACAACAAGGAAGGCTTTAGATGAGCAATCAATCTATGTTGTCGATTGGGAGGGCGAGGACTTGGAAAAAGTGCTTGCTTTTGTCCAAGACCACTACAAGCCAAAGAATATCTATCTTTCTATCAATGCGAAAGACAAGGAAAACAAGAAAAAATTAAAGCTATTTGGTTTTCAATTTGAGTGAGATAGAGGAAAGATGGAAAGAGATAGCATGTGCTCTTTCCTTTTTTTCTTTCCCTTTAGCTGGTCAATATCATGCTATACTAGTATGAAATAGATAGAAAAGGATGTTAAAAATGCAACAGGATAAACCACATGTACTAGTAGTTGATGGAATGGCTTTGCTATTTCGTTCCTTCTTTGCAACGGCGATGAGCGGAAACTACTTTAAAAATGAAAAAGGCATTCCGACTAATGCTGTTCAGGGCTTTGCACGGCATGTATTGGCTGCACAAGAAATTATGAAGCCTACCCATATGGCAATCTGTTGGGATAAAGGGATGAATACCTTCCGTACAGAATTATATGAAGGCTATAAAGCACATCGCCCTAAGCCGGCGGACGAGCTTGTACCACAATTTGATATGGCGCAAGAGCTTTCTGAGCATCTAGGCTGGAAAAACTTCGGTGTTGTCGGTATGGAGGCGGATGATACGATTGCATCGATCACGCACAAATGGAAGGACGATGCTAGATTTACGATTGTAAGTGGAGATAAGGACTTACTTCAATTATTGCATCCATCTACAGAGATCGCTTTTACGAAAAAAGGATTTACTATTTATGATATGTATAATGAAGCTAGATTTATAGAAGAGTATGGCATTTCTCCACTTTTATTCCCAGATGTGAAGGCTTTTATGGGAGATTCCAGTGATGGCTATACAGGTGTAAGGGGAATAGGACCGAAGACCGCTCTGCAATTAATTCAAACCTATGGATCAGTGGAAAGTGTATTAGAATCATTGCATCTATTAAAGGCAGGACAACGCACGAAAATTGAAACGGATATGGAAATGCTCAAGCTCTCTAAACAGCTGGCAACTATTCGAAGAGACGTGCCAATTGATGCAGAGCTGGAGCATTTATTAATAAACCAGATTGATTCCTCTAAAATGGATTTCTTATATGATCAGGGATATACGATTTTAGCGAGACAGTTGCAAGCTAATTTACTGGCGGAACAAATTTAACAAAAGTAAGGATAGGGGCATTGTCCTGGAAGCTTACCCGTCGAATTTTACTTTCTCGGTTTCGTCCTCCATTGTCATGTATGAATAGAAAGATTTCATCTTCTATCTTTTCATAGCCTATGCAAGGAACCCAATGATAGGAAAAAGTAAATATGCCTTTGCGTCGGAAGGCAAAATACCGATCAAACTTTAAGGCAACTGGTCGACCTGCTTCTATTTGCTGCATTGCATCATGGACATTGCACTTAGAGATTTTCCATGCTGGTCCCAGTAGCCTTTTCATTTTTCTAATAAATCGATGCGTGAAAAGGCCGATTCTAGTTCCGCCTAGCAGCTTATACAGTTGATTCACCTGATAAGAGTAAGTGTCTGGTTTTATATAATTTAACAGCACATAGGCTGTCACAGGTCCACAAGCAGAAGACTGCAGCTTTGGTTGTATGGATGAATCATATTGGGACATTCCTTTGACAGGAAGTATTACCTTCAAGGTTGTTTCCTCCTTTAGAGGGGATTGTCTTTATTTTACTAAATCTGAGGGAGAAAGCCTATTAAGGCGTTACAAAGGGGAAGAAAAACATGATTAAACTATTAGAGGACAAGGATTATAGCCAAGCTGCTCATGTAGCAGCTCTAGCGTATCCTGGGATGGATAGTCAAACTCCTGCAAAAAGAGAAGAGCTAGCTGAAAGGCTAAAGCGAGAGCAGGAAACAGAAAATCATATACGCTTTTATGGTTATTTTGATGAAGAAGAGACGCTCAAGGGGATGTACAGAATAGGCGATTTCACTATAAATTTGAACGGCAGGCTAGAGCGGATGCTTGGCATTGGTATGGTCGCTGTTCATTTATTACATAAAAAAGAGAAGATAGCCTTAAAGCTCCTTTCTGATTTTCATGAGAAGGCAAGACAAGAAGGGGTGGGGCTAGTTGCTCTTTATCCTTTTAATCCTACCTTCTATCGAAAGATGGGCTATGGATATGGGCCTCTTAAATATGAATATTCAATCAAGCCAGATACTATCGTGACTAATGGGAAAAAAGAAAACCTTCGATATTTGGATGCGGCGGACGAAGAAGAAATGGTGAAGCTTTATAACAAGTATGCAAGCAACAACCACGGGATGCTACAGCGAACATGGAGTGAAAGACAGCATATCAAAAACGGAGCCGCTAATTATGTTGGAGTGAAAATAGAGGGAGAGTTAGTAGGCGTTTTAGCCTTCTCTTTAAAGAAAATAAGTGATGACAATTTCTTGCACCAGCGCATGTATGTCCATGAATGGGTTTGGAGCAATGTGGAAGGATATAAGCAGCTAGCTGCTTGGTTACATTCTCAGCAGGATCAGGTGGATCGCATCGTTCTACGGACATTTGATACTTCCTTTATTTACACATTAACGAATCCTTCTAATGGCTCGAACCGACTTATTCCGAGTGTGTACCATGAAGCGGCCACTGTGGGGTCTGGCTTAATGTACCGCATCGTCAATATTCCTGTATTTTTAGAGGCTTTACAGAGTACGTTGTCAAAGCCTGCTTCAACAGAACGGTTCCTTATGCAAGTGGAGGACACTTTTATACCAGAACAGGCTGGGATATATGAAATGACCTTCGACGGTAAGAGCTGGAGCGCAAACAAAATACGAAAAACCGGTCAACAAGTACTCTTAAACATTGCCATCCAAGAGTTAAGTGCTTGGTGGATGGGCTGCACCTCTTTAGAGGAGCTTTCCAAGTACGGTATAGTCGAGTTGGAAACACAAATGGCTATTCAATTGGACAGCTGGTTTAAACCAAGAAAATTACCTATCTGCTTGACGAACTTTTAAATATAATCGTTTATTCTACGATGATGGGGAAGAAAATATTTTTTAGGCTTCATAAAAATGTGTATAAGAAGACGCAAGATTGTAATTTTTGATTTTTGTATAATAGCATTGATATGATTAATATAAAATGTAGGTGGTGTTTCACCTTAGTAACAGATAGTTGATCGGAATGGAGGGTGGCAGACTCCTGCGGGAACAGCGCGAGCGGAAAATCCACTTTTATCGTGACCTGACACGATAAAAGTTAGTTGGAGCCGTGCCCGCGGAAAGCGTCCGCCCAAAATGGAGAACAACGGACTTTATTAGAGCATTGACCTTCATTTAAACTAGAGCAGAACTAATAAAGCCCTTTCGAATCTATTAATAGAATCGAAAGGGCTTATATATTATTTAAACAGAATGTAACGTTGTGTTTTTCTCCCCTAACAGCTTGCTTAGAGCGATGCGGAAGTCCTTGTAGGTTTCAATGTCTACATGTAGACTTGCATAGACAATTTCACGAATGAAGCTTGGATTAAAACCAACATAAATCGGTCGGATTCCCATTAACTTGAGGGAACTATTTAAACGATTGATGGATAAAGCTAAATCATTATAGTCAAATGTTTGAATATGCTCCAATGTTACTCCAGTAAAATCAAAAACAACATTCTCTACTTCTTTATGCTCACCAATATAAGCCAATGTTTTAGTTTCGATGTTGTCAAATCGCTCCTTATACATATATCCTACAATGGGAATGAGAATAGTCTTCGGGACAATAGAAGGAATAATAGGAGTGGACATAGTCATGATAATTTTCTCATACCGAGCAATTTGTTCTTTCAGCTCAAGAACTTCTTTTTCTTGGGACATTTCTACACCTCATGTTTTTTCATTCTCTTCCATTGGCGTTAGTGGTTATAGGTTTTATCCCGCATTAAGGGACAGTAAGACTCCCACTTCAAGATGGCAAAAGAAATGAGACAGCTAAGTGGGAGATCAACTGTCCCTAAAAGCCCGATTGGTTCAACTAATGATTGGTGGGGGATGAAAGAAAACCCCACCAATCAAAGTTTCACTTTATTGTTGTGCATCTAAGAATTCTGTTACTTGTTCAGGACTTTTTGCATTCGCACTATGTAAATGTGCTTTCTTCTCACCATTTTGGTAAATAAGTAGACTAGGGATTCCCATTACCTCATACTTTTCTGCTATTTCAGGCAATTCATCTCTATTAAGTTCATACCAAGCGTACTTGTTATATTTCTCGATAATAGGATCAATAAACATTTCCATACGTCTGCAGTCTGGACACCATCCAGCTTCAAATTTTACGATTACCTCTTGATCGCCTGAAATAATTTCGTTAAATTGTTCTTCGGTTGTGATTTTTTTCATAGTATGTACCTCCGGTAAATGATATTTATAGTTTACACTGTTTCCCAGAAGGGAGGAAGAAAAATGTCTTATTATGTTCATTTTATTATTGCGAAAATTTAAATATTGAACTAGAATAATAGATATAGAAATTGTTTCTATTTTTTTTGCAAACAAAATGAATGAGCGTTCATTCAAGATGAAGGGGAGGCTTTGTAGGTGACATATCAAATTAAAAAAGCAGCTGTACTTGGATCAGGGGTCATGGGATCTGGAATCGCAGCTCATTTAGCAAACATCGGTATTCCGACATTATTATTAGATATTGTTCCAAAGGAAATCAGTAAAGAGGAAGAGGCGAAGGGGCTTACTCTAGAGCATCCAACGGTTCGCAATCGATTTGCTGAGTCAGCTCTGCAAAAGCTATTAAAACAAAAACCGGCACCGCTAACTTCGAAGAAAAATCTTTCGTTAATCACGCCTGGTAACTTTGAGGATGATTTGGAAAAATTAAAAGATGTCGACTGGATTATTGAGGTTGTAGTCGAGAATCTAGCTATTAAAAAGAGCTTATATGAAAAGATAGATGCTGTTCGCAAGCAAGGTACGATTGTAACTTCTAACACTTCAGGTATTAGCATCAACGCAATGGTAGAAGGGCGTTCTGAGGACTTCGGAAAGCATTTCCTAGGTACACATTTCTTTAACCCGCCACGTTATTTGAAGCTACTAGAAGTAATTCCTGCAGCTACTACTGCTCTAGAAGTAGTGGATTTCATGAAGAAATTCAGTGAGGACGTTTTAGGGAAGGGTGTCGTAATTGCAAAAGACACACCAAACTTTATTGCTAACCGTATCGGTACTTATGGTCTGCTAGTGACATTGCGTGAAATGCAAGCAAGAGGCTATTCCGTAGGTGAGGTGGACTCTGTAACTGGTCCATTAATCGGTCGTCCGAAATCAGCTACCTTCCGTACACTAGACGTAGTAGGTCTAGATACTTTTGCACATGTTGCAAAAAACGTCTACGATCAAACATCTGGTGAAGAGCAAAAGGTATTTGAAATTCCAGCATTCATGCAAAAAATGCTTGAAAATAAATGGCTTGGTGCTAAGTCAGGTCAAGGCTTCTTCTTAAAAGAAGGAAAAGAAATCAAAGAGCTAAATCCAGAAACAATGGAATACGAGCCAATGAAAAAGCTGAAAACAGCCTCTATGGAAATGGCGAAGCAGCAAAAAGGTCTAGCGGCAAAGGTGAAAACGTTAACGTATGCAAAGGACCGCACTGGTGAACTATTATGGAGCATCCTTAGTCCAACATTAATTTACTCCGCTCAGCTTCACGGTGAGATTGCAGATGATATCGTGTCAATCGACGATGCGATGAAATGGGGCTTCGGCTGGCAACAGGGACCATTTGAAGTGTGGGATGCTATTGGCGTTCAAGCGTCTGTGGAAAAAATGAAAGAAGAAGGCAAGGAAATCCCGGCATTGGTTCTTTCTTTATTAGAAAAAGGCTTTACTTCCTTCTATAAAGAAGAAGATGGCCTGCTTTACTTCTTTGATGGCAACGACTACAAAGAAGTACCGGTTAGTGGAAAGGCAATCAACCTAAAAAGCTATAAGAAAAAGCACGGAGTAATTAAATCAAACTCTGGGGCTAGCCTAATAGATTTAGGAGACGGAATCGCTCTACTAGAATTCCATTCGAAATCAAACGCAATCGGCTTAGATATCATTCAAATGATCAACTTTGCAATTGATGAAGTGGAGAAAAACTTCAAGGGGCTTGTCATCGGTAACCAAGGGAAAAACTTTAGCGTTGGTGCCAACCTTGGAATGATTCTGATGGAAGCACAAGACGATAATATTTTTGAATTAGACTTTGTTGTTCGCAGCTTCCAAAATGCAATGATGAAAATTAAATATTCCTCTAAACCAGTAGTTGCAGCTCCATTTGGAATGACACTTGGTGGAGGAGCTGAGGCTTGTTTACCAGCAACACATATTCAAGCAACAACAGAAACATACATGGGGCTTGTTGAAGCTGGTGTAGGTCTGATCCCAGGTGGAGGCGGTAACAAAGAGCTTTACATGAAGCACTTGAAAGGCCTACCAAATGGTGTTCAGGTAGATTACTTAAATGTAGCAACTAAAGTATTTGAAACAATTGCGATGGCAAAGGTTTCGACTTCAGGAGAAGAAGCACGTGAGAACAACTTCCTGAGCTTTGCGGATGGAATTAGCGTAAATCCAGATCACCAAATCCATGATGCGAAGCAAGCGGCACTTGCATTAGCTGAAGCAGGCTATAAAGCGCCAATCCGTGAAAAGGTTCCTGTATCAGGGGCACCTGGCTATGCAGCATTAATGCTAGGAGCGGAAGGCATGTTCTTATCTGGCTATATTAGTGAGCATGATTTAAAAATTGCAAAGAAGCTAGCATATGTAATCGCTGGTGGAGAGGTACCATACGGCACGCTAGTAGATGAGCAATACTTATTAAACTTAGAGCGCGAAGCATTCTTAAGTCTGGTGGCGGATCCAAAATCACAAGCAAGAATGCAGCACATGTTAGTAAAAGGAAAACCATTACGCAACTAGCGTGAAGGAGAAGGAGGAGAACTCATGCGTGAGGCAGTTATCGTAGCAGGTGCTAGAACACCGGTTGGAAAAGCGAAAAAAGGATCCTTGGCAACTGTACGACCAGATGATTTTGGAGCGTTAGTAATAAAGGAAACATTAAATAGAGCGGGCGGTTATGACGGCCCAATAGATGACTTGATTTTAGGATGTGCAATGCCTGAGGCGGAGCAAGGGATGAACGTAGCTCGTAATATCGGCGCGCTAGCTGGTCTTCCGGATACAACATCAGCAATTACAGTAAACCGTTTCTGCTCCTCTGGCTTACAATCCATCGCATATGCTTCTGAGCGTATCATGCTTGGAGCAGCAGAAGCGATTATTGCAGGCGGGGTTGAGTCAATGAGTATGGTACCTATGATGGGGAATACCATTCGTCCAAATCCGAAGCTAGCAGAAACAGCTCCTCAATACTATATGGGAATGGGCCACACTGCTGAGCAAGTGGCAAATAAGTATAACGTAAGCCGTGAGGACCAAGACGCATTTGCGGTTCGCTCCCATGAGCTTGCAGCTGCGGCAATCGCATCTGGCAAATTCAAGGATGAAATCGTGCCTGTAGAAGTAATCAAGCATTTTGTAGATGCAAATAACAAACAGCAAACGAAAAAAGTGATGTTCGAGATGGATGAGGGTGTACGTCCAGGAACGTCCTTAGAAACATTAGCGAAGCTACGTCCTGCATTTAACGTCCGTGGATCGGTAACAGCAGGTAATGCCTCTCAAACGTCTGACGGTGCCGGAGCGGTGCTAGTTATGGACCGTGAAGTAGCAGAAGCGCAAGGCCTAAAGCCAATCGCTAAGTTCCGTTCCTTTGCTACTGGTGGAGTTGCACCAGATGTGATGGGAATCGGACCGATTGTAGCCGTACCAAAGGCATTGAAGCTTGCTGGATTATCGATTGAGGATATCGATATTTGGGAAATAAACGAAGCATTCGCTTCCCAATCTATCCAAGTAGTTCGTCATTTAGGAATCGATATAGATAAGGTGAATGTAAACGGCGGAGCAATCGCTTTAGGTCATCCACTAGGGGCAACAGGAACAATTCTAACGCTAAAAATGATGAGTGAATTGAAGCGCCAAGGGAAGCAATTCGGTGTCGTTACAATGTGTATCGGCGGCGGAATGGGCGCAGCAGGAGTATTTGAGCTTCTTTAATTAAGAAGAAAAGCGCAAGCGCCTATGTCTGCCCCGACAAGCAAATGGGGATTGGTGAGGATGGAAGGAAAACTAAGAACGTCACATCGTGTGACAACGTTTTCCTGACCAACATCCTGTTGGCCCTCGAGGGGCAAGGCGCTGGAGCTGGACAATTATCATCAAAAATCTTTTTATACAATAGGAGGAAGAGAAAATGACACAAGTTCAAGACGTAGTAAAGGGTGGAAGCTTCTTAATAGAAGATATTGAAGCAGAACGTGTATTCACACCAGAGGATTTTACAGAAGAACAAAAGATGATTGCAAAAACAACAGAGGAATTCGTTGCAAATGAAGTGCTTCCTGTAGTGGAAAACTTAGAGCACCATGAATTTGAACACTCTGTACGTCTATTAAAATCTGCTGGAGACCTTGGTCTTCTTGCGGCGGATATTCCTGAAGCATATGATGGGCTTGGCCTAGACAAAATTTCTTCTGCTTTAATTGCAGAAAAAATGTCTGTAGCTGGTGGCTTCTCTATTACTCACGGTGCTCACGTAGGAATCGGTACACTACCAATCGTACTTTTCGGTAACGAAGATCAAAAGAAAAAATACTTACCAAACTCCGCTTCCGGAGCTAAAATCTCTGCTTATGCATTAACAGAGCCAGGTTCAGGTTCGGATGCACTAGGTGCGAAAACAACTGCGAAATTAAATGAGGCAGGTACTCACTACATCCTTAACGGAGAAAAGCAATGGATCACAAACGCAGGTTTTGCTGATGTATTTGTTGTATATGCGAAAGTAGATGGAGACAAATTCACTGCATTTATCGTAGAAAGAAACTTCCCAGGTGTATCTGTTGGTGCAGAAGAAAAGAAAATGGGGATTAAATCCTCTTCTACTCGTACATTAATTCTTGAAGATGCAGAAGTACCAGTAGAAAACCTATTAGGTGAAATTGGACGCGGTCATATTATCGCTTTCAACATTCTAAACATCGGACGTTACAAATTAGGTGTAGGAACAATTGGTGGATCTAAGCGTGCGTTAGAATTAGCGATTTCTTATTCTAACCAACGTCAACAATTTAAGACGCCAATCTCTTCCTTCAACTTAACTAAGCAAAAATTAGCTACGATGGCTTCTAAGCTATATGCAACAGAAAGCTTGATCTACCGTACAGTTGGTTACTTTGAGGACCGTATGAGTCAATTAAGTGAAGAAGAGCAAAAAGACGGAAGCAAAATTGCTGCTGCAATTGCTGAATATGCAATTGAGTGCTCTATCAACAAAGTAGTAGGTTCTGAGGTTCTAGATTATATTGCAGACGAAGCGGTTCAGTTACATGGTGGATATGGCTTCATGCAAGAGTATGAGGTAGAGCGCATTTACCGTGATTCTCGTATCAACCGTATCTTCGAAGGTACGAACGAGATCAACCGTTTAATCGTTCCAGGTACATTCTTGAAGAAAGCGATGAAGGGCGAGCTTCCATTACTTCAAAAAGCACAAGGTCTTCAAGAAGAGCTTCTGATGATGATGCCGGAAGAAATTAGCGACGAGCCACTAGCACAAGAAAAAGTATTAGTTGCAAACGCGAAGAAAATCGGTCTATTAGCTGCTGGTATGGCTGCACAACGCTTTGGCGCTAAATTAGAAGCAGAACAAGAAGTCCTAGTAAACATTGCAAACATCGCAAACAACGTATTTGCAATGGAGTCAGCAGTGCTTCGTACAGAAAAAGCAATCAACCGCAGTGGAGCAGAAAAAGCTTCTCAAAAGCTACTTTACACAGAAATCTTCTGCCAAGAAGCATTTGATGAAATCGAAAAAGCTGCAAAAGAAACACTGATCGCTTCTGTTGAAGGTGACAACCTGCGTATGATGCTTTCTGCACTTCGCAAGCTAACACGCTACACTCCTTACAACGTAATCGAGAAAAAGCGCCAAGCTTCCGTGAAGCTAATAGAAGCAGAAAAATTCGTTGTTTAATCATTAGTTATCAGGAAGGTCTCTCAATGGAGACCTTCTTTTTACATAAAGCGGTTGATTTCCGTTCTGGCTGGACGCTTTCCTGGGGGCGCGGCTTCGGGACAACAGGATGTTGTTCAGGAAAACGTTGGCACACGATGTGCCGTTCTTAGTTTTCCATCTTGTTTCGGATGCTTCCGAAACAATTGGATTTTCCGCACGCGCTTATCCCCTAGGAGTCGCCAGCCGACACTTCAATCAACTTTTTCTTATATGTCACCCACAATTTATAGTGATGACCCTGACAACCCAAGTAAATCAAGCACTGACGCAAGTAACAGATCCATAACCGTAAGTAACCGATAAGCCTGTGCAAGTAACAATCACAGGCTCGCAAGTAACAGCAGGCGAACCGTAAGTAATGGTAGAATATTGGGAAATGAAGAACGGGTTGTAAGTAAATCGGTGACTATATGGTGCGATTTGGATGGTATAAGCGCATATTCAAAAAAGTAGTAAAAATCGGCTGATTTGATTGACAACCGCAAGTAAATCAGACACTACCGCCAGAAACAGCCCCATAACCGCAAGTAACCAATGAGCCTGCGCAAGTAACATACACAGCATCGCAAGTAACCGCAGGCGAACCGCAAGTAATGGTAGAAACTTGCCAAACTAATCCACCATTAGAAAACCGGCCATTCTCCCCGTAATTTACTCATCTACCGTTATATGGCTTGCTCAAGAAGGAGAGAATGAGTATGATAAAAAGAAAAAGGGTGAGATCAAATGAAGATACAATACTACGGTTACCCAAAGTGCAGTACATGCAACAAAGCGAGTAAATGGTTAAAAGATAATAATGTTGATTTTGAGAATCACCATATTGTCGACAATCCGCCTTCAAAGGATTTATTAGAAGAAATCGTAGATAAAAGTAACATAGAATTAAAGAAATTTTTTAATACAAGTGGAATGAAATATAGAGAGCTTCAGCTGAAGGACAAGCTTCCGAATATGTCTAAGGATGAACAGCTTACATTGCTTGCATCAGATGGCATGCTCATTAAACGTCCGCTTGTGTATGACGGGAAAAATGTAACGCTCGGTTTCAAGGAAGACGAGTTTGAGAAAACGTGGAAAAACAAGTAAATCACCTTGTTTTTACTATAAAAGTATGTGAATATAATAGTAGAATGTATAATTTTTGGAGAGGGGTATATAAATGAGCACACCTAAAGATTTAAAGTACTCAGCGGATCATGAATGGGTAAAAGTAGAGGATGGAAAAGCTAAAATCGGAATTACTCATTTTGCACAATCCGAGCTTGGAGATATCGTTTTCGTTGAGCTTCCACAGGTTGGCGACGAAATCAAAGCTGGAGATCCTTTCGGAAGCGTAGAATCTGTAAAAACGGTTTCTGAGTTATATGCACCTATCAGTGGAAAAGTGGTTGAGGTTAATACTGAGTTAGAGGATAGCCCCGAATTTGTAAACGAATCACCTTACGAAAATGCATGGATGATTGTAATCGAGCCAGCAGATTTGGAAGAAGTTGAGAGTTTACTTAGCCCTGAAAAATACGATGAACTAATAGCAGAGTAATAATCAAAGCGCCGGTTAATATCGGTGCTTTTTTCATATAATAAAGGTAAAGGGAAGAAGTAAGGAGAGAAGCAGCTATGACTACTATTTTTAGTAACCAAGTTATTCTTGTTGAAGGAAGGTCAGATAAGCTTCAGCTTTTAACACTTCTAGATGAACCAACCGAAATTATATGTACAAACGGTACGATATCCAATGTGAAATTAGAGGAGCTTCTTAGTCCTTATGATGGACTTCCGATTTATGCATTTCTGGATGCCGATAAGTCTGGAGAACAAATTAGATCAATCGTAAGAAAAGAATATCCCGAGGCTATACATCTCTATACAAACCCAATGTATGGAGAAGTGGCAAATACACCGATGAAGGTTTTGGCATCTATTTTGAAACGTGTTAATATAAAGGTGAAAAAAGAATTCTTAGTATAGGAAGATGCCTTTATGAATGAATGGACACGCAAGGAATGGGAAGCGAACAAAAACCAATCAAACATGACCTTGTTTTATTTATATACACCCATGTGCGGAACCTGCCAGGTGGCCCATAAAATGATGGAGGTTGTCCAAGAACTTGTGGATGTTCCTATAGGCCAGGCTAACATTAATTTTATCCAAGAAGTGGCCAAAGACTATCAAATTGAAAGCGTTCCTTGTCTTTTAATCACGAAAGATGGAGCGGTTGTTCGAAAAATTTATGCTTTTCAATCTGTTCCCTATTTAATAGAAACTATTAAAAGTATTGACGTAGATTAATAATAATGATAATATGCAGTATACTATATGTGAATTAAATAAAACTAACTCTTATTAAGAGAGGCAGAGGGAAGTGCCCGATGAAGCCTCGGCAACCGTCATGAAAATGAAATGGTGCCAAATCACACAAAGCAGAAGCTTTGAAAAATGAGAGAATGGATGAATGGTATTTATTGTTACCTACACCCCTTCTGCTCTTTTGCAGAAGGGTTTTTTTGATAGAAAGGCGGACAGGTTTACATGATAAGTTTAAAGGGAGTCTCGAAAAAGTTTGCTACAAAAAACGGAGAAATCGTGGCAGTAGATAATGTAAATCTTGAAATTAAATCTGGAGAGATTTTCGGGATAATAGGGTACAGTGGTGCGGGAAAAAGTACAATGATTCGTTTGTTGAATGGTCTAGAAAAACCATCAGAAGGGCAAATTATCGTAAACAATCAAGAAATAACAGCAATCAGTGAGGATAAGCTCAGACACTTCAGACAAAAGGTAAGCATGATCTTCCAGCATTTCAACCTTCTTTGGTCTAGAACGGTTGCAGAGAATATTGAATTCCCACTAGAAATTGCAGGGGTATCTAAAGAAAAGCGAGCAGCACGTGTCAAGGAGCTTCTAGAATTAGTTGGGTTAGAGGGAAGAGGAGATTCTTACCCTTCACAGCTTTCAGGAGGCCAGAAACAGCGCGTTGGGATAGCGAGGGCTCTTGCCAATGGTCCAGAGGTATTGCTATGTGACGAAGCTACTTCTGCGCTTGACCCAGAAACAACAGACTCTATTTTAGATTTACTAGTAGATATTAATGAAAAGCTCGGGCTTACTATTGTGTTAATTACTCACGAAATGCAGGTTATCCAAAAAATCTGTAATCGAGTTGCGGTTATGGAAAAAGGAAAAATTGTAGAGCTAGGAGATGTCCTGCAGGTTTTCCAAAAGCCACAGGCACCTATTACAAAACGATTTGTCTCACAGATATCTGACTCCAATCAGCCTACTCAAACTATTCGCAATCTAAGGGAGCTCTATCCAAATGGTAAGTTGGTAAAGCTTGTTTTTGTAGGAGAACAAACGGAGCAACCAATTCTATCTAGATTAATTAAGCAAATGGATTTAGAGGTCAATATTGTTCAAGGCAATATCTCTCATACACAAGGAGGGGCCTTTGGTACGCTGATTCTTCACCTAGAAGGAAAAGAAAAGGCTATTAAGCAAGCGATTGACTTTATCCATGCTCAAAAGATTCATACGGAGGTGATTCCTCATGCTTGAAACATTACTTCCGAATGTGGATTGGCCTAAAATGTGGGAAGCAACATGGGAAACAGTATATATGACAGGAGTTTCTACTCTGCTTACGGCTATCTTAGGATTAGCCTTAGGACTTCTCTTGTTTTTAACAAGCCCCCATCAAGCATGGGCAAACAAGCTAGCTAACTGGCTAACTGGAGCGGTGGTAAATATATTCCGATCCATACCATTTATAATTCTAATAATCCTGTTAATCCCGTTCACAACGTTTTTAATCGGTACGATGAGAGGACCAAATGCAGCATTTCCTGCATTGGTGATTGGTGCAGCACCCTTCTATGCGAGACTAGTATTAATTGCATTAAGGGAAATCGATAAAGGCGTGCTAGAAGCTGCCAAGGCAATGGGAGCAAAAACTTCCACAATTATCTGGAAGGTGCTTCTACCGGAATCCATGCCGGCTTTAGTATCTGGGATTACAGTTACAGCGGTGGCGTTAGTTGGATACACTGCTATGGCTGGAATTATCGGAGCGGGCGGACTCGGAACGCTTGCTTTCCAAGATGGTTTTCAAAGAAGTAAAGATGATGTAACCTTCGTAGCAACCATTCTTATTCTAATATTGGTATTTATTATCCAGTGGGCTGGAGATACAATAACTGCAAAAATCGATAAACGATAAGGGAGATAGTCAAATGAAAAAGTTATTAGCAGGGTTATTCTTAACAGCAAGTACAGTGGGATTAGCAGCTTGTGGAGACGATGACAGCAACAAGTTAGTGGTAGGAGCTTCTAACGTACCGCATGCAATTATCTTAGAGGAAGCTAAACCATTGCTAGAAGAACAGGGCATCGAGCTTCAAATTGAAACATACCAAGATTATGTACTTCCAAACAAAGACTTAGAATCTGGAGAGATAGATGCAAACTACTTCCAGCATGAGCCTTATCTAAAATCACAGATTGCAGATCATGGATATGATTTCGTCAATGCGGGTGGGATTCATATCGAGCCAATCGGTCTTTATTCTAAAAAATATGATTCAATCGAAGAGCTTCCAGAAGGTGCAACTATTTTAATGAGTAATTCCGTTGCAGACCATGGACGAATTCTTGCAATGCTTGAGGACGCTGGGCTAATCACTCTAGCAGAAGAAGTGGACCGCACTGCAGCAACTATCTCCGACATCGTTGATAATCCGAAAAACCTTGAGTTTGATCCGAACTATGAGTCAGCGTTAATGGTACAGCTTTATGAAAATGAAGAAGGTGACGCTGTGCTGATCAATTCAAACTATGCAATCGATGCAGGGTTAAATCCATTAGAGGATTCCATTGCAATTGAAGAAACAGATTCACCATATGTGAACCTGATTGCAGTAAATGCTGGTGATGAAGAGGATGAGCGTATCAAAGCTTTAGTGGAAGCATTGACGTCTGAAGAAATTCAAGAGTTTATCTTAAATGAATGGGGCGGCTCTGTCGTACCAGTAAAGTAAGAAACAAACAAAAGAAGAGGTACTCTCTGCGTAATTATAAGCAGAAGGTACCTCTTCTTATTTATATCTAGTAACGGAGACGGCCGTTATTTGAAAATAGATTCTTCCAAAGGGTTAGTTCTTATTGAAATTTATTTATAAGGGGAGACATTAATTGGTTCGTAGCAGCGGCGGCGACTCCTGCGGGAGCAAGGTGGTTGGTAAGACAGCACAACCACGCGCGTCAGCGATGGGTGCTGGCTTACCTGGGGGAGGGAAAACTAAGAACGTCACATCGTGTGACAACGTTTTCCTGACCAACATCCTGTTGGCCTCCACTCCAAGCGTCCGACGATGCGGAGAACCTAAGGTTCACCTTCTTGATCGCTTACGGAGAACCCGAAGCCAAAAAATAAAAAAAACACTTATGATTCTATACGTGCAAAGAATCATAAGTGTTTCTCATTCAATTTATCCCAGTCACTTGTATATTAGTGAGGTAAAAATACTAATTGGATTGCAAACAGGATAGCGAAGATATAAAGCATTGGATGAACTTTTTTCGCTTCCCCTTTTACTATTTTTAGAATTGGGTAGAGAATAAATCCAAATGCGATACCTGTTGAAATACTAGACGTAAGCGGCATAGTTAGGATAACTAAGAATGCTGGGAATGCTTCGTCAAACTTGCTCCAGTCAATCTCCTTCACAGAACCTATCATCAACGCACCTACTATTATTAACGTCGGTGATGTTATAGCTGCTACACCTGAGATGGAGCTCACTAATGGGCCGAAGAAGGAAGCAACGATAAATAGAATAGCTACCGTTAAGCTTGTTAAACCAGTACGTCCACCAGCTGCTACTCCTGAGGAGGATTCGATATATGCCGTTGTTGGACTTGTACCAAACATAGAACCTACTGTTGTAGCAACAGAATCTGCTAGTAAAGCATGGCGAGCACGTGGCAGCTTCTCATCTTTCATTAATCCGGCTTGCTTTGCAACACCAACCATTGTACCTGTTGTATCAAATAATGTTACTAACACAAATGAAAATACAACACCATATAAACTATAAGAGATAACTTCTCCGATTGCTTCTATTGGATTCCAAACTAAAATACCCTCTGGAAGACTTGGAACAGCAACTACTTGTTCAATGTGTAATTGATTTGTCAGGATAGCTACAATTGCTGTAATAACCATACCGATAAATAACGCACCATGAACATTGCGGATCATCAAAATAACCGTAATTAGTAAACCGAATAAGGTTAACAGAACACCAGGAGAAGTTAAATCTCCTAGCCCAACAAGATTGCTTTCGTTTGCTACAATTACTTCCGCCATACGAAGTCCTAAAAAGGCGATAAATAAACCAATTCCAGCCGTAATCGCATGCTTTAAATTAGAAGGAATTACAGCTATTAGCTTTTCTCTTAGTGGTGTCAATGACAAGATAATAAAAATGATACCTGCCACGAAGACAGCGGAGAATGCAGTGATATAATCTATTTTTCCGTCTGAGGCTAAAACAACCGCATAAGTAAAGTATGCATTTAACCCCATTCCTGGTGCGATTGCGATTGGATAGTTAGCGAACAGTGCCATCCACAATGTACCGATTACTGCAGAGATAATTGTTGCCATAAATACTTGGTCAAGTGGCACGCCTGCATCAGATAATATAATTGGGTTAACTACTACAATATATACCATGGTTAAGAATGTAGTCATCCCAGCTAAAAGCTCAGTCTTTACATTTGTACCATGTTCTTTCATACGAAACATATTCATTTCTTTCCATACCTTCTTTCTTAAACACGAACGTTTTTTAGGACATTACAAATATTATTCGTTTTTAAGGTAAATTTCAATGCTTTTTACCAAAAAAAAATTATTTCTAATTTTATAAAGCCTTTATCTTATTTTTAGGATAAAAGTAATGATTTATCCATAAAATGTTTTAATTTTTGAGAGGAGGGTATCAGTGTTCTGAACACTAAAAAATGGAAAGGGATGATTCATTATCAGTACCGAAGGATTGCCTTATACACAGAGAATGGACAATGCGTTTAGAGGAGTACATGGCTTTGGGTATGACGAGTTAAGGAACAGTCAAGAATTAAGGACAAAGGTTGAACAAAGAAGACAAGAGGATCATGAAAAAAGTATGCAAATTGCTGCTAAAATAGATGCACAAGCCTTCAGAGGCTTATAGAAGTAAAAAATCCGGAAATAGTATATTTCCGGATTTTTTTATTTAATGATCCGTTAGAACCGTTTTAGATTCTACGATATGAGCTTGGTATTCATTCAAGCTCATATGAAAACCACTTTTATATACTGTGATTGAATAGTAAGAAATCATTGGCGCTTTGCCTGACGGGTAAGACGTGGATGTGAACATTTTTATTGTTATACTGACATCTATTCTCAATTAGGTCCACCTTATTGAAAATGCTTTGTAATAGATGCTGTATAAAAAATCAAGGTTTTTTATGGGAAAAAGCAAGAAATCTATTTGCCTTACATTATATAAAAGAAACTAATCCAAAAGAATTGCAAGGCTCCTCTGTTTGCGTTAAGATTAGAATGATAATAATTTAGAATGGTTTACATTCAGAGTTAAAAAATGGAGGTTATTAAATGTCGACTTTAGTTATAAAAGATTTACACGTTGCTATCGACGGTAAAGAAATCTTAAAAGGTGTTAATTTAACTATTAATACAAACGAAATCCATGCTGTAATGGGTCCAAATGGTACTGGTAAATCTACTTTGGCTTCAGCAATCATGGGTCATCCGAAATATGAAGTAACTTCAGGTTCCGTTACTCTTGACGGAGAAGATGTATTAGAAATGGAAGTGGACGAGCGTGCAAAAGCTGGTCTATTCTTAGCAATGCAATATCCAAGTGAAATCACTGGGGTAACAAATGCAGACTTCTTACGTTCAGCAATCAATGCTCGTCGTGAAGAAGGCGATGAGATTTCTCTTATGAAATTTATCCGTGAGCTAGATAACAAAATGGAATTCCTAGAAATGGATACTGACATGGCTCAGCGTTATTTAAACGAAGGATTCTCTGGTGGGGAAAAGAAACGTAACGAGATTCTTCAATTAATGATGCTTCAACCAAAATTTGCGATTCTTGATGAGATTGACTCCGGTCTAGACATCGATGCACTTAAAGTTGTTTCTAAAGGAATCAACGAAATGCGAGGAGAAGGCTTTGGTAGCTTGATTATCACTCACTACCAACGTCTACTTAACTACATCACGCCTGACCATGTACACGTAATGATGCAAGGTCGCGTAGTTAAATCTGGTGGTCCTGAGCTTGCTCATAAACTTGAAGCACAAGGATATGACTGGATTAAAGAAGAGTTAGGCATCGAAGACGAGACAGTTGGACAAGAAGCATAAGAAAGGGGACGCATACAAATGACGGTTGAAACAAAATTGGCATTAACCGAACAGGATATTCGCTCCTTTTCAGAAGGTCACCAAGAACCAAGCTGGATGACGGAGCTACGTCTACAAGCATTCGGTCAATTGGAAACACTTGCAATGCCAACTCCAGATAAAACGAAAATTGATAAATGGAACTTCTTAGAGTTCCCAACACATTCTGTAGAGAGCCAAGCTTATGCTTCCTTAGATGAACTTCCTGAAGAAGTGAAAGCTATTGTAAATACAGAAGAACAAAAAAATATTTACATCCAACGCAATAACACACCAGCTTATGTAGCTCTTACAGAAGAGTTAAAAGCAAAAGGTGTTATTCTTACAGATATCCACACTGCTGCTCGCGAGCATGGGGAATTAGTACAACAGTATTTCATGACTGATGGCGTAAAAGTAAACGAGCATAAGCTTACTGCTTTACATGCGGCGCTATTAAATGGTGGGGTGTTTGTTTACGTTCCTAAAAATGTCGTGATTGAAGAGCCAATTCAAGTTGTGTACCTACATGACAACGATACAGCTTCTTTATTCAACCATACATTATTGGTAGCAGATGAGAATAGCTCTGTTGTTTATGTAGAAAACTATCTTTCAACAGTAGAAAAGACAAATGGCTTAGCGAACATAATTTCTGAGGTTATCGTGAAGGATAACGCTAAAGTGACATTCGGTACTGTGGACGTTCTAGCAGAAGGCTTTACTACTTATGTGAACCGTCGTGGTGTAACTAGCCGTGACGCGATTATAGAGTGGGCACTTGGCATGATGAACGATAGCGACACGATTTCTGAAAATGTTACCCACTTAGTTGGAGACAATTCAGAAGGGCATGTAAAGATGGTAGTTGTAGGTCGTGGAAAACAAAAACAAAACTTCACGACGAAAGTAATTCACTGGGGCAAACATACAGAAGGTCAAATTCTGAAACACGGTGTAATGAAAGACGAAGCATCTTCTATCTTCAATGGTATTGGGAAAATTGAATACGGTGCTACAAAATCAAATGCAGAGCAAGAGTCTCGTGTACTTATGTTAAGCGAAAAAGCCCGTGGAGATGCTAACCCAATCCTATTGATTGACGAGGACGATGTAACAGCAGGTCACGCAGCTTCTGTAGGACGCGTAGATCCACTTCAGTTGTATTATTTAATGAGCCGCGGTATTTCGAAACAAGAGGCTGAGCGCCTAGTAATTCACGGATTCCTAGCACCAGTAGTAAATGAACTACCAATCGAAGGCGTTAAGAAACAGCTGACGGAGGTAATTGAAAGGAAAGTTCGCTAATGATCGATATTAAAGAGATTCGAAGCTATTTTCCCATCCTTAATCAAGAAATCAATGGTCATCCATTGGTATATTTAGATAGTGCAGCAACCTCTCAAAAGCCTGTTCAAGTAATTGAAGCTTTGAGAAAGTACTATGAGTTTGATAACTCCAACGTGCACCGAGGTGTGCATACACTTGGAAATCGTGCTACGGAAAGCTACGAAGGGGCGCGTGAAAACGTTCGCCGCTTCATCAATGCAAAGAGCACGAAAGAAATTATCTTTACTCGCGGCACGACTACAGGTATCAACACTGTTGCTCGTAGCTACGGGCTAGCTAATCTTCAAGAGGGTGACGAAATTGTTATCACTTATATGGAACACCATTCAAATATTATTCCTTGGCAACAACTTGCTAAGGAAACTGGTGCGACATTAAAGTATATTGACCTTGAAGAGGATGGCACTTTATCACTTGAGAAGGTTCGTGCTACAATAACTGATAACACAAAAATTGTGTCTGTTGTTTATGTTTCCAATGTCCTTGGAACGATGAACCCTATTAAGGAAATTACACAAATTGCTCACCAGCATGGTGCTGTAATGGTTGTTGATGGGGCACAGGCTGCTCCGCATCTTAAACTGGATGTACAGGATCTCGATTGCGATTTTCTAGCTTTTTCAGGTCATAAAATGTGTGGACCTACCGGTATCGGTGTGCTCTATGGTAAAAAAGCCTTGCTAGAAAAAATGGAACCAATTGAATTTGGTGGAGAGATGATTGACTTTGTAGGCTTGCAAGAGTCTACTTGGAAGGAGCTTCCTTGGAAATTTGAAGGTGGTACTCCAATCATCGCAGGAGCAATCGGATTATCTGCTGCAATCGACTTTTTGGAGGAAATTGGCCTAGAAGAGATCGAGAAGCATGAACATCGGTTAGCTGCTTATGCCATGGATAAGATGTCTACAATTGATGGCCTAACTATTTACGGTCCACAAGACCCGAAGGCAAGAGCTGGCATTGTAACATTTAATTTAGATGAAGTACACCCTCACGATGTTGCAACAGTCCTAGATATGAATGGTATTGCTATTCGTGCAGGACATCACTGTGCACAGCCATTGATGAAATGGCTGAAAGCTACTGCAACGGCTAGAGCAAGCTTCTATGTATATAACTCAGAGGAAGATGTTGACTTGCTAGTTGCTGGCTTACGTACTGCAAAGGAGTATTTTGGAGATGTCTTCTAATAACTTAGATCAACTTTATCGTCAGGTGATTATGGATCATTATAAAAATCCTCGAAACAAAGGAAGTATCGAGGATGGAGCACTGACAATTGATATGAATAACCCTACCTGTGGAGATCGCATTCATTTAACCCTTCAAATAGAAGACGGAAAAGTAAAAGATGCGAAGTACGACGGAGAGGGATGTTCTATCTCCATGTCTTCCGCTTCTATGATGACTCAAGCGATTAAAGGAAAGAGTGTGAATGAGGCGCTAAAGCTTTCAGAAATCTTTTCTGATATGATGCTTGGAAAAGACTATGATGATTCCATAGACTTGGGTGACATTGAAGCCCTAGCTGGAGTTTCTAAGTTCCCAGCTCGTATCAAGTGTGCAACACTTGCATGGAAGGCTATGGAAAAAGGCGTTTCAGAAGAAAAATAATAGCAAGAACGGAGGAAATACGATGGCAAAAAAAATGCCTGAAATTGGTGATTACAAATATGGCTTCCACGATAAAGACGTATCCATTTTCCGTTCAAAACGTGGTTTAACGAAAGAAATCGTTGAAGAAATTTCGCGTATGAAAAATGAACCACAATGGATGTTAGATTATCGCTTAAAAGCTTTAGATATATTCTATTCGAAACCAATGCCACAATGGGGTGGAGAATTAGAGCCATTAAATTTTGATGAAATCACATATTATGTAAAACCATCTGAACAAACAGAAAAATCTTGGGATGAAGTACCAGAAGAAATCAAAGCTACTTTTGATAAATTAGGTATTCCTGAAGCAGAACAAAAATACCTTGCGGGTGTTTCTGCACAGTATGAATCAGAGGTTGTTTACCATAACATGAAACAAGAGCTTGAAGATATGGGAATCGTATTTAAAGATACTGACTCTGCCCTTCGTGAAAACGAAGATCTTTTCAGAAAACACTTTGGTACAGTAATCCCTTCTTCTGACAACAAATTTTCTGCACTTAACTCAGCAGTTTGGTCAGGCGGATCATTTATCTATGTGCCACCAGGTATAAAAGTGGATACTCCACTTCAAGCATACTTCCGTATTAACTCAGAAAACATGGGTCAATTCGAACGTACACTTATCATTGTGGATGAAGGTGCTTCCGTACATTACGTTGAAGGATGTACAGCTCCTGTTTACACAACTAACTCACTTCATAGTGCGGTAGTTGAAATTATTATTAAAAAGGATGCTTATTGCCGTTATACGACAATCCAAAACTGGGCAAACAACGTGTATAACTTAGTTACAAAACGTGCTGTTTGTGATGCTAACGCAACGATGGAATGGATTGACGGTAACATCGGATCTAAATTAACAATGAAATACCCTGCTGTTATCCTGAAGGGTGAAGGCGCTCGTGGTATGACATTATCTATCGCAATCGCTGGTAAAGGGCAACACCAAGATGCTGGTGCGAAAATGATGCACTTGGCTCCTAATACGTCTTCTACTATTGTTTCGAAGTCTATTTCGAAACAAGGTGGTAAAGTAACATACCGTGGTATCGTTCACTTTGGACGTAAAGCAACTGGTGCTCGTGCAAATATCGAGTGTGATACATTGATCATGGATAATCAGTCTACTTCTGACACAATTCCATACAACGAAATCTTGAACGATAATATTTCTTTAGAGCATGAAGCAAAAGTTTCGAAAGTATCTGAAGAACAATTATTCTACTTGATGAGCCGTGGATTAAGTGAAGAAGAAGCAACAGAAATGATCGTAATGGGCTTCATCGAGCCATTCACAAAAGAACTTCCAATGGAATATGCAGTAGAAATGAACCGCTTGATTAAGTTCGAGATGGAAGGTTCTATTGGTTAAGACATTGATAGAGGAGACGAACTTTACTAGTTCGTCTCTTTTTTAATGTTAGACTGAAATTTGCTGAGGTAATTGAACAATTTGGTCAATAAAAAGGAGATGGACGACATCCATCTCCTCTTCCTCTTATTTATTTGGTGTGAATTTCTACATCCTGTAGCTTTACATATTGTCCGTCAGAAAGAGTTAAATACGTATCTGCTTGAACATTTTCATTTGTAATGATGGAATCTAGCTGGTGTGTACTATCTTTTGAAACCTCATAATAGCCCATGTCGGTATCACTATCTAAAATCATCTTGTATTCACCTGCTGGAATATCCACCCCAACGCGATACATCCCATCATCATACTCTCCATCTTTCGGGATAACGGATGGTGCTTTATCTACCGGATACATATAAGCTCCTTGAAGCTTAAAGTATTCTCCGTCACGAAGTGTTACAAAGGAATGGGAGTCATCAAGATTATCGTTAAATATGATGCTTTCCAGATTCCCTGTACTATCTTTAGCGCTTTCGATATATCCCGTCTCATCAGCAAACACCAGGTATTCACCAGCTGGGATATCTGTTCCAACCTTATAGGTACCTGATTTAATGCGGTTATCTGAGGTCGCATTCTGATTATTATTGTTGTTGTTGTTGTTGTTGTTCGTGGTATCTGTTTGGTTCTCCTCATTTGTTGAGTTCGTATTATTAGTGTTATCTGTATCATCGCTTCCACTTGTAGCAAAGATGATAATAATGATTACGACTATTAACCAGAACCACCATCTTGTATAGAATGGCTTGTTATTTTCCTCCAAAGGAAATTCCTCCTTTATGTTATAGAGACTCTCTAGGGAGCTCTTTGTTAAAAGGATTGGACATTTCCTGTTTTTTTATTCAGCTAGTTTTGGTTTGAGTTCTTTAACCAATTCCTGGACAGGATTACAACATTACCGTCCATTTTTACAACATAGTCACTAATTTTTACAACATAAGCCCTCAGTTTTACAACATTACTCCCAAAAGCCTAAGATTTACCGCATGTTGAATCATTTTCAGACCATACTCCTTCATTTACACACCAACCAATCAATTCTACTCACAAGCTCCAAATACGCTCGCTTTTTTTGTCGTAATGTCTAGCTGGTGGTATCATATGGGTATACATAGAAGAGGTGGTCAAATGATTAAGATTGGTTTGACAGGGTGGGGGGATCATCCTGACTTGTATGTGTCCTCGGCCAAAGAGAAATTAAAAGATTATAGCGCTAACTTTCCAGTTGTAGAATTGGACGCAGCTTTTTATGCCATACAGCCTGAAAAGAACATTCAAAAATGGATTCGAGAGACACCAGATAATTTTCAATTTGTCGTAAAGGCATATCAAGGGATGACAGGTCATCAGCGTGGGGAAATTCCTTTCAAAACGACTGAAGAGATGTTTGAAGCTTACCGGAAATCAATTCTCCCTTTTCAAGAGGCAGGAAAGCTATCAATGGTGCTTGCGCAATTCCCGCCTTGGTTCAAATGTGAGAAAGAAAATGTGCAATACCTTCGTACGATTAGAGAAGAGTTAAAGGATTTTGAGGTGGCGGTTGAGTTCCGACATCAGTCCTGGTATTCTCCTGAATATGAAAGGGGCACGCTGGAGTTTCTAAGGGACAATGAGTTTCACCATAGTGTGTGTGATGAGCCACAGATAGGGGAGGGGAGTATTCCTCTTGTGCCAGTGGCTACCTCTAAGAAGGTGTTGGTACGCTTGCATGGACGTAATGCAGCTGGCTGGCTAAACCCTGGAAACAGGGAAAAGTGGAGAGAGGTAAGGTATCTCTATGACTATAATAAAGAAGAACTGACCTACATAAAAAAAGTATGTGAGCAGCTGGATAAACAGGCATCTGAAGTAATAGTATTATTTAATAACAACTCTGGTGGGCATGCAGCTAAAAATGCTAAAGCCTTTCAGCACATGCTGGATATAGAGTTTAAAGGGCTTGCTCCCAAACAACTAGACCTATTTGAAGGGGAATTTTAACAAATGGAATGGATTATATTAGCATTATGCGGTTTATTTTCAGGAATTATAGGAGCGCTTGTAGGTCTTGGTGGGGGTGTCATTTTAGTACCGGCTCTGCTTTTGTTTGGTACCACCCTTGGTTGGGTACCGGACATCACGCCACAAAGTGTTGTGGGTCTATCCGTTATTATGATGATTTTTATAGGGCTATCTTCTACCCTTTCTTACATGAAGACCAAAACAGTTGATTTTAAAAGCTCCATTATTTTCTTTATCGGAAGCATCCCTGGAACTATATTGGGAGCATGGGTAAACAAAGGCTTGGATTTACCGTCCTTTAATCTCTATTTTGGTATATTATTAGTAGTCCTTTCCATGCTTCTTCTAGTGAGGAAATATCTTAAGCCGGTACAATGGTTTGTAAAGAATGGAACGAAGCGCACCTTTACAGATGGAGATAAAACATTTGTATATGGATATCCAATCTGGTTTGCTTTAATATTCACCTTCGCAGTGGGCTTTGCTTCAGGGTTGTTCGGAATAGGTGGCGGTTCTATGATCGTTCCTGCCATGATCTTGTTGTTTTTGTTTCCACCTCATGTGGCGGTTGGTACCTCCATGTTTATGGTGTTCTTGTCGGCTATCGTAAACTCTGCCACACATATATCTTTAGGAAACGTTCCATGGCTGTATACAATACCTGTCGTACCTGCAGCATATATTGGAGCAAAGCTTGGTGCAAGGTTGAATAAAAAGCTGAATTCAGAAGCGCTAGTAACGGCTCTCCGTATCGTATTGCTGATTTTAGGGATTCGATCTATAATTGATGGATTATTCTAGCTAAGGAGGGGAGATAGGATGATGGAAAGAATCAATATTTATCATACGAATGATTTACATAGTCATTTAGAAAATTGGCCAACCATTCATCAATTTCTCTCTGATAGACAAAAGGCTCATTCCACTAAAGAGACAGTGTTGACTTTAGACATTGGAGATCATCTCGATCGCTCCAATGTATTTACAGAAGGCTTCCTTGGAAAAGGGAACGTTCAGCTTCTAAATAAGGCAAACTATGATTATGTAACGATTGGGAATAATGAAGGAATTACTCTAGGACATGAAGAATTGGATACTTTATATGAGGATGCTAATTTTGAAGTGATTGTATCTAATTTCGTTTACCCAAATGGGGAGATACCATCATGGATTCGTCCTTATAAAATCCATGTTACTCCGACAGGGTTAAAAATTGGAATTGTAGCTGCAACTGCAGACTATGGTATCTACTATGAGCAGCTTGGCTGGCATGTACAAGATCCGATTAATAGGCTTAGCCAGCTTAGTCGAGAATTAAGACCAGAGGTTGATGTGTTAATCTGCATGTCTCATTTGGGGAAATTTCAGGATGAAATCATATCGCAAGAAATACCAGAAATCGATTTAATATTAGGGTCTCATACGCATCATTTCTTTGAGCAAGGGAAATGGATAGGAAATACGCTGCAAGCAGCCGCAGGGAAGTTTGGGAACTATATCGGCTATGTAACGATTGATTTCGAGCACGAGACGAAAACAATCGTGGAAAAACGTGCTGTTCTATATCCAGTTGAGGATTTGCCTAAGCCAGTGGATGACATAGACCTACAACAGTCCTGGCAGGATAAAGGCTATGCGGAGCTTGCCACACCCGTATTTTTTAACCAAAAGAAACTTCAAAAGGATTGGTTTAAGCCGTCTCCGCTCTCGAAATTTTTTGGTGAAGCTTTGTTAGCCTTTACAAAGGCTGATTGTGCAATGTTTCCAGCAGGAATTTTCTTGTCCGATCTTCCTAGTGGAATGATAAAGGAAAGTGACTTGCATCGCTGTCTACCACATCCTATTAATCCATGTGTGGTTACTTTAACCGGTGCCGCTCTTTTAGAAGTGTTGACGTTATCCAAAAATGAAAAATGGCCACGCTTAGAAGTGAAAGGGCTGGGATTTAGGGGGAAATACCTTGGGACTATTTTGTTTGATCAATTAGAGGAAGTCCAGGGTGTTGTCTTTGTTGATGGAAAACCGTTACAAATTGAGAAGACCTATACTTTAGCTACTCTAGATATGTTCACCTTTGGTTACTTCTTTCCTTGCTTGAAAAATTCGGATAAACGATACATTATGCCGGAAGTTATTCGAGATATCGTGAAATGGTATGGTACCCATTACAATTATGAATATCGCTCATACTGATTCCCCTTGTTACATATAAGTAACAAGGGGGATTTTTTACTTGTTTTATCACAAAAGAAGACAGCGACATACATTTCATATTAGAACTCAGACAAAGCTAGCTATCTTTTTAGCAAGTTTTCTCCTATCGGTTGCTGGGGTATTCTATTATGTAAATGCCCAGCTGACACCAACCTATCTCGATTATGCAGAGGTTCAAACAAACAAGATAGCTTCTATGGTTATTAGTAAGGCAATAAATTCAAGAACATCAAACGTGCTTGATGTGAACGATATCATTGAGCAAGTACCTACAGAAAGTAAGACAATGGTAACGACAAAGTTTAATACGGAAATAATTAATAGGGTGTTGGCGGATACGAACAGCTTAGTCCAAGCACATTTGGAGCAGGCAGAGCGTGGAAATCTATCCAGTCTCCCTTATTTAGATGATATTGAGTATGACAAGCAAACGATGGAGGATCAAGGAGGGGTTGTGTTTTTTGTTCCAATGGGGCAGGCAACCAACATACCTCTAATTGGAAATCTAGGTCCAAAGATTCCTATACGCTTTCATGTGATCGGGAACGTCCAGTCAAATGTAGAAACGAAGATTACGGAGTTTGGAATCAATAATGCCTATGTAGAAGTTACCATCCACATAAAAGTAAGCGTACAGATAATAGTTCCACTGGCAAGTAAAATAAGTGTAGTGGAACAAAATATTCCGGTAGCGATGGGATTGGTTCAAGGTCAGGTTCCATATATTTACACAGGGGGTGATGGTGAGGCAGCTCCTTCGGTTGAAGTGCCAATACCGTTACCTGAAGATTAAAAAACCTTCACTTTTTAAAATTTCCTGTTATGATAGAATAAAATAAATACACATTAGGTAGAGGCTGCATTGCTTAATAGTATTGTACAGAAGGGTGACACCGTTGATCGTACAAGAAAGGAAGCATTGCCGAAATTAGATTTGTCGTCAAGCAATCTAGTTGGGGTTATTTTGAATAAAAATAACACTGTCATCTGTTGGAAAACAGATGGGGAGCTACACGTAGATGAACATATTACTATTCAACGTAGAGGCTAACCTAAATTTACTTAGGTTAGTCTTTTTAGTTTTTGAATCGCCCGCTTGGAGGAGCGTTTCTCACTCCATTAATTGGGGCAGACAGTAGTATACATGTTTAAAAGGAGGAGCAATAATGGAAGGCACTATTTATTCATTGATACCACCACTACTTGCGATTGTGATGGTTTTATTAACAAAAAGAGTATTATTATCACTTGGGCTTGGAATCGTTTCTGCAGCATTCCTGAGCGAAGAATTTTCATTGATAGGTTCTCTTCGTCTTTTGTGGGAATCTTTTAGCGTTTCTTTCTGGGATGATGGTTTCAACATGTACAATATTTATATTCTATTATTTATTTTATTTCTTGGAATTATCACCGCCTTTGTCAGTCTTTCAGGTGGTAGTAAAGCCTTTGCAAATTGGGCAGTAAAGAGAATCACCACAAGAAGAGGGTCTAAGCTATTAACTGCATGCCTCGGTGTCATCATTTTTATTGATGATTATTTTAATGCTTTAGCAGTAGGGCAGATTGCAAGACCAATTACTGATACATACAGAGTATCTCGAGCAAAGCTTGCATATATTATCGATTCGACCTCTGCACCTATTTGTGTTATTTCGCCAGTGTCTAGCTGGGGGGCATTTTTGATAGCTCAATTAGGTCTCATATTTTCTACTCATGCTATTACGGAGTATACTCCCTTGCAGGCATTTGTTTATATGGCTCCTATGAACTTCTATGTAATTGCAGCATTAGCTGTTGTTTTCTTCGTAGCTTGGACAGACTTTGATATTATGGGAATGAAAAAGCATGAAACTCGTGCTCTTGTAGATGGAGAGCTTTATGATAAAGGAAAAGTGAACCCAGGGGATCTTGCTGGTCATTTCCCGGAAAATAATTATGGAAAAGTAATAGATTTAATCTTGCCTATTGCTTCTCTACTCGTTGTAACTATTATAAGTATAGTTTGGACTGGCTATAGAGCTGCAGGCTCCACAAATCTTTTTACTATTTTTGAGCACACAGATGTACCTTTTTCTTTATTTATAGGAGGTCTTGTCGCTTCTATTTTGGCTATATTACTCTATGCAAGACAATTTAAAGTAAACCCAGATGCTAATGTTAAATACATTACAAAAGGATTATCAAAGGGAATCCAATCGATGATGGTAGCAGTTTTTATTTTAATCTTTGCATGGTCATTAGGATTTTTGATTACCGAATTAGGAACTGGTGACTACCTAGCATCATTGGTTACAGACTATAATGTACCAACTGGTATACTTCCTCTCATTTTATTTGTTGTAACTGCTTTTATGGCATTTGCCACTGGTTCATCATGGGGATCATTTGGTATTCTTCTTCCTATTGGGGCAAGTATCATTATGGCGGTAGAGCCAGATTTGATTTTACCAGTGCTTGCATCTGTTCTTGCAGGAGCTGTATTTGGTGATCATTGCTCTCCAATTTCAGATACTACTATCATGTCTGCGACAGGTGCAGGCGTGAATGTATTAGACCATGTTACGACCCAGCTCCCATATGCAATTATTTGCGCTATCATCGCAGGAATAGGGTATTTGGTCCTTGGTTTAACAGGCTCTGTATTATCAGGCTTTGTTACTGTGATCATCCTCATAATCGTTCTGTTTCTGTATTGGAGCATCAAAGGCAAGAGGAGTCAACAGCTAGTTTAAACGTTTCTCTATGGCTTTTCTGAAGGTTGTTTGAATTCAAATAATATGGTACATTGACAAAAGTAATAGTATGTTATTTGGGGAATGGGGTAAAGAAATGACATCATGTAAGCCGCCAAAGAAGGAGCATGAGCGGAAGCCTGACTGGCTGAAGATTAAGCTAAACACGAATGACGAGTATAAAGGCTTAAAGAAATTAATGAGAGAAAATAATCTCCATACGGTGTGTGAAGAAGCAAAGTGTCCGAATATACATGAATGCTGGGGTTCTAGACGTACAGCAACCTTCATGATTCTGGGAGCAGTTTGCACGCGAGCTTGTAGATTCTGTGCAGTAAAAACAGGCCTTCCAACCGAGCTAGACTTAGCAGAGCCAGAGCGTGTAGCAGATTCTGTTGTCATCATGAATCTGAAGCATGTAGTAGTTACCGCAGTAGCTCGTGACGACCTAAAGGATGGAGGCTCAGAGGTGTTTGCGGAAACAATTCGAGCCATCCGAAGAAAAAATCCATTTACCACTATCGAGGTCCTACCTTCTGATATGGGAGGGATTGAACAAAATCTTCGGAACATCATGGATGCAAAGCCGGACATACTCAATCATAATATCGAAACTGTACGTAGACTAACACCAAGGGTCCGCGCTCGCGCAACGTATGATCGATCGCTCGAACTGCTAAGAAGGGCAAAAGAGATGCAGCCGACTATTCCAACTAAATCTTCTATCATGCTGGGACTAGGGGAAACACATGAGGAGATAGTAGAAGCGATGGACGATCTGCGAGCAAACAATGTGGATATTCTAACGCTGGGTCAGTATCTTCAGCCGACGAAAAAGCATATAAAGGTTCAAAAATATTATTCACCAAACGAGTTTGGGGAATTAAGAAAAATTGCTATGAGTAAGGGTTTCTCCCACTGTGAGGCTGGGCCACTGGTTAGAAGCAGCTATCACGCTGACGAACAGGTGAACGCAGCAGCTAAGCAAAGGCAGCTCCAAGGGGAAGATTTGCTTGCACAAAATAGCTGATGGATGGTGAGCTATGATAATCGCAGAAGGCTATACGTATGAGATAATTGAAAACTATCGCGACGCATTTAAGGAAGAAGTTTTTTTAGAGCGCTATAGTGAAATACTTACGAAGTATGATTATATCGTGGGAGACTGGGGATATGGTCAATTAAGGCTGAAAGGCTTCTTTGATGATCGCAACAACAAGGCTACCTTTGACACGAAGATAAGTACACTAAAGGACTATATATATGAATACTGCAATTTTGGTTGTGCTTATTTCGTCGTGAAAAAGACAGGCGTAGCTCCAAAACCGCTTCCACCTATATTGGAGAAAAAAGAAAACCTTGAACAAGATCAGCTATGATCGAGTTCAAGGTTTTTTGCTTGGTAAAAAGTATCTGATAAATTGCTGTTGAGCGAGAATAAAGTTGCTCTATCCGAGAGTAAATCGTCACCGAACGAGAGTAAATTGGTTGAACGAGAATAAATTCCCCTTATCCGAGAATAAAACATCACCGAACGAGAGTAACCACCACGTAACCGAGAATAAAGTGCCGTTATCTGAGAGTAACGCTCAACCGGTTTAAAGCCGACACAGGCCATGTCCTTCCACCATTTTAACTGAGAGTAAATGCCCGATGAACGAGAGTAACAGCAGCCTAACCGAGAGTAACTAAGCTGAACGAGAGTAAATTACTTCTATCCGAGAGTAATCCAAGGTTGAACGAGAGTAACCACCACGTAACCGAGAATAAAGTGCCGTTATCTGAGAGTAACGCTCACCCCAGTAAAAGCCACCTGTCTAACTAAGAAGCTCTCTTAAGTAATCTCTTAATTCCTTTGCTTCTTCAGAAGTTCGATTAAAAACTTCTTCTAAATAACCTGGCTCCTCCACGTCATCCGAGCCAATAATTGCGGATCTTCCATATTGTATATCCATCACAAGTACTTTTCCGAAAAATCTAGTGCTTTGAAGGATTGCTAAGTCATATCGTTGAGATTCCCCTGTAAAACCTACGAATCTCGTTTTTGTATCCTCTACATCGTCATAAAGAAAAAATCGTTCCATATTAACTACACTCCTTCCCACTATGAATTATGGTACTATAGAACAGAGGTATTAATCAATGAATATAAAGGTCTCTAGCCCGAGATGAAGGATATCTCATCAACTAGAGGCATACTGCTTTAGGAGGTAACAAGATGTATTTTGTAGATCGAAAAAAAATTGGGCTTTCCTTGCAGCATATGAAGGAATTACTGGCATTACTAGAAGGAAATACAGACTGGCATAAGGATCAGCTTTCAAAGCTTGCATTAGAGAGAGTTGGCCATAACATGATAGAGGCTGTTATAGATGTAGGAAATTCAATGATTGATGGTTTTATTATGCGTGATCCAGGTGGTTACGATGATATTATCGATATCTTAACAGATGAAAAAGTTATCACCTCAGAGATGGACGGTCCTTTGAAAGAGGTTATCGAACTGAGAAAAGAGCTGGTTCGAAATTTCTATGCAGTAAATCATACAAAGCTAGAAGAAGTCTTAAAATCAAACCTTGTTTATTTAGGTCAGTTCCCTGGAAGAGTAGAAGATTATTTGGAAAATGAGCTTGGTCCTGTATCTGCATTTTTACCGGAGGATAGCGATGTCCAATTATAGGGCGTATTTCTTGGATCTAGATGGAACTGTCTATAGAGGAAATACTGCTATTAAGGAAGCAGTAGAGTTTATCCATCATTTGCAGAATAAAGGGATTGAGCCGTTCTTTGTTACAAATAATGCTTCCATGACACTTGAGCAGATTCGTTCGAAGCTTGCACAAATGGACGTGCATACAACGGAGGAGCATATTATTACTTCTGCCATTGTTGCTGCGCATTATATTGCAGAGCATTTTCCAGCCAAAGAGGTTTTTATGATTGGGGAAACTGGTTTAAGGGAAGCGTTACTGGATAAACAGATTACGATTACCGAAAATCTAGGAGAGGTAGTAGTAATGGGTATCGATCGTTCCATCAATTACGAGAAGCTGTCAACTGCTTGTCTATCTATTAGAAATGGAGCAGCTTTTATTTCTACGAATAGTGATCATGCATTCCCTACGGAACGTGGCTATGTACCTGGTAATGGCGCTTTTACTAAGCTAGTAGAGCATTCTACCGAGAAAGAAGCTCTATTTATGGGGAAACCACAGCCATTTATATTGGAAATGATGCAGCAACGATATGGATTTGCTAAAGAGGAAATGGTGATGATTGGAGACAACTATCATACAGACATTTTAACTGGCATTCATTTCGGTATCGATACAGCACATGTTAACTCTGGGGTTCATCGAACAGAAGAGGTCCGCATGATGGAAAAACAGCCGACCTATTTTTTAGAGTCTTTAAGTGATTGGATTAAATAGAAAGATAAATGAAAAAGCCCTGATGATTCTAATCATATAAAAAAAGAATCATCAGGGCTTCTATTTGATTTAGCTTCCTTTGCCTTTGTTTTCCCTTCATCTATTTAACTAGTACATTCGATAAGTAAAATAGGCACGCTAGTTGGACAAGCATTTATTTTATTCGTGATTAAAATAAAGGATTTTCTTCAATATATTGATATATTTTCTCTACCAGATCAGATGGGGAGTCACCTTCCACAACATCTCCATTTACTATTGCAAATAGTGTTTCGGAGCATAGGGAGCAATAGCTGAGACAACCATATTCTAATACATCTAAATCGGGATCCTGTTCTAATATATCGAATGCTTCCTGCGAACCATTTGCAAGGTTGCTGATACAAAATTCGACCATTGGATTCATAGCTGTCACCTCACTACTTCGACATGCTACCGTTTTTTTTTATATACGTCAATAAAGAAGTATTATTGTGAAAATCATCACAATCATTTATAATTTTAGATGATAACAAAGTAGAGGGAGAATTATATGCGAAAATTAGTACTATTAGGAGGCGGATATGGTAATATGCGCATATTACTGCGCTTACTACCAAATAACTTGCCTGATGATGTTGAAATCACTTTAATAGATCGAACGCCGTTCCACAGTCTAAAAACGGAATTTTATGCATTGGCAGCGGGCACATCCCCAGACTCTGATATTCGTGTTTCATTTCCAGAGAATGAAAAGCTTAAAAAGGTGTATGGAGAAATTAAAGAAATTGACGTAGAAAACAAAGAAGTAAAGCTAGAGGATGGTCAATCCGTTCGTTACGATGATCTAGTTGTAGGTTTAGGCTGTGAAGATAAGTATCATAATGTTCCAGGAGCAGCTGAGTATACTTATAGTATTCAAACAATTGGTCGCTCTAGGGAAACCTTTAAGTATATCTGCGGATTACCTTCAGGAGCAGTGGTTGGTATTGTAGGAGCAGGTTTAAGTGGTATCGAATTGGCAAGTGAGCTAAGAGAAAGTCGTAAAGATTTGCAAATTAAATTATTTGACCGAAGCCCACGTGTACTAAGAGATTTTCCAGAACGTTTAAGTAAGTATGTGCAAAAATGGTTTGATTCCAATAATGTAGAAGTAATCAGTAATTCAAACATTACAAAAGTCGAGCCAAATAAATTATATAACCATGAAGAAATCATTCCTGTGGACGCGGTTGTTTGGACAGCTGGTATTCAGCCGGCAGCTCCAGTACGTGCGCTACCAGGTGAGAAGGATAAATCCGGTCGTGTCATCCTTACTCAGTATCACGATTTACCAAGCTACGAGGGTGTATATGTAGTTGGAGATTGTGCATCCCTACCATTTGCTCCTAGTGCTCAATTAGCAGAAGAACAAGCTGAGCAAATTGTAAAGGTACTTCAAGCTCGTTGGAAGGGTCAACCACTTCCAGAAAAAATGCCGGAGATCAAGCTGAAGGGCTTTATGGGATCGCTTGGGAAGAAACAAGGCTTTGTTTACATGGCAGATATCTCTGTAACCGGGCGTATCGCTCGTTTAATGAAATCAGGGCTACTTTGGATGTATAAGAGACATAACGGGTAATTAGCAATAGTATCTTTTTATTTTAAAAAGTCTCATAACTTCTATTATTAAAAGAGTTATCCATTTATGGATAACTCTTTTTTTTAGAAAGACACTATGTTAATGGATAATAAGGAAATTGTACGTGTTAATCCAATCTATTCTTCACGTAAACCGTACTTTTCCAATGCAGTAAGCACAGGCTTAAGTTGGATATATCCTTCGCCTATCACCTCATCATTGATCATTACGAGAGGATAAAAAAACTCGTCTTCTGCAATTCGCTGGGCAATATTCTGCTGCTTTTCTTCATTCAGTGGACCTTCGATATCTATGTAGGTATAAGTAATATTGTTCTGTGGAAACTTTCGGTTAATCGCAGCTTGGAGCCATTCATATGTGTCCTTGGAGGAAGGCGCGTTTACACAGCTAGCACATATAACATCTGCTCCATACACCTCAATTGTCAATGGTTGGTGAGTCATCTATCCATCCCCTTAGTTTTAGTTACTTTCACATTATAATAAGTTTTTGGAAATAAAGTCAAAAATACAAATTTCCTTAGACTTTCTGACCCGGCGGTGGTTTGGGATTAAACACTTCCAATTGCACAATATATAATTTATAATATTGTTAGCGAAAGGAGTCGATAGATATGACTGATACAATGACTGAGCAAGTTCAAGAAGTTCTAGATAAATTGCGTCCATTCTTACTACGTGACGGAGGAGATTGCGAGCTTGTTGATGTAGAAGATGGTATTGTAAAGCTACGTCTTCTTGGTGCTTGTGGTAGCTGCCCAAGTTCTACCATTACATTAAAAGCAGGTATCGAGCGTGCTTTATTGGAAGAAGTACCTGGAGTAGTAGAAGTAGAGCAAGTATTTTAATTACCAATCATTTTTAAATCGTAACGGATTTATATTTAGTTCTTTTAAAAGAAGCCTTATCTTGGCTTCTTTTTTTGTGGATATTGTTCACGTTTTAAGGAAACACTCCATTTAAATGTAAGATAAATGGTCGTGCTTTAGTAGCCATGTCGTTTTGAATTACCAAGTAGTTTTCCTTGTCTTGGTAGTAGAAACCTTGATATGATAAAAGAAAGAAAGGGTGATTTCAGATGACAGAGATCGTAAATTTATCTGAAGCGGCAGCATATCGTGTAAAAGAGATGATGACTCATAATGAAGAGGCTGGCTCTTTTCTACGCGTATCAGTAAACGGTGGGGGATGTAGCGGTCTTTCTTATGGAATGGGCTTTGAGAAAGAAAAGAAGGATGATGATGTCCTTTTGCATCAGCATGGACTAGAGATTATCGTCTCAAGTGAAGACGCACCAATTCTTAATGGGACAGTAATTGACTACAAAGAGTCCTTGATGGGTGGCGGATTTACCATCGACAATCCAAATGCTATTGCATCTTGTGGATGTGGCTCTTCATTCAGAACAGCCAAAGTTACCGGAACGCCAGAAAGCTGTTAATAAAAGTTACTTACATTTGTTGTCTCCTAGAGGGATTAGGAATGACTTGAACACATTTACTGTGTATACAATCGTGAAAAATAGTAGTGACAACTCTGCGATGGGTTGTGAATAACTAAGTCTCTTTGATGGATGATGTTGCTAAACATTATGGATCGGGGAGGCTTTTTGTGATGATGTTGTGCTAAAAATGTTGCTTTGTCTAGGATTGCTATTCTCAGTCATATGTCATTATAGAAGAAGGATACTCCGTTCAAATACATAAATTTGCCTATCGGCTATTAAATAAGAGAAAGAATGAATACACTTTAAAGTGGTTTGTAATTTGGAGGATCAAATATGTCAAAAAATATTACAAAACGTTGTGCAAATTTACTAGCAAATGAAGAGAGCTATGATGTAGATTTTAAATTACATGTAAAAGGGTTAACTGTGGATGACTTAGTGGCTTTTGCAAACTCTCCTACAGGTGGAACTATACTTATCGGTGTAGATGAAGATATAAATGAAATTGGAAGACAGATAGGAAAAGTTGTTGGTTGTAAAGTTGGAGACAATGAAAAAATGATTATTATGAATAAAGCAAATGAATGTAGACCACCTGTTGACATAACTATTTTTGTAGAAAATGAGGATGAGAATCCTTTTTATAGAATTGAAATTCCTAGTGGTCAATTTAAACCGTATTCTACTCCGAAGGGAACCTATTTGATTCGAGGTGACGGACGTAATCTTGCTTTAAATAGAGATAGGCTTTTACAGATGTTTCTAGATGAACAAGGAGATACTTTCCTGAATAGGTTTAAAAATGCTACGGAGTACTTAGGTGAAAGTATTGTTGAAACTAACAAAAAGTTGGATATATTCGGAAATACGATAGAACGTTTACAACGAGAATTAAGTAACGACATTGACGAAATTACAAAAAGCTTAGAGGACTTAACTAGTAATGTGGAAAAAAATCTAGATGAGATTATTCAAAACACTGATAAGTTAGTGGAAGAAACAATAAATAATTCCATGCAGACTGTGGATGAAATTATTAATAGAATGAAAGGAATTGACCAAGATTTATATGAAACCAAGCTTGTAACAAATAGGTTGCTGGAGCATTTTGGAATTGAACATCCTTATACAACTAAGTATAAAAAACAAATCGCTGAAACAGTCAAGGACTCTTACAGGATGATGAAAGAAAATAGGATTAGGGATAATCGGAATGCGAGTGAAGAGGATATTATAAACGATTTTAGAAAGAAAATAATCGACTTGATTAAAGAGTCCTATGAAGTGGATAGGAACACTTTTATGAACGAAGATACTCTAATTGATACGGTAAACACTACTATTGAGAATATGAAGTTATCGGACATAGAAGATGTAGAAAAATAACATTAGCCAGCTATTCACAAATAGGCTTTTAGACGGTTAGCATATTACTGATAATCAAACAAAAAACCTAAAAAGTTAGGATGAACAAACGGTCTCTTTATCTGTATAGTAATAAAATATGAGAAATTAAGGAAGAATTTTGTTACAAATTAAGTGAAAAACACTATATTAATAGCGAAAAATTTTCTGTTTTTTCTAACGTTATAGATATGAGGAAACTTCTGTTGAAATCCCTATCTAAAAGGTCTAAAATAAGGTGTATAAGAATTTTGTAAATTTAATGACAAACAAAGAAAGACAAAGAACTTGTATTGTTTTTCTAAAAAACACAAAAAGGTGGTTGCGATCTTCGTGAAAAGACCAACAATTCTAGTATTAGGCGCGGGCTATGGTGGGTTATCTACAGTAGTTAATCTGCAAAAAATGGTAGGTCCAGATGCAGCAGATATTATTTTAATTAACAAAAATGATTACCATTATGAATCAACATGGTTACATGAGGCTTCTGCTGGTACTCTTAGACCAGATCAAGTTCGTTATGATATTACGAAAGTTATTAATACTAGTAAAGTGAAGTTTGTGAAGGCGACTGTAGATGGCATTGATGTAAATTCTAAAAAAGTGTCTACAAGTGCTGGAGAGTATACATATGACTACCTTGTAATTGGCTTAGGCTTTGAAGGTGAAACATTTGGTATTCAAGGATTAGATAAATATGCCTTATCTATCGCAAACGTAGATGCAGCTCGTCAAATTCGTGATCATATTGAGTATCAATTTGCTACATGGTCAACAGAAGAGGTTCGTGACGACAGCCGTCTAACTATCGTGGTAGGTGGAGCAGGATTCTCTGGCATTGAGTTCTTGGGAGAACTAGGAAATCGTATTCCTGAGCTAAGTGCAGAATATGATGTACCTAGAGAAAAAATCCGAGTAGTATGCGTAGAGGCAGCTCCAATGGTGCTTCCAGGCTTTGACCCAGCTCTTGTGGAGTATGCTGTGCGTCAATTAGAAGCAAAAGGAATTGAATTCTCTATTGGTACTCCTGTAGTCGAAGCAACTCCAGAAGGTGTTAAAATTAAAACTGGTGAAGAACAATTTGAATTTATCAAAGCTGGCACGGTTGTTTGGGCAGCTGGTGTTCGTGGAAACAGATTGATCGAGAGCTCAGGTATTGAAAACATGCGTGCCCGCGTTAAGGTAGAAAAGGATATGCGTGCTCCTGGTTATCCAGATGTGTTTATAGTGGGAGATTGTGCACTTCTTATTAACGAAGAGACAAATCGTCCATACCCACCTACAGCTCAAATTGCCATGCAACAAGCTGTAACGGTTGCTAAAAACATTGTAGCCTTAATAAACGGAAATAATACGGAAGAATTTGTACCAGCCTTAAAAGGTACCGTTTGTTCCTTAGGTGAGCATGATGCTATTGGTGATGTAATGGGTAAAAAAATCACTGGGAAAAAAGCAGCTATTATGAAAAAAATCATTGATAACCGCGCACTATATATGATTGGTGGTATCCCATTAGTACTGAAAAAAGGTAAATTCTAAAATATTTATACTAGCTCCCACTTTAAATAAGTGGGGGCTTTTTTTAAGGGGGGATCTCTAATGGGAAAAAAAGAGAGAGGAACTGTATGGTTAGGTGTAGCCGGGTTAGTAATCAATAATCTTGGTGAATGGCTTGTCGTAAAAAAGAGGTATGGTGGGTTGAAGGGAGTTTGGTCTTTACCAGCTGGTTTTGTGAATCCTAATGAAACTATTGATCAGGCTGCTCTGCGAGAGGTAAGGGAAGAAACAGGGGTCGATTGTATCGTTGATAGTATGATAGGTTTTCGGAGTGGCGTCATTAAAAATGAGATTAGTGACAACATGGCAATTTTTTTATTAAAACCTACGGAAGAACGGCCAGTACTGCAAGCTCAGCTTTCAGAGCTATATGAGGTGTCTTGGAAGCATCCACAAGATCTAGTAAAAGAGGAAGCGGCATCTGTTATGCTCTATGAAATAGCGAAGAGCTCATTAGACGGTGGATTTCCCACAATAGAAGGAATAAATCCAGGAGATGTTTTTGGATATACAGCATATAAATTGTTCATAAAATGAAAAAAATGACACAAAATAAACACAATTTTATTTTGTGTTTTTTTATTTACAGAAAAAGAAATACATGATATATTATCTGAAAATTATAAATAAACTAAAAAGGAGAATGTACAATGACAAACTTTCATAAAACGGTTAATCCAGCTCACTGTCCATATTGCAAAGGGCAAGGCTATTTTCAGTTAAGACTTGGAGGCTCAGAAACTTGTAACTGCTGCAAGGGATCTGGGAAAAATAAATAGGCAATTATGACAAATACGTGACAACCTCCATGTAGATTGAATAGTGTCCTTTGTTAGGGTACACTTTATCTAGAGATATTACGGAGGTTATTACGTATGGATTTTACAATTGCACAAATGATTTTATCAGTCCTTATATTTTTTGTTATGTTTTTCGGAATAGCATTTCTCATAAATATGCTCCTTCGTATGACTTGGTTTATGGCTTTTCTATATCCACTTATTGTTGTTTTCATTATCGATGAAGTAAGGTTTTTTGATTATTTTCTGAAACCAGGAACTGCATTCTCCGCTTTAGGTGATAAAATAGTAGCTTTACATATTGCCGATATAGTGATACTATCCGGCGGCTTATTAGGAGCAATCGTTGCAGGAGTCGTTATTAAACAGCTTAGAAAAAATGGATATCAAATGTTTTAAGAGTTTTATATTGTTATAGAAAACATAAAAACATCAACCTTGGACCATCAAAAAACCTGTCAAAAGTCACTTGCATCGACTTTTTGACAGGTTTTTTTTAAAGAATCCAACTATAAATAATGATAGAGATTAGGATTCCTGTTAGTGCACCCATAAATACTTCCATTGGCTTATGGCCAAGTAAAGTCTTCAATTCTTTCATTTTTTCCTCATTCTTTTTGTGTGCCCATCCTTTTGTTTGATCTACGAATAATTGAAAATCTATTCGCAGCTGATTGATAATGATTGCCTGCTGGCCGGCTTGGAATCGAACGCCAGTAGCATCAAACATGACAATCACAGCAAAAATGGTCGCTACGGCAAATAAAGGAGAATCTAGTCCTGCTTCAAATGCGATGGCAGTGCACAAAGAAGTGACAGCAGCTGAGTGAGAACTAGGCATTCCCCCGGTAGAGGTAAACAGCTTCCAATCAATTTTTTTGGTTACTAAATAGTGAATGGGAATCTTTACGAATTGTGCAAAGAAGATAGAAAACAGAGCGGCCCATAATGGGGTGTTTTGGAGGATTGCCAAAGTAGACACCGCCTTTCGCTAAAACTTATTTACACTAGTATAACACATTCATACAATTCGAAAAATGAAGATTCATCCTATATAATAGATATTGTATGTATAAACTAGGGGGGACCAAAATGATAATTAGTACAAATGCTGTTTTGTTCAACGAAGTACAGTCAGAGACTTTAGTAGTGGGTATGCCTAAGCATCCTGAAAATACAGAGAAATGGGAGAGCCTGCTCAGTACCTTTGGTGAGCATTTATTGGACTGGGTAAAAAACGGTGATATTTCTACTGACTTAAAGAAGCTAGTAAAGGTTCCTTTGACAGGAAATGATGTTGTCAAACGTATTTTGTTTGTAGGGCTAGGGGAACGTAAGCAGTTAACACAGGACCGCCTTAGAGAAGTTTTTGGCTTAGTAGGTAAAGAACTTCTACATAGCAAGCCTGAAACCTTAGCGATATGGTTACCTTCCTTCACTTCTGATTCTATAAATGATGGAGATGTTGCATATTTAGCCGCTGAAGGTATTGGAATGGGATCTTTCGTCTATGAAGGATATAAAACATCCTCTAATACACCAGATTATTATTTAGCAGGCGTTGAGTTGCTTTCTGACGAAGATGGAGAAGAGCTTGTTTCTTTCTTTGAGGTTGGCAGTATCTATGCGGATGCAGTGAACGAAGCAAGAATTTTAGTAAATACCCCAGGGAATGTACTAACCTCTACACAATTAGGGGAGTATGCAAGAGAATTAGGTGAAACATACGGATTTGAAACAGAGATCCTTGGAAAAAAAGAAATAGAAGAGCTTGGTATGGGGGCACTCCTGGCGGTGAATCAAGGGTCAGTTGAAGAACCTAGACTAATTGCATTGAAATATCAAGCCACTGAAAATTGGGAAGATGCAATTGCTTTAGTCGGGAAAGGAATTACCTTTGACACTGGTGGTTATTCCATCAAAACGAAAACAGGTATCGTTGGTATGAAAGGCGATATGGGTGGAGCAGCTGCAGTTTTAGGAGCGATGCAAATTATTGGAGAGCTACGTCCGAATAAGAATGTCATTGCTGTCATTGCATCCACTGATAACATGATTTCAGGTAATGCCTTTAAGCCTGACGATGTTATTACGTCTATGAGTGGAAAAACTATTGAAATTCTAAACACTGATGCAGAAGGGCGCTTAGTGCTGGCTGATGCTGTAACATATGCGAAACAGCAAGGAGCTGATTATATCGTCGATGTTGCAACGCTTACAGGTGGCGTTATTACTGCCCTAGGCTTTGATAAAACAGGTGCACTTACGAATAATGAGGAATTCTGGGAAACCTTCATGGAGTCATCCCTAGAAACCGGTGAATTTGTTTGGAGACTACCATTAACGGAAAATGATAAAAAACGTATCCGTAAAAGTGATGTAGCAGATTTGAACAACTCTCCTGGTGGGGATGGTCATATGATTTTCGGTGGAGGCTTTGTTGGAGAATTTGTAGAGGATACTCCTTGGATTCATCTAGATATTGCTGGTACATCTGGTGCAAGTGCTCCCCATGATTTAGGTCCAAAAGGTGGAACGGGTGTCATGGTTCGTACGTTGGCAACCTTAGTTGAAAGAATGGCTAACGAAGAAGAACTGCAAACAGTAGAAGAATAGGTAAAAGCACAGGTACTGATTCCCCAATTGCATAAGTTATATGGAAGGGAGGAACAGTATGACTAGATTTTCAAGAGGTTATGGCGGTTATGGCCGTGGCTATTATGGTGGAGGTCCATTTGGTGGCGGCTTTGGTGGTCCGTTATTAGGTGGTTTTGTTGGAGGGTTATTAGGATCTTCTATTGTTGGAGGATTTGGTGGACCTGGCTATAGACCTTATCCGTACGCGCCATATCCATATTACCGTAATTATTATCCAAGGGGATATTTCCCAGGCTATTACAGATAAACAAAAAAGCTTTTACAAACAATTTGTTTGTAAAAGCTTTTTATCATGCACCAATCCCCATTTGCTTGTCGGGGCAGAAATAGGCGTATACGCTTTTCTTAGTGCTTCGCGTGCTCTCGTTTTTTTTCAACTACTTCTGCTAAGTCGTCTCGTACAGTTAGTTTACTTACTTTTATACCAGAGTAATAAGCTGCTCTCCCCATCATATGGCCTCCTACAGGTCCAGTAATAAACAGGAAGAGGATACCTAAGAAGATGCGGGAGTTAAAGATTCCTTCATTTAACCAGAAGTGAAGAAATACTCCTATTAAAATACTCATAACCCCAAGCGTTGCGCTTTTTGAGGCAGCGTGAGCTCGGGAATACACATCTGGGAGACGTAAGAGACCTATCGCGGTAACTATTACGAAAATGGTTCCAAATGAAATAAATAGAATGACTAAACTATTAGCTATCACGGTCACGTCGTATGATTTCTCCCTTCTCAGTAAATTTGGAGAATGCAATTGTTCCGATAAAGGATAGCACTGCAAGAAGCAGGATAACTTCTAAGAAAAATACTGTGTCAAATATGATGGAGAATAATCCAATTAATGAAATTAACCCGACGCCAATGGCATCTAGAGCAATTACACGGTCAGGAGTAGATGGACCTTTTACTAGACGGTAAATAAAGCCGATAAGCGCTAGGCTTATTAAGACAACAATTGCCCAAAGAAAAGCATTCAAGATCTACTCACCTCCAGTATTGCTTTCTCGAAAGTATCTTTAATCGAAGTAATTGCCTCGTCAATATCCTCAAAATCAATCGTGTGGATATATAAGGTTTTATTATCATCAGAAATATCTAGTACGATTGTACCCGGAGTTAAGGTAATTAGACTAGAAAGAAGGGTGATTTCCCAGTCTTTTTCGAGAACAGTCGGCATTGCAAAGATAGCCGGACGGATTTGCATTTTTGGTTTGATAATTAACTTTAAAACTGAAATGTTGGAAAGCACTAATTCTTTTAAGAATAACAGTGTTAATTTGATGACTGCCCATACTCTGCCCATGTAAAAACGGCTAGAAAAGGATTTCCTCATCATAATCAACATAACTAATCCTAGTAAGTATCCTACAATAAAGGTAGTAAGCTTAAAGGAACCAGATAGAAACATCCAAGTTAGTGCAAGAAAAAAATTTAACAATATTTGAAATGCCATTATTTATCTCCTCCAAACACTGCATCTATATAAATAGATGGATCAATTAGAGAAGCAGTTGCATCTGTCATATACGGAACTAATAATTCAGCGCCTAGGCCGTAAACTACTGTAATGGATACAAGCAGTAATGCTGGAACCATCAATTTGTTATACTCTTTCGATGGTATTGACGCCTCTTTTTCCGCTCCCCAAAAAGCATAAATAAAGATTCGAATAACAGATAGCAACACAACAAGGCTTGAAGCAAGAATGAAGATACCTTGCCAAAGCAGTTCTGCTTCAAAACCACCTTGAACAATCAGAAGTTTACCAATGAATCCACTTAGTGGTGGTATTCCTGCTAATCCCAAGGCTGCAATTAAGAAGGTCCAAGCAAGCATCGGGTATCGCTTCATCAAACCACCCATTTTTCTAAGGTCGCTAGTACCAGTGATTTTTATGATAATACCTATTAACAGGAACAAAGCGCCTTTAATAAGTATATCGTGGATTAAGTAGAAAACAGAGCCCATCATCCCATTTTCATTCATTAGGGAAGCCCCAAACAGAATCACGCCAACTGCAATGACAATATTGTAGATAATGATTTGCTTCACATCAAAGTAAGCAAGTGCTCCGATACATCCAGCAATAATGGTGATGATGGAAATGATCATCAGCAGCTCATGTGTAAAACCGATATCTGTAGTGAAAAACAATGTGTAGGTTCTCATAATCGCATATACTCCTACCTTTGTCAGGAGTGCACCAAATAGGGCCAGGACAGGCACCGGTGGAGCAGCATAAGAACCAGGCAACCAGAAGAAAAGTGGGAAAATACCACCTTTTATGCCGAAAACAACTAAGAATAGGACAGCGATTACAGTGATAATGCCTGATTCACCAATTTCAGTAATCTTCACAGATATATCTGCCATATTTAATGTTCCAACTACAGAGTATAAGTAACCAACTGTAATAACAAACAGGGAGGAGGAGATAATATTCACTACTATGTATTTGATAGACTCTCTTAGCTGTATTTTTTCTCCACCAAGAACAATCAGAACATAGGACGAAATCAACAGCACTTCAAAGAATACAAATAAGTTGAAAATATCTCCCGTTGTAAATGCCCCATTTATTCCTGTAAGCATAAATAGGATAGCTGGATAATAATAAGAGGTTTCTCTTTTTTCATCAAGTGACACTATGCTGTACCATACTACAAATAAAGCAATTACCAAAGAGGATATCACTAACAGTACAGAAAACATATCAGAAACCATAGAGATTCCAAAGGGTGGTGCCCAGCTTCCAAGCGTTAACGTTTGGACACCGTCTGTTTTTACTTTACCTAATAACAGGATAGCCGAACCTAATGCAGCTAAAAGGCCAATAATAGAAACCACTCGCTGTGCTATTAGCCTTTTTGGGAAAAATATAAGAATAGCAGCGAATAGGAAAGGGATGAGGACGGGAAATAATAATAGGTTACTCATTGTCGTCAGTTCCTTTCATTAGCTCCATATTGTCAGTTCCAATCTCTTTATATGCACGGTAAGCGAGCACTAAGGAGAATGCAGTGACACCGAAGCTGATTACAATAGCTGTAAGAATTAAAGCTTGTGGGAGCGGGTCGGCATAATCAGTGACTCCATCTGCTAATACTGGAGCAGACTCTCCAGAAAGACCTCCCATAGTAAGCAATAATAGATGGGTTCCATGACTCAAAAGACCAGTTCCGATAATAATTCTGAGCAGGCTTCGAGACAGGATGAGATATACTGCAGCCATAAATAGAAAGCCGATTAAAATGGACATTAATATCTCCATTATTCATCTCCTCCTATCATTTGAATAATTGTCATTGTTACTCCCACAACAACTAGGTATACCCCAGTATCAAAAAACATAGCTGTATGAATCGAGGTTTTACCTAGTAAGGGAATATCGAAATAGTCATATGCATGGGTGAAGAAGGGAACATCAAAGAATATGGAACCGGCTGCTGTGACAATCGAAATTAATAGCCCTATTGCTGTCAAAATAGTGTAGTTTATAGGAATCATCTCTTGCACTGTTTTTAAATCGAAGGCTAGAAGAAGTAAAACGATTGCACTAGACATTAGCAATCCACCTACAAATCCTCCTCCTGGAGTATAATGACCTGCAAAAAAGATATGGATAGAAAAGAGAAATATTAGAAAGAACACTACCTTGGTTGTAGTTTGGATAATTAAATCATTTGTTTTCAACTTTTCTATCTCCTTTCTTTCTTGCCAATCGAAGTGTGATCATGCTAATGATTCCAAGAGAGGCAATAGATAATACCGTAATTTCAAATAATGTATCAAATCCTCGGTAGTCCACTAAAATAACATTGACTATATTTCCTCCACCAGCTTCAGAATAAACAGTTTCCTCATAGTAGCTAGAGATGGACTCCATGAGCTTTTGAGAATGAGCTGATATGGCAATAATAGTTACCAAAACACCTACACATAAGGAAATAATGAAGTTTACAAGCTTAAACTTACGATCAACTTTTGGTTTTTCGTATTTATTAAGCTTTGGAAGATGATAATACGCAGCTAAAAATAGCGCTACGGAAACAGTTTCAATAACTAACTGTGTTAATGCCAGGTCAGGTGCTTTAAATAACACAAAAAACAAGGCTACTGTGTATCCAACCGCTCCGAGAGCAATAATCGCTGTTAGTCTGGAGTTGGTTACTAAAATAGTTATTGTTCCGATAATGATTAATAAAGAAATCGTAACCTCAAACAAACCAATAGGAGCTAAATTACTTACGTCTAGGCGATACGCATCCTTTAACCAAATAGTACTTCCTAACAGGATGATAATTCCTGCATACATATAGATTAAATAGGAGCGCAAGGAACCAGTCATATAAAGAGAGGATAGACGGTTTGCTCCATTTTCTGAAGCCATTGTCATCCAATTGTAAAGTCCATTCAAAGAAATCTTAGCTGGCATCTTTTCATATGCAACAGACCATTTTGGTAGTGTTTTATATAAAAGGAAGCCTATTAGGAAAACGCCTAGCGTCATATAAAGTGCAGGCGAATCAAAACCATGCCATGCTTTAATCTTAAAGCCTATGTCGGCAGGAGCTTGATAGAAAGCTGGTTGAATTGCCGCAACGGCTGGCTTAATAAAGAAGCTACTTACTACATTAGGAATAAAGAAAATGACTACTACAAGAACTGCTAAAATAGCAGGAGAAATTAGCATTCCAAATGGTGCTTCATGTGGTTTTTTAGGTAATTCCTTTGGCTTATAAGACCCACTGAATGTATGGAAAATAAAATATAGACAGTATACAAAGGTGAACACACTAGCAATCCAAGCAACGATTGGGATAAGAATCCACCAGGTATCCATTGCATATAGGTCAAAGTTCTGAAGCGAAAGAGCAGCCTCAAAAAACATTTCCTTACTTAAAAAACCGTTAAACGGGGGTACGCCGGCCATAGAGAGACCACCAATAAGGGCTATTGTAAAGCTGACAGGCATTAAGCTCATCAAACCGCCTAGTTTTCGAATGTCTCTTGTACCAGTCTCATGATCAACAATTCCCGCAATCATGAACAGGCTACCTTTAAATGTTGCATGATTCATTAGATGGAAAACTGCTGCAAAGGTTGCGAAGGTGAAGGTTGTCACCAAGTCACCTGTTACATGATAGGCAACCCCTCCGATTCCAAATAAGGACATAATTAGACCGAGCTGACTGACTGTTGAAAAAGCTAAAATTGCCTTTAAATCTGTTTGTTTCACAGCAAAGAAGGAACCCCAAAATAAAGTAAGAATACCAACGCCGGTCACAAGCCAGATCCATACTTCTGATAAGGCGAAAATAGGAGTCAAACGAGCAACCAAGTACAATCCAGCCTTAACCATTGTTGCGGAATGTAGATAAGCACTAACAGGAGTAGGTGCTTCCATTGCATCTGGTAGCCAAATATAGAAGGGGAATTGAGCAGATTTTGTAAATGCCCCTAAAAGCACTAATACAAGCGCCCAAACAAAAAATTCATGATTCGCAAGTTCGGCTGCTTGACTGATTAATTCTCTGATTGAGAATGAGTCACCAATTATTCCTAGGATTAAGAAGCCGCCAAGCATCATTAATCCACCAAACACGGTAATCATCATAGATTTCAAAGCACCAAGTCGAGATTTATCGCGAGTGTACCAAAAACCAATGAGTAGGAAGGAGGAAATAGAGGTTAATTCCCAAAAAAAGTATAGGCTAATTAAATGATCAGATTGAACAACACCAAGCATTGCAGACATGAACATTAATAAATACACATAAAAATTTCCGATGTTTTCTTTTTTCTTATCTAGGTAGTAGATAGAGTAAAAAACAACTAAGGCTCCGATCCCAGTTATTAATAGGGAGAATAATAAGCTTAAGCCGTCTATGTATGCAACAAGGGAAATATTTAAGGATGGAACCCATGAAAGCTCGTCTATGTAATAATTACCATCGGCTATCGAAGGGATATATGTTCCATAAAAAATTACTAATACAAGAGGCACGAGCAATACAAACCATCCGGTGTGGATTCCAATTTTTTTGTAAAGGATAGGCACCAGTAATGCTGCAATAAGTGGTAACAGTATTGCAAAAACAAAGGACATAAGAATCCTCCTTTCAAAAAAATAGTTTTAATGTCACTTTCTTATATAAAAGTATAACGTAATTAACACATGTTTGCATGACGAAAACCATGTTAATTTAACCCACCCTATTGTTTTCTCTTGCTTTATATATAGGAAGAAAGGCTAAAATACTGAAAAATAAAAATATTTTATAGGCCGATAAAAAAATAATTTTTTTCCTGATTTCGGATACATTTGGAATTAATTTTACCCACTGACCCTTTAAAAAGATTTGATTATATCAATAGGATGTACACAAGTGGATTTCTTATGCTTATTGGCTATTTTAAAGCCCAACTTAAAATGGAATGGGTATTTTAAATCTTGCAGATTTTTCAAACTATCGATATGATACATAGGATATTATTAGAATTTAAGAGGAACTTTCATGAAGAATCCATACGTTTTTGGCTTTTTGCCCTTATTTACTATCATTCTTTTTAGTTTTAGCTATGCTACTTACTCAATGTTTCAGCTTATAAGTTTATTTGAGGTAATTGGTGTTTATGAAGGGATGAGGGAATTCTTATCCGATATGGAGATTAAGCTTTTTGTCTTGATTATCCTTATCTTAGTTTATTTTATGCTTTTTTCTGCATTGAAGTTGATTGCCGAGACTATCCACGAGCTGGGCATGCTATTTTTCTCTAAGGATTTAGAAGGGAAGACACTGGTGCAAGCAAGGGGAGGCTATCTTATCTTCTTTGGAGGGGGAGTTCTTTCGGTTATAGGAATTCAGTATATAGAGCTGCTGTTGTTTGTCTTTCTAGCGACCGCCTTTGTTTATTTCATATACGTGGTTTATAAGCTTAGTCCTTCTTTGAGTATGGGTGGAATCATTGGACTTGTGATGTTTGAGATTATTACCTGGAGTTTTCTTCTTGCATTAGTGTTGTATGCTGCGATTAAGCTTTATAACGGGATAATAGCAAGTTTGCCTTTTGTGTAGAGACCTGGGACAAATCGAAAAGAAGCACTTATAATTCTGAAAGATGATAAGAATTATAAGTGCTATTTTGTTTTGGTAGAACCAGGGGTTCTCCGCTACGTCGAACGCTTGGAGTGGAGGCCAACAGGATGTTGGTCAGGAAAACGTTGTCACACGATGTGACGTTCTTAGTTTTCCCTCCTTCAACTTAAACCATCGCCGAACGCTAACGCGTGCCGTTGCGATGGGCTAGGTTCGCCTCTGCCCAAACCAATTAGCGTTTCCCCAAATACATAATTACTGAGCGAGTTTTTAGCTAATCTTGCATGATTAGATTGAAGATGTGGTGCGGGATTTTTTTATTTTCTATCCTTTTCATGTTTTGTGGTTGATCATGGCCCACCCACACTGCGGATGTATATTGATTGGTTAAACCTGCAACCCAGAAATCACGAAAATCGTTTGTTGTGCCTGTTTTTGCTCCAACGTAAGGAGTATGGACTGTAATTCCTCTTCCCGTGCCTTCCTTTACAACTAAAGCTAATAGCTCTCTCATCGTTTGAACGGTTTTAAAAGACCATACCTCTTTTTTGTCGTTGTTCCACTCATATAGCGTATTTCCTTCTTTGTCTTTCACCTGACGAATAGCATATGTAGGTGTATAGATACCATCTATAAAGCTAGAATAAGCGTCAGCCATTTCTAAAATGGTCACTCCTCTGGTAAGCCCTCCGAGAGCAGCAGAAAGAGTAAAATCTTGCTCTGTCACATGTTGAAATTGAAAAGAATCCAATTTGCTAAATGCCTCGTTAACCCCAACTTTCTCTAACAATCTTACAGCCGGCGTATTATGACTTAGCTTAAACGCATCACGAATAGTGACTTGACCATACCATCTGCCACCATAATTTTGGGGACAGTAGCTGCCGATACATAGCTTGCCTCCATCTACTAAGTTATTAGGAGTATAGGTAGTGGTTTCAAACAACGGTCCATACACTAATAGTGGCTTGAGAGAGGAGCCTGGCTGTCTAACGGCTTGGTAAGCCCGATGAAAGTCGAATTTTTTATATTTATATCCACCGTAGACGCTTACAATCTCTCTCGTATTATTATCTATTACCACAGAAGCAGCCTGGATACCGGTGTTTGATTTGGCTAACAGCTGGTTTATAGCAGCTTCATCCTTTTCTTGCTTAGAGGGATCTAACGCTGTGTAAATGGTAATACCTTGTGAAAGGACTTCGTTTATCTTCGATTGAAGTTCATTCTGTAGCAAAATGAGAGCGTTTTGATCTGTTTCTTGTTGCATTCTTTCCACATATCCTTCTTGGGAAGCTATCAACTGCTTCAGTTCCTCATATACATAGGTGCTATATGAGGGATAAGATTGCTTTTTTTGTTTTATTTGTAAGGTAATATCCTCTTTTTTTATTTTTTCCCCATGAGCTTTTGTGATAACTTCATTTCTAACTAGAACGTCTATTAGTCGTTCTTGTCTTTTTTTTGTATCCTTAAAGTGTTCTAATGGATTGTATAGGGCGGGATTGTTAGGTATCGCGCAAATAAAAACTATCTCTGCCTCATTAAGCTCTGCTAATGGTCTATTGAAATAGAAAGTGGCAGCTGCTCCAATTCCATACACTTGATTTCCGAAATACATTTCATTTAAATAGTTTGTCAGAATCTCGTCTTTTGAATATTCCTTTTCCATTTCATAAGCGTAAAATAGTTCCGTTAATTTCCGCTCATACGTTTTCTCAGTAGATAGGTAACGTAGTCGAACAAGCTGCTGCGTAATCGTACTGGCCCCTTGTTCTTTTTCGTGGGCTGTGGCATTTGCTACTAGTGCCCGAACAATTGCACTGAAATTAAAACCTATATGGTTGTAGAATTTTTCATCTTCACTCTGTATAAAGATTTCGTTTACGAACGGGGGGATTTCCTCTAAGTTCAAGGGTTGACGCCATTCTACGTAGTCCTCTGAAAATATCTGCTCGTGGCGATCTACCAATATAACTGGAGAGGAGAACGAGGGGGAGGATAGCTGGATGGAATCCTGAATTGTTTCTTTAAATGCCTCTGCTTCTAAAAGTTCAGTTTGTATAAAGGAATATAATAGCCAAATAACCGGAAATAATATGAAAATGAGTAAAAATCCCATTGATTGACGCATTGTTTGCACATCCCATTCTACTTTCTCCATAAAAGAATAGCACACTTTCAACTGGGAAAGTGTGCTAATTTTTTAGAGCTTCGTGAAGCTCTTCTTCATGTAATACATCTTCAAAATCTTTCACTGGCTTTTTGTTGGCAAAATAAATGACAAAGAATGCTATCAAGAACAGTGCTCCAGTAATATAAAATACAGAGGAAATACCAATGAACCCACTGATGAAACCGCCAAACATGGGACCAATTATGTTTCCTAAAAATCGGAAGCTGGTATTGTAGCCCATCAATTCTCCTTGTACTTCAATCGGTGCCTCTCTTCGGATTAGGGCGGTCGTAGTTGGTATTAGGCCACCAGATGCAATCCCAAATAGGAAGCGAAGAATGATTAGCTGCCAAAGTTCAGTTACAAGGGCCTGTGGAACAATAAATAGGAAGGCCATGAGCAAGAGAACACCTAGTATTTTTTCATATCCGATACTATCTCCAAGTTTTCCCCAAGTTCTAGAAAACAAGATACTGCCCACTCCAGTTGCACTAAACGTTATTCCAGCAAGAAGTGCGACATCCTTCGTGTTCGTTAGATGCGAAACATATAAGGAGAGGAGCGGTTGAATACTGAATAAGCCAATTTGTATAAGTGAGCTGATCATTAATACATTCAGTATTAAGCGGTGATGGAATATACCGGATACGACCACTTTTCTAGAATATTCATGGTCTCCTTCTTTTTTCACCTTACGTACCTCGTGAATCCCTACAAGGACCATTAGTGCTGCAATCGAAACAGATATAGAGGTAATGATGAAGGTGTATTGGAAGCCGAAAGTATCCGCCATGAATCCGCCTATTATTGGACCAAATAGAGTACCTGCTACGCTTCCCATTTGCAGTGTGCCCATCGTTCTGCCGGCAACTTCCTTAGGAGTCTGCGAGCTTATAAAAGCAAGGGAAGTCGGAATAAAACCGGTAACTACACCCATAAAAAGGCGAAGCACAAAGAAAGCTTCTACAGAGTTGACAAAACCCATTAAAAAAACACTTATCGCAATACCGAACCCATTCATCACAAGGATTGGTTTATATCCATATCGATCTGCAATTCTTCCCCAGATTGGTGACATGATTAGAGCGGAAACAAAGGTAGCTCCAAATACTAATCCGGACCATTTTTGAACATAGGCATCTGTAAAATCCCCCATTGTATTTATGTAGAGGGATAAAAAAGGCATAATCATTGTCATCGTACTGGAAACAAAAAAGATGGAAATCCACATAATAATAAAATTACGTTTCTGTACGCTCATAAAAATCCCTTCTTTCTGTAGCGTACTTCACCCGAAATTATTTTTATTATAGAACATTTCGTGACGCTAAGGAAGTGAGTGAAAACTTTTTCACTGAAATATGACATCAAAATATGGTAAACTAGCTTGGGGTGATAATTCGTGAGAAAACTAATAATTATTGGTTTATTTTCCGTGCTAGCTTTAAGTGCATGTGGTTCTACCGCTGAAAATGAAGAGCAGGGTAATACCGATACACAAACAAATGGACAAGCTGAAACAGAAACACCAACTGAAAATGCTGCAACTGGTAATACAGATACCCAAGAAGCAGGAGAGATAATCATGTATCCGCAACTTTCCGAGGAAATCGCTGCTGACGAAGCTTTGGTCGTTATGCATACAACAATGGGCGATATTAAGATTAAGCTCTTCCCAGAGCTTGCGCCTAAGACAGTGGAAAACTTCTTAACTCATGCGGAAGAGGGTTACTACGACGGTATTATATTCCACCGAGTTATTGAGGATTTCATGATCCAAGGTGGAGACCCAACTGGTACTGGTATGGGTGGAGAAAGTATCTATGGGGAAGATTTTGAGGATGAGTTTTCTATGCAGCTATTTAACCTGCGTGGTGCCCTTTCTATGGCGAACGCTGGACCAAATACAAATGGCAGTCAATTCTTCATTGTACAAGCTAAACAATCAGCAATGACAGAAGAACAACTGATAAAAGGTAACTGGCCTGAGGAAATTGCTAAGGCATATGGGGAAATGGGTGGAACGCCTCATTTAGACCAAAAACATACTGTATTTGGACAAGTTATTGAAGGAATGGATGTAGTGGATGAGATAGCAGCTGTAGAGAAGGACGCTAACGATAAGCCAAAAGTAGAAGTATCCATCAAATCAATTGAGATTATTCAAAAATAAAAGGAAGTGTCACACGTGTTTTCTTTTCTACAATTAGGGTTCCTATACTTGTATTTCCCAGAAGACAAGACAGAGTATATACCAGTAGTATTGGAATTTCTAATTTTATTGCTCGTATGTATACTTGTGTTTAGATGGCTTATAAAAAAATCTAGAAAAGATGCTCTGAAAGCAAAAGAAATTGAAGATAGAGTATTGAAAGAAAGAAGAGAACAGCAGAACAAAGAACAGCTCCCTCCACAATAGGGGGCTGTTTTTTCGTTTCATAGAATATTATATCGCTAGAGTTAGCATCCCACGAACTAAGAAGTGTAGCTCTTATAGTTTTAAAGCCTTTATTCTTCTTCCATGTCTAATTGTTTGTAATAGTTATCTACAATCGGATAAATATCTGGATTTGAATCGTAATAGGTATTGTCAATGTGATTTAGAGTAAACTTAAATTCCTTTTCGGCATCCAAAAGAGTAATACCGTATCTCCAGCCTTCACGTTCTTCTTGATTTTCTTGTGGAGTAAATTCAATTGCTTTGATAAGAGATAGAAATTCACCAATATCTTCTTGCTTAGTTATCGTTTTAGAAGCACCGTTTGAACCATCTACAATGATAACTTCATTTACATTTTCAATTTTTGCGTTTTTATAAAATTCTTCTAATGAGTGCGTTTTTTCATTAGTACAGGCAGAAAGTAATAATAGGCTTACCAATAATATCAGGAAAAAAGTTTTTTTCATATAACCACCTCCATGTTTATACTTCTATTAAGTAGACGCAGAAAATATAAAATAGAAACATTTTTGTAAAAAGGTGTTGTTGGGGAAAATATTTTAGAAAACAGCCAATAAAAAAGAAGCACTTTTGATTCTATAAAAGGATAAGAATCAAAAGTACTTTCTAATTTAGGGTCTCAGGTTCTCCGTTGCGTCGGACGCTATCTGTGGGCCAACAGGAAATCAATTCAATGCTTTCTTGAATCGTTCTATTCCATCTTTCACTGTTTCTAATGGACAAGCAATATTCATGCGTAGGAAACCGTCTCCGCCTTCGCCATATTTTGTGCCAGGCTCTAATGCCAGCTTGCCTACTGTTAGTAGTCGCTGCATCATTTCCTTTTCTTCCAGTCCGGTTTCTCGGTAGTCGATCCAAAGAAGATAAGTGCCTTGTGGCTTGGATACTTTAATGCCTTCCAGCTTTGTCAACTCTTCTATGGCATAATCTATATTACCTTCTAACGTCTTCAGTAGTTCTTCTAGCCAAGGAGTACCTTGCTCGTATGCTGCTTGCATAGCAGTTAGAGAAAACACGTTTAAGCCCATGTCTCCACGGCGTACCGCTTTGTTCTGTAAAACTAGTCGTTTTTCATTACATGGGACGACTGTAGCAGCAGCTTGGATACCGGCCATATTAAAGGTCTTCGTAGGTGCAAAGAAGGTTATAACGTTTTCTTTCTTCCCAGCAACTGAAAGCATAGGAACATGCTTATTTGGTTTATAAACAAGATCAGAATGTATCTCATCTGATAAAACAAGTACATGATGTCGCTCGCATAATAAGGCCATCTTTGCTAAATCTTCCTTACTCCATACCTTGCCACCTGGGTTATGAGGATTACATAGAATAAAGGCCTTTACGTCATGCAAACAAGTCTCAAAGCTATCCCAATCTATTGCTAGTGTGTCTCCTTCTTCTTTTAGCAAGCATGTGACAACTTCTCTTTCTAAGCTCGTAGGTATGCTTTTAAAAGGGGGATAAATAGGAGAGTGAACTAAAATTTTATCCCCAGGCTCTGTAAATGCCTCTATGGTCTCTGCCATAGCAGGGATAACCCCATTTCTTAGTAAAATCCAATCGTTATTTATCTCTAGCTGATGCTTGCTAGATACCCAGTTTGTAAGTGCCGTTCTTACTTCCTCAGGAGTAGTAGAATATCCAAATACCGGGTGTTCCAATCTCTTATGTAAGGCTTTTTGAATAACAGGAGCTAAGGCAAAATCCATATCTGCTACCCACATTGGGAGCACATCCGAACCATCCTCTATAGAATAAACCTGCTCAAGCATGTCCCATTTTGCTGAATATGTATTTCTCCTTTGATAGATTGTAGAAAAGTCTGACAAATCAAATACCCCTTTCATTTTGCGTGTATTATGTTATTATAACCCTAACTAATAAAACTAGTAAGGTGAAAAACTACATGGATAGTATAGAAATGAATAGAAAAGCGGTATGGACCCTACAAGCCTGGGATCCTTTTAATATAGGAGCAGACGGATATGATGCAGAAATAGCTGATGTAGTGGCCTATCTACAGACTATTGACCACCCCTCTGACCTTGCTAAAAAAATTCAGGAAATCTACGAGCACTCATTTGAACGGTGGATACCATTAGAAAAATGTATGGAAATTTCTTATAAATTAATTGCTTTAAAGTACGAAATGAAATGCATCATTTAAGAAACGGCACTGATCGGAAGAATATTCTTTCCGGTCAGTTTTTTTGGGCAACCAAAAGGCACAAATCCTTACGAAGGCTTGTTCCTAGTTTGATTTAAGTATGAATGCCCCAAAAAAATTAGAGAACTAAAAAAAGAGCTCCCAAAGGGTAGCTCTTTTTTATAAGAAAATAAGCGCCTGCGCATTTCTTTTATTCTATGTGTTTTGTCTATTGAACTCCAATTGAAAGAGTCTCCCTGTCGACTGGAAGGGCATAGATTGTGGCCTGCGCTTTTCTTTATGCTTCTTGAATTCCGTCTAATAAGTTGGAAGCTGGCACTTCTAACGCATTAGAAAGCTTGAGGATTGTTTGTACAGATGGGATTTCACGTCCTGTTTCATATGCCTCTAGCTTACCAACACCAATTCTAGTTTTTAAAGAAAGTGTTTCAAGCGAGATTTTTCTCTCTTCTCTTAATTGCTTAAGCTGTTCATGTAATTCTTGTTTCATGATTCCATCCACCCCTTTTCATATAAAAATCCTTACTTCTAGTATAGCACAGGTATGTTAAGAAATTTATATTTAAGTGTTGACAGATCTAGAACAAATTTTTTCCCGCTCCTGCTTCAAGATGGCAAAAGAAATAAGACAGCTAAGTGGGAGATAGCCCGATTGGTTTAACTAATGATAGGTGGGGGAGGAAAGACCCCCACCTATCAAAGTATCACCTTATAGTAAGACGTTTAACAAGCCTTGTATAAAGACAAGGAGGATAGCTAACGGAGCCGCATATCTTACAATGATATGCCATATATTCATCACTCGATTAGTGACGTTAAGCTCTTCCAATAGTTCTTTTTTGGAGAACTTGTAGCCTGCAAAGATGGAGATAAATAACGCGCCTAATGGCAGACCGATACTACTTGTTAGGAAGTCAGCAAAATCAAATAGTATCATATCTAGTATTTTAATATCCGATAATACACCGAATGATAGTGCACTAGGAATGCCTACTAGGAAAATCAAAAAGCCAAAAAGCCAAGCAGCCTTTTTACGTCGTTCGTATTTTGACTTGATTCCAATAGATACTACAATTTCTAACATACTGATAGAGGATGTTAGCGTAGCAAACAATAATAAGACAAAGAATATTATTAAGAAAAATTCTCCAAAGATAATTTGTTCAAATACAGCCGGAATGATGATGAATACTAACCCAGGACCAGCATCAGGAGAAAAGCCTAAAGCAAATACTGCTGGGAAAATAACCAGGCCAGCCATGATAGAGATGACGATATTTAACACAGAAACACTAACAGCCGAGCTGCCTAAATTGGTTTCTTTTGGCATGTATGAAGCGTAGGTAATCATTCCAGATACCCCTACACTTAAAGAGAAAAATGCTTGTCCGAGAGCAAGTAAGGCAGTTTCCCAGGTGAAATAAGACCAGTCAGGAACAAATAGAAACTTTACCCCTTCCCATGCCCCTGGAAGTGTTAATGAACGAATTGCTAACACAATGAAAAAGATGAAAAGCATCGGCATCATCCATTTGCTTGCCTTTTCAATGCCTCCTTTAATTCCTCCTGAAACGATAAGGACTGTTAGGAGAATAAAAGCTCCCTGTCCTATTAAGACCTCCCAGGGATTAGAAATGACAGAATTAAAAAGATTCTCATAGAAGGATTCACCCGAGTGGTTTAAGCTTAGAGTAATAGAACGAGCCAGGTAGGAAAGGATCCAACCACCAACTACACTATAAAACGATAGAATAATAAATGAGAATATAAAGCCAGACCATCCAATTAAAAACCAAGGCTGGTTTGGCGCTAATCGTTTAAATCCAGTAACAGCGTCAGATTGTCCTTTTCTCCCGATAAGAAACTCAGCCAATAATATAGGCAGACCTATTAGTAAAGTACAGAGGATAAATAAAGCAACAAAGACGCTCCCGCCATTTGTGCCTGCCATATAGGGGAATTTCCATATTGCCCCCAGTCCGATGGCACTCCCTGCAGCTGCAAGAATAAATCCAATTTTCGAACCAAAATGATCTCTTTTTTCCATAAAAATTTGTCCTCCTTATTAAGGATTTCTTTATTGTACAAAGGAGTTTTCAAAAAGTATAGGGGGAAATGTAACAAATGCTAATAAACTTTCGTACCACTTATAACCAACAGAGAGAGCGAGGGGGAAGTATGGAAGAATCTGATTTAATTGCTAGGGCTCAAGCTGGGGATAAAGAGGCCTACTCAGACCTTATCCGAATGCATCAGCGAACTGTAGAGAAGTTTGCGTTCCAATGCGGCGTACAAATACAAGACATTCCTGATGTGAAGCAAGAAGTTTTTATAAAGCTATACAGATTTCTTCATCAGTTTCAAAAGGATCGATTTACAACATGGCTATATAAAATAATTCTCAATACAACAAGAGATTATTATCGGAAGGAAAGGAAGGAAGCGGAAAAGGAAAAGAAAGTACAAACTTTTGGAAACAATCAATTCGTTAAGTCGCCAGAAGCTAAGGTATTAGTTTTTGAAGAGGATCGTGCCTTGCATCAATCAATACAACAATTAGATGAAAATTACCGTTTTCCGATTATCCTTTTTTATTTTCATGACCTTACTTACGAGCAAATAGCAGAAGTACTAAGTATATCTATTTCCACTGTAAAGGTGAGAATGCTGAGAGCTAAAGGTCAACTAAAAATACTACTGGTTCAAGATAGGGGGGCTGAAAATGGACAATAAAGAACTTGAAGATCGATTTGAATTTTTAAAGAAGAGTTATGATCGCATTCCCTCTGAAGATCATTCGGAGGATGTAATGAAGAGAATAGCTGAACAAGACCAGGAGCAACAGCAAAAGGGCCAGAGCACCAGAAAGACGAAATGGCAAAAGCTCGGCGTTTGGGCTGTGGGTGTAGCTAGTATTGTTATTTTCGGGTTCATAGGAGCAAGTTTTCTGCTGACAGAGGATAAAAGTGAAGCAAACCTAGAGCAGAGTGAATTGACAAAAGAAGAGATTTCTGAACAAATACTAATAATTTATGAAAGGGAACGTGAAAGCTTTCGAAAAAAATTAGATCTACCTGAAGAAGAATTTTCAGCTATTCCATTTGTACAAAATGCCGACATGTTCATTGAAAATAATTCTAAAATCCAACAGCTTTCTGGCCAAGAGGATCCTGAAGAATTTATTAAGAACTTGATTATAGATTACTTCTTTGTGCTCCCAATGGACTTGATAAATGAATTAGTGGACAAAAATCAGGTGATGCCCGAAATAGAAGCATATGAATTCTTGGAGAAATATCATCGAGCTATTAATAATTATCAGCAATACGGAAACTATGGACTGGAGAAGTACCAGGAAGAGCTTGAAAAGCTGAAGGTAAATGAAAAGTATCATTTATACAACTTAGAGGCCCAGAGAGAGAACCTACCAGTAGAGCTACAAAATATTTTGAGGATTATTGAATCGCAGGGGTTACATTTAGTCGCCACTAACGAAGAAAAAAGATTAGAGGTGAGATTTAACAGGGATAACGTATTTACTCCACATATTGAAAAGTTGCTCTCCCCACTAGCTAATTCTTATATGATGTGGATGAAGGGCTATCCAATTAATGAAGATCCTATGGAATATACATTTGAAGATACGATGGAGCCATTAATCCACCTAGAGAGCATCATGGCTGTGAAGGATCAATATGATCACTATAGCGCTGATGTAATAGGAGATAGAGAGCTAACTTATAGAAGGATATTATATGAATTAATAAAAGGAGAACAGGTTCTAAACTCAAATGGAACTGTGGATGAAAAATATCAAGATATTTGGGTAACAGCATTAAACGAATACCCTGATTCCCTTGCTGCGTTTATCATCAAGCCAATCGTAGAGGAATTTATGGCAAGCGGGTGGACAGAATCTTCCTCGTGGGAAGCCTTCTCAAGAGATGATATCACAGCGAACTTGAAAAAGTTTATGGTTGGCGAGCTTACTAGGGAAGATGATCAGGCTACCTTGATAGATGACGATTTTGTTCAAAAGATTCATGGGCTATATAAAATATACGCCGATTCCAAGGATCCAGCTTTATTGAAGGAAGCAACTCCAGAAGAGATAGTTGGGTTGTACTATTACTCCATCCAATTAAAGGATTATGACACTGTATACTCTCTCTATCTGAAGGACGGTGCTATACAAATCCCGAAAGATGAGTATATGGAAGGAAACCATGTACAGATAGAGGATATACGAAAAGAATTTTCTTCCTTTCTTTCTAGGCCGGTGAATGAGGATAAAACGGTTGTAATGTTGACTCTCCAAAAAGGAGGGAATATGTATAAAGAAGAGGAATCCATTGGCTTTCAATTAAACAAAACAGAAAATGGCTGGAGACCCCGGTTTATGCCAACACAGTGAATTTTGCCCGTCCACTTTCTATTATGCTATAATTTAACATGACCAATACGTATATAAGAAAGTAGGAAAGGCAACATGACAAACACATACAAGGTAGGAGATGTTGTAACTGGTAAGGTAACAGGGATTCAACCATATGGAGCTTTCGTTAGTCTAGATGAAGAGACCCAAGGCTTAGTGCATATTTCAGAAATCACGTATGGCTATGTAAAAGAAGTCGGGGATTTTTTGATGGTGGGGCAGCAGGTAGAAGTGAAGGTTTTAGAGGTTGATGAAGAAGCAGGAAAAATTAGCCTTTCCATCAGAGAACTGCAAGAAAAACCACCAGTAAAAAAAGAAGAGAAGCCTCGAAAATCCTTACAAGCACGTATTGATGAAAATGATGAGGAAGGCTTTAACACATTAAAAGAAAAACTGGCAGATTGGATTAAACAATCCATCCGGTAAGAAACAACAAGAGTAGACGGAGAAGCGACTGTGAAAATCGCTTCTCTTTTTTTATTTGTTAACTATTGGTAACTTTTGGATGACTATTTATGTCTAATTGTAAAAGGAGGGATGGGCATGAGACAGTGGATTTTCTTAATCGCTATTACTTTATTCCTTTTTTCTGCTTGCAATAGTGAAAATCCATATAGGCATTATAAAGACAATGAAATGATAGGAAATGTCCTTGAGATACAGGATGAAAAGACAATTCTCATTGACATTTCCGAATGGGAAAAGCGTGGTTGGATGTCCAGCTATAATACAGAAGATGAAATCTTTTATACAGCTAAAATAACGGATGAGACAGATATTATGTTTGAGGATGGGACAAACGCTACAATGGAGGATATGAAAACTGGCCAAAAGGTGTTGGTCAATCCACCAAAGCGTAAGAAAATCGAAGGCTCCCCAAAAGAACTAATATTATTAGACATGACCTTTGAAGAAAAATATGCTGGCTTACTTCCAAGTGATGGCTACCGAATTGTAGTGATGCAGCAAAAGGGGGGAATCATGTCTGTGGAAGAAGAAGTTTCTATTCTAGATATGTTGAGTTTAAAACCAAAAATCAACGCTTCATGGATGGAATATGACAAAGACTACATTGTAGATTTTCAGAAAGAGCTGGACATCAAAGAATTCCCTGCCTTACTTGTTTTTGATGAGGAAGGGCTGATCTTTCAAACGAGTCATATAGAAGAACTAAAAGCTTATATGACAAACTTAAGAAATGAATAAAATAAAAGGAAGAATGAAGTACTTCAACGTTTCTCTGGAGGTCAATATGATAAGCTTGGACAAATCCTCGGTTTCTTGATGGGTTATGTTCTTCTTATAAGTTATTTATCAAAAGCTATTTTTAAGAAGGAAACATTGATGGTTCGGAGCAGCGTCGGCGACTCCTGCGGGAGCAGGGTGGTAGGTAAGACAGCACAGCCACGCGCGTTAGCGATGGGTGCTGGCTTACCACGCCCCCGCGGAAAGCGTCCGACGATGCGGAGAACCAAAGGTTCAGAATCATACTTCCTAATCACCATTCTGTTCACCCCCAGAGAAAGCGTCTGACGCAGCGGAGAACCTAAGGTAAAAATTAAGAAGCACTTAATCATTTAAGCGCTTCTCATTCGATTTCCCTATTCTCTTATTTCTTCATTTTTCGTAAGCGATACTGAAGGTTTTGCCTGCTCATACCGAGAGCCTCAGCGGCTTTTGTGATGTTGTTGTCGTGTTTTTCCATTGCTTTTTGTAGATAATAGCTCTCTGCTTCTCTCAGATATTCATCAAGAGGTAAGAAAACCTTTTTAGAAGCTAAAATAAAATCTTCTGCTCGCTTTCCTGCATTTTGTATTTTGAATTTAAAGTGCAAAGGCAGCATATCAAATCGAAGCTTGGTCTCATTAGTGCTCATCGAACAAATTTCATCAAGGAGCAGCTCAAGCTCCTTTAGGTTGCCAGGCCATGTATAAGAAAGAAAAGCATCCATCACATCTTCTTCAATTTGCTGGATAGATGTGCCATACCGATTAAGGTATCTTTTAAAATAGTCTTCCACAAAAGGGGGAATATCCTCAGGGCGATCTCTTAACGGTGGGACTCGGATAGTAATTGTAGCAAAATGATAATACAGTTCCTTTATCAGCTTTCCTCTATTAATTAAATCAATTGGATCTTCGCCGATGCTTGCGATAAAAAGGTTACTTGTCTTATGGTTCTGCAGTATTTGATATAGCGTGTTCTGGAGCTCTACAGATAACAAGTCAATTCTTTCGCAATAGATGGTGCAATTGGAGACAGCGGAAATTTCTTGCTGAAATTTTTGGATAAAATGAAAATCCGCCATGTGGCAGTGCAAGCTTAAAAAATGCTGATTGGGCGGTGATAACTGGCGATGAATAGCTTCTGCTATGAAGTCCTTTGCTGTTCCAGCTTCTCCTATGAGCAAAACAGGCATTCTTATTTCAGATGCTTTTAAGGATTGTGCCTTTACTTCCTTCATTAAATTAGATTTGGCAATAATGGTAGAAAGGGAGATCTCTTCATCGTGTCGTTTGAATGGCTGGTAAAGAAGCTTCTCCATTGTAGTAATATCTCTGGAAAATTCAATTGCCCCAACGAGCTCCTCTTTTTCAAATACAGGGTAAGTATCATTAATGGTCGTAATTTCTTGCCCATTTCGATTCCAGTATGTTTGCTTTACTCGAAGGATGGGTTCCTTTTGATGTAGAACCTTTAAAAGTGTACTTTCCTGTTGTTCAAATCGAAAAAGCTCCAAAATAGAGCGATCTTCCACATCTGTTATATTTAATCCTTCAATTTCTCTCATTTTTTCATTATAAATGATCGTTTTACCATGTATGTCGACAGCATGAATCCCTACACCAACATGTTCTGCTGCAAATTTATAAAATGGCTGCAGCCTTTTTTCGATGTCTTCCATTATTGTCACCTCAAGAAATTTGAAAGATTTAAGTTATTTTACTTGAAAAACGCAATTATCTTTTGCATTATTATATATAGAAATGTATTAATAGTGCAAATTATTTTTGCACCTAATCTAAAGGAGGATGTTCATGATACCGTATAAGCATGAGCCGTTTACTGATTTTTCTAAAGAAGAAAATAAAAAAGCAATTAAGGATGGATATAAAATTGTAGATTCCTATCTTGGTCAGGATTTCCCGCTAGTTGTAGGTGGAGAAAGAATTACGACAGAAGATAAGATAGTTTCATATAATCCTGCTAAAAAGACACAAGTGGTAGGGAAAGTTTCGAAGGCTAGCAGAGATATCGCTGAAAAAGCTATTAAAATAGCAGATGAAACGTTTAATACTTGGAAAAAGGTAAAACCAGAAATTCGTGCGGATGTTTTATTCAAAGCTGCAACAATTATTCGCCGTCGCAAATTCGAGTTTTCTGCATTATTATCTAGAGAAGCAGGGAAAACGTGGCTAGAAGCGGATGTAGAGGTTGCTGAAGGTATTGACTTCTTAGAATACTATGGTCGTCAAATGCTTCGTTTGAAAGACGGTCAACCGGTAGAAAGTCGTCCAGGTGAATATAACCGTTATGACTACATTCCTTTAGGGGTTGCAGTTGTTATTTCTCCATGGAACTTCCCGTTCGCTATAATGGCGGGTACTACAGTAGCAGCAATGGTTGCTGGGAATACTGTTCTTCTTAAACCAGCTTCTACAACTCCTGTGATTGCCTATAAATTTATAGAAGTTTTAGAGGAAGCGGGAATGCCAGCTGGCGTTGTTAACTTTATTCCTGGTTCTGGAGCAGAGATTGGGGATTTCTTAGTAGAGCACCCACGTACTCGCTTAATCAGCTTCACTGGTTCTCGTGATGTTGGTTTAGGAATCGTAGAGAAATCTTCTAAGTTATCAGAAGGTCAAATCTGGATCAAACGTACAATCCTTGAGATGGGCGGAAAAGATACAATCGTAGTTGATAAGGAAGCAGATCTTGATTTAGCTGCACAAGCTATTGTTCGTTCTGCTTTTGGCTTCAGCGGTCAAAAATGTTCAGCTGGTTCAAGAGCTGTAATTGTCAAGGACGTATACGATGAAGTATTGAAGCGAGTTGAAGAAGTAACGAACTCTCTATCTGTTGGTATTCCTGATAATGACGAGCATTATGTAGGACCAGTAATTGATGCAGCAGCTTACAAGAAAATTATGGACTATATTGAAATTGGTAAAGGAGAAGGCCGTTTAATCACTGGTGGTACTGGTGATGATTCAGAAGGTTACTTTATTCAACCGACTGTTATTGCAGATGTCTCTCCAACAGCACGTATCATGCAGGAGGAAATCTTTGGGCCAGTATTAGGAATTACGAAGGCAAAAGATTTTGATGAGGCAATTGATATTGCAAATAATACAGAATATGGCCTAACTGGTGCAGTTATTTCGACTAACCGTATGAATCTTGAAAAAGCACGTGAGGATTTCCACGTAGGTAACCTATACTTTAACCGTGGATGCACGGGTGCAATTGTTGGCTACCAACCATTCGGAGGCTTTAATATGTCTGGTACAGACTCTAAAGCTGGTGGACCAGATTACATCCAACTTCATATGCAAGCAAAAACTACTTCTGAAATGTTTTAATTAATTACAAATGGGCAGGCACATTTTTGAAGTGTCCTGCCTGTTTTTATAGGAGGATTATTAATGACAGTTACAGGTAAAGTAATTGAACTAACAGAAAAGTTCGGTGCAAACAACTATCATCCGCTTCCAATCGTCATTTCTGAAGCACAAGGGGTTTGGGTGAAGGACCCAGAGGGAAATAAGTATATGGATATGCTATCAGCCTATTCTGCAGTTAACCAAGGGCATCGTCATCCTAAGATTATTCAAGCGCTTAAGGATCAAGCGGATAGAGTGACTTTAACTTCCCGTGCATTTCATAATGACCAATTAGGACCATGGTATGAGAAAGTTAGCTCACTTACAGGTAAAGAGATGGTTTTACCTATGAACACAGGGGCAGAGGCAGTTGAAACAGCTTTCAAGGCTGCTAGAAGATGGGCGTATGATGTAAAGGGTGTTCCAGACAATCAAGCGGAAATAATTGCTTGTACAGGAAATTTCCACGGACGTACGATGGGAGCAGTATCCTTATCTTCTGATCCTGAATATAAAAGAGGATTTGGTCCAATGCTTCCAGGGATTAAACTGATTCCTTACGGAGATCTTGAGGCTTTAAAAGAAGCGATTACGCCAAACACAGCGGCATTCTTAATTGAACCGATTCAAGGAGAAGCAGGAATTATTATTCCTCCTGAAGGGTTTATGAAAGCTGCTCTAGACCTGTGTAAAGAAAATAACGTTCTATTTATCGCTGATGAAATTCAAGCAGGCTTAGGAAGAACCGGTAAGATGTTTGCTTGTGAATGGGAAGGCATTGAGCCTGATATGTATATCCTGGGCAAAGCACTAGGAGGCGGGGTATTCCCGATTTCTTGTATCGTTGCTAATAAGGATGTATTAGGCGTTTTCAACCCTGGATCCCATGGTTCAACTTTTGGTGGAAATCCTATGGCTTGTGCAGTTTCTAACGCTGCTTTAGACGTTTTAGTTGATGAAAAGCTTGCGGAAAAATCACTAGAGCTCGGGAACTACTTTATGGAAGCGCTAAGAGAAATTAAGCATCCTTCCATTAAAGAAGTAAGAGGACGTGGATTATTTATAGGAATGGAGCTTACCGAACAGGCAAGACCATACTGTGAAGCACTAAAAGACCTTGGCTTATTGTGCAAGGAAACACATGATACAGTAATCAGATTTGCTCCTCCACTAGTAATTTCCAAAGAAGAATTAGATTGGGCATTGGATAAAATTAAAAAAGTATTCACGAATTAACAATTCTTAGACAAATTCCATTGGACATGTGATACAATGAGTGCGAAGAAATAATTATGAATTAAAGAGGCGAAATAATTATATGGCTGAAAATTTAAACCTGTTCACTTCAACGCAGGCAGTAATTAAAGAGGCTTTGCAAAAACTTGGTTATGATGAAGCGATGTATGAATTACTTAAAGAACCAATCAGAATGATGGAAGTAAGAATCCCGGTAAGAATGGATGACAACACAGTAAAGGTATTCACTGGATATAGAGCTCAACACAATGATGCTGTTGGCCCAACTAAAGGTGGAGTGCGTTTTCATCCAGGCGTAACAGATGAGGAAGTTAAAGCGCTTTCAATGTGGATGACACTGAAGTGTGGAATTGTAGATTTACCTTATGGTGGGGGAAAAGGTGGAGTAACCTGTGACCCTCGTGAAATGTCTATGGGAGAGATTGAAAGACTTAGCCGTGGCTATGTTCGTGCAATTGGACAAATTGTTGGTCCAACGAAAGATATCCCAGCTCCAGACGTTTTCACTAATGCGCAGATTATGGCATGGATGATGGATGAATACAGTCGTATGGACCAATTCAACTCTCCAGGATTTATTACTGGTAAACCACTAGTTCTTGGTGGATCACAAGGCCGCGACCGTGCGACTGCACAAGGAGTAACAATTGTTATCAATGAAGCTGCTAAAAAACGTGGAATTGATATGGTTGGCGCTCGCGTGGTGATTCAAGGTTTTGGTAATGCAGGTAGCTTCTTGGCTAAGTTCCTAAATGACCAGGGTGCTAAAGTGATAGGTATCTCTGATGCTTATGGAGCGTTGTATGATCCAAACGGTTTAGATATTGACTATTTATTAGATCGTCGTGATAGTTTTGGTACGGTTACAACTCTATTTGAAAATACAATATCTAATGAAGAATTATTAGAATTAGAATGTGATATTTTAGTGCCTGCTGCTATTGAAAATCAAATTACCTCTGAAAATGCTCATAATATAAAAGCGAAAATTGTAGTGGAAGCAGCAAATGGACCTACCACATCTGAAGCTACTCGTATTCTTTATGAGAGAGATATTTTACTAGTTCCTGATGTATTAGCAAGTGCAGGAGGAGTAACGGTATCTTATTTTGAATGGGTACAAAACAATCAAGGCTATTACTGGACAGAAGAAGAAGTAAATGAGAAGCTATTGAAAAAAATGGTGGATGCATTTGACAATATTTATGAAGTAGCAACAACGCGTAACATTAATATGCGATTAGCTGCTTATATGGTTGGTGTACGTAGAACTGCAGAAGCGTCTCGTTTCCGTGGCTGGGTATAACCAAGTTGAACCGCTTGTATTTTACAAGCGGTTTTTATTATGATTACTTTAACAGGTAAGGGAGGAATTTAGTTGAATTCATTTACATTTTATAATCCGGTTAAATTAATTTTTGGAAAAGGGCAGATTGAGAAGCTACCTACTGAGCTTTCTACATATGGCAAGAAAGTGCTGGTAGTATACGGTGGAGGAAGTATCAAAAAGAATGGCTTATATGATAAGGTAATAGACTTGCTTCAAGAAGCGGATATGGAGATTTTTGAATTGGCAGGTGTAGAGCCTAATCCTAGACTTTACACAGCTACACGTGGGGCAGAGCTGTGTAAGAAAGAAAACATAGATGTTATTCTAGCTGTTGGCGGTGGTTCCGTCATTGATTGTACGAAGCTTATTGCCGCTGGTGCAAAATATGATGGGGATCCATGGGATTTGGTTTTACGTAAGTCTCCTGTCAAGGAAGCACTTCCGTTTGGTACAGTTCTTACCCTGGCTGCTACAGGCTCAGAGATGAATTCAGGTTCTGTAATTACCAATGAAGAAACGCTAGAGAAATATGGATGGGGAAGCCCATTAACATTCCCTAAATTCTCTATCTTAGATCCGGAAAATACATTTACAGTGCCGTTAGACCAAACTGTATACGGAATTGTAGATATGATGTCTCATATGTTTGAGCAATATTATAATAATGCAACTAACACTCCTCTTCAGGATGAAATGATAGAAGGGGCGCTTAGAACGGTAATAGAGGTTGCACCAAAGCTTGTAAAGGACCTTCATAATTATGAACTTCGCGAAACAATTCTTTTCGCAGGAACTTTAGGGTTAAATGGTTTCTTGCAAATGGGCTACAACGGAGATTGGGGTAGTCATAATATAGAGCATGCAGTTTCGGCTGTATATGATATTCCGCATGCAGGTGGTTTAGCGATTATTTTCCCTCGTTGGATGAGGCATAACCTACATGTAAATCCTTCTAGATTTGCAAAGCTTGCGATTAAGGTGTTTGAAGTAGATCCTTCTGGCAAGACAGAAGAGCAGGTTGCACAAGAAGGAATCGATCGTTTAGCTGAATTTTGGGCATCCTTAGGCGCGCCATCAAGACTAGCAGATTATGAGATTGATGACACAAAGCTTGATTTAATGGTAGAAAAAGCAATGGCAAGAGGGGAATATGGTAATTTTAATAAGCTAAATGCAGAAGATACAAAAGCTATTTTAACTGCCTGCTTATAAGTGCGTTAGTAAATTCTCTATATAAGTGATAGGGGCTAAGTAAAATAAACAAGAAGCACTTATGATTCTAATTATATTTTAGAATCATAAGTGCTTTCTTAGTTTTAATACTTTATTTTTCCCTTCTTATGGTAAGCTGGCACCCATCGTTAATGCACGTGGCAGTCCTGTCATACCTACTACCATGCTCCCATAGGAGGCGTCGATACTGCTACGAGCCTATAGAGTTTCCTACTTGAAACATGGGTTCGATTATAAATTCTAATAAGAACACAATTCATAAGAAAGGAATAGTAATATCTTTCTACTATTCTACTTTGTTACTTGTCTTCAACACAGTGTGCTGGTCTTTATGATGCGTCCAGGTTCTTATTCCGTCATCCTCATCGAATGATATGGAGACATCCGTTACTCCAGGTTGATTTAGTATCAACTCTTTTACCACGTCATGGATATCATCGACTTGCTCAAAAGAAAGTGATTTGTCTACTTCTGCTCTTAGGTTTACATGCAGGTATTCTCCTTCTTTAATAACCTCTAGTTCTTGGATATCCCTTATATCGTTAACCTCTGATACGATATGAGAGATATGTACGAGCATTTGTTCATCCGTTTCGCCAAGAGCACCTCTTGCATTATCCAAGAATACTTTTCCTACTACGTAGAACATCATTACCCCGATGATGATAGAAGCAATACCCTCAGCTTGTAAAAAGCCTGTAAAGTAGGAGATTAACACTGCCACAAAAGCAAGTATACCTCCTAATGTTGCAACTAGATCCTCCATAAATACGAGTTTAGTTGCAGGTTTTGCTCTATTTAAATGAGCAAAGCTTGTAGTTAAAGGGGCCATCAAGGAGCCTTTTATCCCTGCTTCATGTAGGATTTCCTTTCCTGCTTTATACAAAACAGCAAATTCTAATAGGATGGCTATTCCTAATACGATTAAACTTATTGCTACTCCTTCTGACTCCGCAGGATGTTGAATGTGGTGCCAGCCTTCCTTTATGGTTTCGTAGGAAAGAATCCCTACTAAAATAACTGCACCGAGACATACAAGGTTTACTAAGCGACCAAATCCATTTGGAAACTTAGGAGTAGGTGCTTTTTTAGAAAGCGCTGAACCGATATATACAAAGAATTGGTTAGCCGCATCTCCGATAGAGTGCATCATTTCAGCGAACATTGCCACGTTTCCAGTAATAAAAAAAGCAACCCCTTTTAAAATAGCAATGAAAGTATTTACGATTGCTGCAATTAAAGATGGTTTGTTCCCGCTTTTCAATAGTTTAAAAATATCTCCCATAATAGTTGCTCCTTCTTCTTTTAAGTTTTAAATAGATTCTAGTTCAATTGTTTCTATAAAATCTAACTCTATAATAGATTGATAAAATTCTACCGTATTCTTCTTGGTTAGTATAGACAAACGGAGTTGAATTTCGTGTTTAATTTCCTTCTCGTCGATCCAAATATCCTTTATACGTATGTTATCTATATAGAAGCGATTTTCTATTAGATAGTCGTGAACCTTTTGGATATCTTCTAAATGAGGAACAATTACTTTTAGAGCAAGTTCTTTTGATCTTAATCTTTTTGGACCGAATTTTGTGAGGAGGGGAGGAATCAGTTCTATTCCTATAAGAACAATTAACACAGATGTAGCTGCTTCTATGTAAAACCCTGCTCCTACGGCGATACCAATTCCGCCAGCTCCCCATATCATTGCTGCGGTAGTTAGTCCGGATATACTATCATTACCTTTGCGCAGTATCACTCCTGCCCCTAAAAAACCAATTCCGCTAACAATCTGGGCAGCTAAGCGGAGAGGATCCATTGTAATGTTTACTCCTATTTGTCCTTCGTGTGCTTTATAAGCAGATTCAATAGATATGTATGTAAGTAAGCAGCTGAAAGTTGCAATTACCACACTTGTTTTAAGACCCACTGGCTTTTTTTTGAGTTCCCTTTCAATTCCTATTATCAAACTTAAAAAAGCAGCGAAAGAAAGTTTGATCATGACTTCTTTATGAAGGACTAAATCTGTTAACCAATCCATTCATTAATCCTCCTTTCTTATTGGATATTTCACCATATGTTTATTTTTGATTCTTATACTCTCACATACCCGCTTTTCAATAAATTAAATATATCTTTTTTAAGAGTGGCATTTATAAGTCAGAGTAATATTAATAGAACTTAAATAGAGCAGTTATGGAACGCTCAGATGCATTTAACAAAGGATATTATACTATTAAACAACTTTTTTTAAAAAAGGTATTGCTTTTTTAGAGAAGAAGGAGTATATTAATACTTGTCCTTCGGAACAAGCGAAAAAAACTTTCAAACGAAATAAAAAAACGCTTGACTTAATATCCGAAAGAAGTTATACTGATAAAGTTGTTGAAAGGCGACGGAAAATGAACATTGAAAACTGAACATGCAAAACGTCAAGATATACAGCGATTGAAACATATCGCAAAACAAACATGACATCATTTTATGATGATGCCAGCAAAATTTATGAGCTATCAAAGC